>JBEHXI010000013.1:0-50481 GCA_048498775.1 Actinomycetota bacterium | reverse complement strand
CGGGTGTCGGGGTGCAGGGCGCGTACCAGCCGGCGGTAGGCGGCCGTGATCCGGGCGGCCGAGGCGGAGCGGTCCACGCCGAGGACCGCGTAGGGATCGCTTGCCATGGCCATCCACCTCCTGCTCCGTCGCTCCGCGGACCGCCGCGGGGGCGGCGGGCGGGCACGGCGGGCACACGGGGGCAAATCCCCGTGTAGAGCTCTTATCACCTGGATAGGTCGCGTACCGACCGCTGTCAAGGCGGCCGCCGGCCGGGGGGGGGAGGCGCGTACGGGGTTCAGCGGGGTGCGGCGAAGGCGGCCGCGGCCGCCCGGTCGTGCGCGGCGACCACCTCGATGCCCGGCGGCAGCGCGTGCAGCCGGTGCAGGCTCGCGAAGGCCTGATCGCGGTCGGCGTCGACCAGGTCGCCGGGGAAGGGGGCCTTCTCCCGCAGCCGGGTGATCTGCAGGCCGTGCCAGGCGGCGTCGCCGGCCAGCAGGACGCGGCGGTCCCCGGCGAGCCGCAGCAGTACGCCCACGCTGCCCGGGGTGTGCCCGGGCAGGTCCACCACCAGCACCGAGCCGTCGGCGAACACGTCATGGCTGCGGGCGAAGGTGAGCACCGGCGGGCCGTCGAGTTCGTAGGTCTGGTAGTGACGGCCGAGCAGCGGTCCGCGCGCGACACCCAGCGGGGCGCGCCGGGGGCCGTCGGCGGCCAGGGCGAAGGAGCGCTCGACGTCCTGGACGCGCACCGGCAGGCCGTCCGGCAGCTCGTGCAGACCCGAGACGTGATCCCAGTGCAGATGGGTCGGGAGCGCGAAGTCGATGCCGCCGGGAGCCACGCCGGCGGCGGCGAGGGCCTCGGGCAGCCCGGTGACGGACCGGTCCGGGGCGACCACGGAGCGCAGCAGCGTGGGCAGTTCGGGCAGCACCCGGCGGTGGACGTCCGCGCACAGCGCCGGATCCACCAGGAACCGCGCCGCCGGGTGCTCGACCAGGAACGCCGTCATGCCCAGCGTGACGCGTGGCGGCCGGACGACGCCCTCGGCGACGAAGGCGGTCGGCGCGGTCTGCCGGGCCTGGAACAGCGCGGTGAGGGCGGTGTGCCGGCGGGCCGGCGGCAGCGGCGCGCGGGCGGCGGCCCCGGCCAGGGCGGCCAGGAACCGGCGGTCCGCGGGGCGCGGGCGGGCCAGGCGCAGCGGGGTGGCGGCGAGCGCCCGGCAGCAGTCGCCGAGCGTGCGGGCGTCGATGGGCAACGGCTCTCCTTCGGGTCCCGGTTTCCGGGCGTCCACCCCGTAGGGACGGCCCCGGTCCCCGAGTTGCCGCGCCGTGACCGGTGTGCTGGCGTGGAGACAAGAGCGTCCCCATGACGGCCGGGCGCCTCTTCAGGTGGTGAAACCATGGCACATCCCAGGTTCGTCCCCCTCCCCGGCAGCGAGCGCGCGGCGCTGCCCGGTGCGCACTACACCGGGATGGTGGACGACACCGAACCCGTCGACGTGACCGTGATCCTGCGGCGCCGGGCCGAGCTCCCCACGGCGCTGGTCGAGGGGCCGGACGTCCTGGCCCGCCGGGAGTTCGCCGACCGCTACGGTGCCGATCCGGCCTGCGTCGACCTGGTCTGCCGCGCGGCACGGGAGCACGGACTCGAGGTGCTGGAGGCGGACGCGGGGACGCGGCGGGTGCGGCTCGCGGGCCGGCTGGGCGCGCTGCGCGGTGTGGTCGATCCCGGGCCGCTGAGCCGGGCCAGGAGCCGGGACCCGGCCTCCGGCCGCTATCTGGAGCACCGGGTCAGGGAGGGCGCGCTGCTGGTCACGCCGGGCTGGGCCGGGAGGGTGACCGCGGTCCTCGGCCTCGACGACCGCCCCCAGGCGCGACCGTATCTGCGGCATCTGCGCACCCGGGCCAGCGCCGCGTACTCCCCGCTGGACCTGGGCTCCGTCTACCGCTTCCCGCAGGGCGTGGACGGCAGCGGCCGCACCGTCGCCCTGATCGAGCTGGGCGGTGGCTTCACCCCGCGCGAGCTGGACGCGTACTTCTCGGGGCTGGGTGTCTCCCCCGCGCCGAGGGTGGCCGGCCGCGGCGTGGACGGCGGCACCAACGCGCCGGAGGGCAGCCCGGACGGCGCGGACGGTCAGGTGCTGCTGGACGTCGAGGTGCTCGGCGCGCTGGCCCCGGGCGCCCGGCAGCTGGTGCACTTCGCCCCCAACACCGCGCAGGGGTTCGTGGACGCGCTGAGCGCGGCGGTGCACGCCGACCCGGTTCCCGTGGCGCTCAGCATCGGCTGGGGCATGGCCGAGAACCGGTGGACCGCGCAGGCGCGCGACGCGGTCAACGCCGTGCTGGCGGACGCGGCGGCCCTCGGGGTGACCGTGTGCGCGGCCTCGGGGGTGAGCGGCAGCCGGGGCGACGAGGGGGACGGCGGGCCGCACACCGACTTCCCGGCCTCCAGCCCCCGGGCGCTGGCGTGTGGCGGCACCCGCCTGGACGCCGATCCGGTCACCGCGGACGTCCGCTCGGAGACGGTGTGGAACGACCGGAGCGGCTCGGCCACCGGCGGCGGGGTCAGCGCGGTGTTCCACCAGCCGTCCTGGCAGGTCAACGCCGGTGTGCCGGGCCGCAGGGGCGGGCGCTCCGGACGCGGGGTGCCGGACGTGGCCGGCGACGCCGACCCGGCCACCGGGTACGACGTGCTCATCGACGGCCGGCGGCAGACCGTCGGCGGCACCGCCGCCGTCGCGCCGCTGTGGGCCGCGCTGGCCTGCCGGCTGTCCGAGGCCCTGGACCGCAGGCTGGGGATGCTCCAGCCGCTGCTGTACGCGGACGCGGCGCCCGGCCGTGCCGTCGCCGGGCTGCGGGACATCACCGACGGCGACAACGGCGACTTCCGCGCCGGGCCGGGCTGGGATCCGTGCACCGGCCTGGGCGTCCCGGACGGCATGGCGCTGCTGGCGCGGTTGCGGTCCGGAGTGGGGGCGTGAGCGCACCCGTCCGGCGCCTGGCCCGGCCGGGTGCGCCGCCCCGCGGGCTTTTCCTCAGATAAACCACCGAATCATTGTGTGACATGCAGTATTGAGAAAAGGCAGTCCAGCGGCACGGTTAACCCCAATGGCCTACGTAACCCGCATCTGGCGTAGTCGGCGGTCGTTGGAGCGGCATGACCACTGAGAGCCTGTACCAGGATCACTTCATGAACAGCAGCGGTGAACGACGGCATCCGGAGTACTGCGGCGACCTGCTCGACGCGTTCATCAAGACTCTGGACCGGATCGAGGACGACTTCGCCCGGCAGTGGCACGTCGCGGTGCGGGCCCTCCAGTCATGATGGAAGATCAGTACTTCTCTCCGGCCGCGCACCACCCGGATATGTCACCGCATCCGGATATGTTCGCCGCGACGGATCTTGGGCCGTTCGAGAACAGCTGGGAATTCGAGGCGGGCCTGGCGGATTTGCTCCGCACCTCGGCCGAGCCCGAGGAGAACGGCTGGTCGGCGGTGCCGCACGAGCCGCCGGTTCCGCCGGTGGCCATGGCGACGGTCTCCCGGCGCCACCGCCGGCGGCGCCGGTGGCTGGCCTGGGTGCGCCGGCCGACGCCGGTGGTGTGGCTGCGCTGGGTCAGCCTGCTCTTCGCGGCGACGACCGCGGTCATCGTGGCCATGCTCAGTGTGCTCGGCGGGATGATCTCCTACGCGCCGCTGCAGCACCTGGCGGAACGTGCCGTGCCGCACGATCTGGCGCCCTGGTGGCCGCTGCTGGTCTACGGCCCCTGGCTGGTCGCCTCCCTGTCGATCCTGCGGGCGGCACTGCACCAGCGGCGGGCCGCGCACTCCTGGGCGGTGGTCGTGCTCTTCTCCTTCATCGCCGTCTATCTGTGCGTCGCCCATGCCACGCAGTCGATGACCAGCATGGCGGTGGCCTGCCTGCCGCCGATCACCGCTCTGGTCTCCTTCCACCAGCTCGTCCGGCAGATCACCCTGACCAACCCGCCCCGGCACGCGGCCGTGCCCAAGCAGCGGGGTACGGGCCAGCGGGGCTGAACGCCCCCGCGAGCACACCCAGGGCGCCCCCGCCGCGGGGCGCCCTCGGCATGTGCGGGCCTGGTGCGCCGGGGCGGCGCGAGGCGCCCGCGGCGGGAGCGCGCGCTCGCTGTCCGGCCCGGGCGCTCCGCAAGCCTTGACACTCCGCAATCACGTGGTGAAACTTCGAGCCGCCAGGACTCTGAAGAAAAGTTCACCATGCGAACACCCGGCAGCGGTGAACGCTCGCCCACCCCCGGCCCGTGAAGGATCCGCCCATGACCATCCACCGCGAACTGCTGATCGGCGGGAAGGACGTCCCCGCCGCCTCGGGCCGCACCACCGACGACCTCAACCCCTACACCGGCGAGGTCTACGCCACCCTCGCCGCCGCCGGCCCCGAGGACGTCACCCGTGCCGTGGACGCCGCCGACGCCGCGTTCCCCGCCTGGGCCGCGGTCACCCCCTTCGAGCGCCGCGCGATCTTCCTGAAGGCCGCCGACCTCCTTGAGGCGCGCGGCGACACCGCCGTGGCCACCATGGCCGGCGAGGCCGGCGGCACCCGTCCCTGGGCCCTGTTCAACGTCGGTCTGGCCGCCAACATCCTGCGGGAGGCCGCCGCCGCCATCACCGCCCCCCGCGGCGAGGTCCTCGCCACCCAGCAGCCGGGCACGCTCGGCCTGGCCCTGCGCGAGCCCCTCGGCGTCGTCGCCGCCTTCTCGCCCTGGAACGCCCCCATCATCCTCGGCGTCCGCGCGGTGGCCGCCCCGCTCGCCGCGGGCAACACCGTGGTGATGAAGCCCAGCGAGGACGCCCCGCTGGCCTGCGGCCTGCTCGTCGCCGACGTGCTGCGCGAGGCCGGGCTGCCCGACGGCGCCCTCAACGTCATCACCAACGACCCGGCCGACGCCGCCACCATCGCCGAGGCCCTCATCGCCGACCCCCGCGTCCGCGGCGTCAACTTCACCGGCTCCACCGGCGTCGGCCGCATCATCGGCACCCTGGCCGCCACCCACCTCAAGCCCGCCGTCCTCGAACTCGGCGGCAAGAACGCCATCATCGTCCTCGACGACGCCGACCTCGACTACGCGGTGGACGCCGCCACCTTCGGCGTGTTCATGAACGCCGGGCAGATCTGCATGTCGGGCGATCGCGTGCTGGTCCACGCCGACATCGCCGAGGAGTTCACCGCCCGCTTCACCGCCAAGGTCGCCGCCCTGCCCACCGGTGACCCCTCCGACCCCACCACCGTGATCGGCCCGCTGGTCAACGCCCGGGCCGCCCAGCGCGTCGCCGCCCTCGTCGCCGACGCCACCGGCAAGGGCGCCACCGTCCTGACCGGCGCGGGAGCCCCCGACGGCGCCGTCCACCCCGCCACCGTCCTGACGGGCCTCACCACGGACATGGACCTGTACCACGGCGAGGCGTTCGGCCCGGTCTGCGCCATCGCCACCTTCACCACCGACGAGGAGGCCGCCGCCCTCGCCAACGACACCGAGCACGGCCTGACCTGCGGCATCATCACCGAGAACGCGAACCGCGGACTGGCGCTCGCGCGCCGCATCCACACCGGCATCGTCCACGTCAACGACCAGTCCGTCGCCGACGAGCCCCAGGCCCCGTTCGGCGGCGTCAAGGCCTCCGGCTACGGCCGCTTCGGCGGACGCTGGGGCATCGAGGCGTTCTCCACCACCCGCTGGGTCACCCTCAGCACCGACCACGCCCACTACCCGTTCTAGGCGGCACCCACCGGACGGCGCGGCGCCCCGGCCCACCGTGGCCGGGGCGCCGCGCCGTCCGTCTGCCTCAGGCTCCGGGCAGGAACAGGCAGAACGGATGCCCCGCCGGATCGAGGTGGACCAGCACGTCGTCCTCGGGCTGGTACTCGGCGAGGGTCGCGCCCACGGCCAGGGCGTGGGCGGAGGCGCTCTCCAGGTCGTCCACCTGGAAGTCGAGGTGGATCATCATCTGCGGGTCGTCCGGCCCGGCGGGCCAGACGGGCCTGGTGTAGTGCTCCTCGGTCTGGAACGACAGGCCCGTCCCGCCGCCGGACGGGACGATCTTCACCCAGCCGGGTTCGTCCTGCTCCACCGGCCAGCCGAGCAGCCGGTGGTAGAAGTCCGCCAGCCGGCGCGCGTCCGGGGAGCCGAGGACGACACCGGACAGCGTCATGCGCGGGGTCGGGGTCACCGTGCCTCCTGAAGGTCGGAACCGGCCGCCGGAGAGGACCGGCGGCCGCGGATGACGTACCCGCCGCGCCGCGCGGTCAGGCGCTGTGCGGGCGGTGCGCCAGCGTCGCGGGCCGCACGGTGTCGGCGCCGAAGCGCGCGTTGGCCTCGTCGATGACCGGTTCGAGGCGCCGGGAGCTCTCCATCTCACGGTCGAACGTGAGCTGTTCGACGGCCTGTTCGGCGTCCACGAGGCGCTCGGCGGTCACCGTCACCCCGCGTACCCGGGCGCGTTGCAGCCCGAGGGCGTCGAAGGCCCGGTAGGTGGCGTTGCGCAGTTCCTCGGTGTGGTGGGTGGCGCCGGGCAGGGTGCGGGTGCGGGCCGTGGTGCTCCCGTCGGCGAAGCGCACGGTCAGGGTGAGGGCGCCGGTCGCCTGGTGGCGGGCGCGCAGCCGGGCGCCGATCTCCACCACGGCGGCCAGGATCGCCGCCCGGATCACGGACGGATCGAGGGTGTCGCCGTCGAAGCTCCGGCTCGCCGCGGCGGTCTCCGGCAGCGCCGTGGCCGTGACCCGGTGGACGTCGATGCCGCGGGAGCGCTGGTGGAGCAGCAGGCCGGTGCGGGCGCCGAAGATCCGCTGCAGGGTGGACAGCGGTACGGCCGCCAGGGTGCCGACGGTCCGCACCCCGTAGCCGGCGAGGGTGCGGGCATGGGCCCGGCCGACGCCGTAGAGGGCCTCGACGGGCAGCGGGGCGAGCCACGCGGCGGCCTCGGCCAGCGCGACCGGCACCGCCCGGACCGCCTCGTCACCGGGCAGCCCGGAGGCCGTGGCGGCCAGGGTGCGGGTGGCGGCGACCCCGACGCGGCAGTCGATGCCGCGTTCGGCGGCCGCCCGGTGGATCCCCTCGGCGAGCTGGACGGGGGTGCGGCCGTGGTAGAGGAGCGCGCCGCGCACGTCGGCGAGCGCGGCGGCCGGCGGCAGCGGCTCGACGACCGCGGTGACGCCCTGCAGTACGTCCAGGAGCGCCCGGAAGGCGGGCTCCGGTGTGCCGGGCCGGCACCGCACATGCAGCACATACGCCCCGGCGTCCGCACGGTGTTCCGTCTCCATCTCGCCCACCTCCTAGGGCGCCCAGCTTATCGAAAATGTATTCGAACAGGCGACCTCGACGCGCCGCCCGCCTCATCTCCAGCATCACCCCACCGCCGCCCCCGGTGTCACCATCCGAGGCTTTCGCCGCGTTTGCGACCGGCGGCCGGGAGCGGAAGCATCGGGCCCATGGCGGGCCCTGGCTGGCAGTTCTGGATCGACCGCGGCGGCACGTTCACCGACGTCGTGGCGCGCCGCCCGGACGGCCGGCTCGTCACCCACAAGCTGCTGTCGGAGCATCCGGCCCGCTATCGGGATCCGGCGGTCGCCGGGATCCGGGCGCTGCTCGGGCTGCGCGAGGACCAGCCGATCGACCCGGCCCTGATCGAGGCGGTCCGGATGGGCACCACGGTCGCCACCAACGCCCTGCTGGAACGCACCGGGGAGCGCACCGCACTGGTGATCACCCGGGGTTTCGGCGACGCCCTGCGGATCGGCTACCAGAACCGCCCGCGGATCTTCGACCGCGCGATCGTGCTGCCCGAGCTGCTGTACGAGCGGGTGATCGAGGTCGACGAGCGGATCGCGGCGGACGGCACCGTGCTGCGGCCGGTGGACCTGGACCACCTGGAGCCGGCGCTGCGGGCGGCGTTCGACGACGGGATCCGGGCGGTCGCCGTCGTCTGCCTGCACAGCTACCGCCACGCGGCGCACGAGGATGCCGTCGGCGAGCTGGCCCGGCGCGTCGGCTTCCCGCAGGTGTCGCTGTCCAGCGAGGTGAGCCCGCTGATGAAGCTGGTGCCGCGGGGCGACACCGCCGTGGTGGACGGCTATCTCTCCCCCGTGCTGCGCCGCTACGTCCGGCAGGTCGCCGGGCAACTGCGCGGGGTGCGGCTGATGTTCATGCAGTCCAACGGCGGGCTGGCCGAGGCGGGGCACTTCCGCGGCAAGGACGCGATCCTGTCCGGCCCGGCCGGCGGCATCGTCGGGATGGCGCGGATGTCGCAACTGGCCGGGTTCGACCGGGTGATCGGCTTCGACATGGGCGGCACCTCCACCGACGTCTCGCACTTCGCCGGCGGCTTCGAGCGGGTCTTCACCACCCAGGTGGCCGGGGTGCGGCTGCGCGCGCCGATGCTGGACATCCACACGGTGGCCGCCGGCGGCGGCTCGGTGCTGCACTTCGACGGCAGCCGCTACCGGGTCGGGCCCGACTCGGCGGGCGCGAACCCGGGACCGGCCTGCTACCGGGCCGGCGGCCCCCTGGCGGTCACCGACGCCAACGTCATGCTGGGGCGGATCCAGCCCGCCCACTTCCCGAAGGTGTTCGGGCCGGAGGGGGACCAGCCGCTGGACGACGCCCTGGTGCGGCGCCGGTTCACCGAACTGGCCGGCCGGATCCGCGCGGCCACCGGCGACACCCGGTCCCCCGAGCAGGTCGCCGAGGGCTTCCTGGACATCGCGGTGGCGAACATCGCGGGCGCGGTCAAGCGCATCTCGGTGCAGAAGGGCCATGACGTCACGGGCTATGTGCTGACCACGTTCGGCGGTGCCGGCGGGCAGCACGCGTGCGCGGTCGCCGACGCGCTGGGCATCCGCACCGTCCTCGTCCCGCCCATGGCGGGCGTGCTGTCGGCGCTGGGCATCGGCCTGGCCGACACCACCGCCATGCGGGAGCGCTCGGTGGAGGTGCCGCTGGAGGAGGCGTCGATGCCCGCGGTGCGCGAGACCGCCGCGGCGCTGGAGGAGGCGGCGCGCGCCGAACTGCTCGACGAGGGCGTCCCGGCGGCCGGTGTCCGGGTGACCCGGCGGGCCCAACTGCGCTACGACGGCACGGACACCGCCGTCGGCGTGGATCTGGCCGGACCGGAGGCGATGCGGGCGCACTTCGAGGCGCGGCACCGTGCCGCCTACTCGTTCCTGATGGACCGCCGGATCATCGTGGAGGCGGTGTCGGTGGAGGCGGTGTGCCCCAGCGGGCAGCCGGACCCCGGGCCACCGGCCGCGCACGGCGAGCAGCCCGATCAGCCGGAGGACGGCACCGTACGGCTGTGGAGCGGCGGCGCGTGGCGCGACGCCCCGCTGCGCCGACGGGAGCTGATGCGGCCCGGGCAGACGCTGACCGGCCCGGCGATCGTCACCGAGGCCAACGCCACCACCGTGGTCGACGACGGCTGGCGGGCGGCCCTGCGGCCCACCGGCCACCTGCTGCTGGAGCGGGTGGCGGCCCCCGCCGGCCCGGATGCGGACACCCGGGCCGATCCGGTGCTGCTGGAGATCTTCAACAACCTCTTCATGTCGATCGCCGAGCAGATGGGCGCGCGGCTGGAGTCCACCGCGCAGTCCGTCAACATCAAGGAACGGCTGGACTTCTCCTGCGCGCTGTTCGACCCGGACGGCAATCTCATCGCCAACGCCCCGCACATCCCGGTGCACCTGGGGTCGATGGGCACCTCGGTCAAGGAGGTGGTCCGCCGCCGGGCCGGGCGGATGCGGCCGGGGGACGCCTACGCCGTCAACGACCCGTACCACGGCGGCACCCACCTGCCGGACATCACGGTGATCACCCCGGTGTTCGGCAGCGGCGGCGAGCGGATCCTGTTCTTCGTCGCCTCCCGCGGCCACCACGCGGAGATCGGCGGGATCGCCCCCGGCTCGATGCCCGCGCACAGCCGCGAGATCGGCGAGGAGGGCGTGCTGTTCGACAACTGGCTCCTGGTGCAGGACGGCCGGCTGCGCGAGGCGGAGACGCTGCGCCTGCTCACCGAGGCGCCCTGGCCCTCGCGCAACCCGCTCACCAACCTGGCCGACCTGCGGGCCCAGATCGCCGCCAACCACAAGGGCGTCGAGGAGGTCGGCGCGATGATCGACCACTTCGGCCTCGACGTGGTGCAGGCCTACATGCGGCACGTCCAGGACAACGCCGAGGAGGCGGTGCGCCGCGTGGTGGACGCCCTCGGCGACGGCTCCTGGCGCTACGAGACGGACTCCGGCGCGGTCATCCGGGTGCGCGTCACGGTGGACCGCGAGGCCCGCGGCGCGACCATCGACTTCACCGGCACCTCGCCCCAGTCGGCCGACAACTTCAACGCCCCCTCCTCGGTGGTGACCGCCGCCGTGCTCTATGTCTTCCGGACCCTGGTCACCGCGGACATCCCCCTCAACGACGGCTGCCTGCGTCCGCTGCGGATCGTCGTCCCGCCCGGCTCGATGCTCGCCCCGGCCCCTCCGGCGGCGGTGGTGGCCGGGAACGTGGAGACCTCGCAGGCCATCACCGGGGCCCTGTACGGCGCGCTGCGGGTGCAGGCCGAGGGCTCGGGGACGATGAACAACGTCAGCTTCGGCAACGAGCGGTACCAGTACTACGAGACGGTGGCCTCCGGATCGGGTGCGGGGGACGGGTTCGACGGCGCCCCGGCGGTCCAGACCCATATGACCAACTCGCGGCTGACCGACCCGGAGGTGCTGGAGTGGCGGCTGCCGGTGCGGGTGGAGGAGTTCGCGATCCGGCGCGGCAGCGGGGGCGCGGGGCGGTGGCGGGGCGGCGACGGCGCGGTGCGGCGGATCCGCTTCGGCGAGCCGATGACGGTGAGCACCCTCGCGGGTCATCGCAGGGTGCCGCCCTACGGCATGTGCGGCGGCGCGCCGGGGGCACTGGGGTCGGGCCGGGTGGAGCGCGCCGGCGGCGGCGTGGTGCCGCTGGGCGGCCATGACTCGGTGGACGTGCTGCCCGGCGACGTCCTCGTCATCGAGACGCCCGGCGGAGGCGGCTACGGCCGGCCCGGCCCCGACCGGGCGCAACCGCCTCCGCCGGGCCGCTGAATCACCACCCGCCCGCCGAGTGGGCCACCGGCGCGAGATGGTCGGTGAACCAGTCGCGGGCCAGTTCCGCCGCGGCCTGAAGGGTGCCGGGCTCCTCGAACAGGTGGGTCGCGCCGGGCACCACGGTGAGCCGGTTCTCGCAGTGCAGTTGGGCCTGCGCCTGGCGGTTGAGGCCCAGGACGACGTCGTCGAGCCCGCCGACGATCAGCAGGGTGGGCGAGGTGACCAGGGGCAGCCTGGGTCCGGCGAGGTCCGGCCGACCGCCGCGGGAGACGACGGCGCCGACCCGCGCGTCCGGCTCGGCGGCCGCCCACAGCGCGGCCGCGGCACCGGTGCTGGCCCCGAAGTAGCCCACCGGCAGGTTGGCGACGCCGGGCTGTTCGCGCAGCCACCGGGTGGCCTGGCCGAGCCGGTCGGCCAGCAGGACGGTGTCGAAGACGTTGGCCCGGTCCAGGCCCTCCGCCTCGGTGAGGAGGTCGAAGAGCAGGGTGGCGAGCCCCGCCTGGTTCAGCACGCTCGCGACGAACCGGTTGCGCGGGCTGTGGCGGCCGCTGCCGCTGCCGTGGGCGAAGACCACGGTGCCCATCGCACCGTCCGGGACGCTCAGGTGGCCGCCGAGCCGGACGGTGCCGGCGCGCACCTCCACCTCGTCGTCCCGCGCCGCCGGCCGGGCCGATCGCTCCAGGAGGGTGACGACCTGGTCGTCGGTTATCTGGGTGAAGTCGCCGTAGAACTGCCCGACGCCGAAGAAGTTGCCGGGGGTGTCCAGGCAGATGAGTTCGTCGGCGACGTCCTCCAGGCGCGCGGTCCATCCGGGCGGCGCCACCGGCACCGCGAGGACCACGCGGGCCGCGCCGCGGGCCCGGGCGAACTGGCAGGCGGCCCGGGCGGTCGATCCGGTCGCCACCCCGTCGTCGACGACCACCACGGTGCGGCCGCGCAGGTCGAGCGGGCGGCGCCCGCCCCGGTAGAGCCGGCCGCGGCGGTCCAGCTCGGTGCGCTCGCGCGCCTCGACCTCGGCGAGTTCGGCGGCGGAGACGCGGGCGGTGGCCACCACCTCGTCGTTGATGACCCGCACGCCGTCCTCGCCGATGGCCCCCATGCCCAGCTCGGGCTGGTAGGGCACGCCGAGCTTGCGTACCACGGTGACGTCCAGGGGGGCGCCGAGTGCGGCGGCGACCTCGGCGGCGACGGGGACGCCGCCGCGCGGCAGCCCCAGGATCACCAGGTCACGGCCCCGTATGTACCGCAGGCGTTCGGCCAGCCGCCGGCCCGCGTCACGACGATCGACGAAGAACATGGTCCGCCCTCCGGGTGCCTGAGGAATTCCGCCGGACCTACCTCCCAGTGTATTCCCCGCCGAATGGCATGCTCATGACTTCCCGGGGGGCGATTCCGCGGGTCCCCCGGTTCTCCCGGGTTCCCCGGGTTCCCCGGTTCCCGCGGTTTCCGGCCCGCCGGGCGGCGGGGTGGCCGCCACCCGGGTGACGTCGGCGACCAGCTCCACCACGTCGGGCCCGTAGGCGTCGGAGTTGACGACCTTCAGCAGCAGGCAGAACGTGCCGTCGAGCCCGTGCGCACGGGCCAGCCGCGCCTGGTGCCGGACCAGGTAGCGCACCGCCGCCTGGCCGGCGATCCCCCGCTGCCCGGCCGCCAGGAAGACCGGGCGGCCGCCCTCCGGCCCGCGCAGCCGGGCCAGCAGCGCGTACTCGGCCTCCCCCTCGACGAGGCGGTGGGTCTCCCCGCCCAGGGTGAACGCCGTGACCTCCCGGCGCCCGCCGTCCACCGCCACCCCGGGCAGCATCGACCGCAGATGCGCGCCGGTGCGGCGATTCGCCGCCGGCCCGCCCACGCAGAACTCGGTCCGCGTCCCGAAACCCTGGCCGACCTCCTCGGGCGCCGCGATCTGCGCGTGCGCCCCGCACTCCCTGACCAGGCCCGACAGCTCCAGCAGCGCGAAGGTGTCCTGCCGTGACAGGCCGCGCCCGCCGGCTCCCGGCTCCTGGCCGGCCACCAGCAGGCACTCCGAGCCGGCCGGCAGCCCGAAGAACCGCTGTCTGCGCCGCAGCCGGCGCCGCTGGGCGACGGCGCGGGCGCTCCACCCGGCCGCCGCGCCCAGGGCGGCGGCCACCAGGCCCAGGACGATGATGCGTATGTCGTGGTTCATGAGCGGGGAGCCTACGGGCCGGCCGCCGCCCGCGGCCCGGTGTTGCCCGACTCACCCGGATGGCACGGCCTGGCGAGGGATCGACCGGGTTCTTGCGGGGATACGTGCCTGAGTGCGTGTCCCCAGCCCTCTCGTCGGTCTCATCAAGCGGCACAACGAGCCCGTCATCGTCCAGACGGTGCGCTCCACGGTGGCCGCCGTCCTCGCCTACCTGGTCGCCCTGCAGTTCTCCAGCCCGGCGGCCGGCCCGCCGCTGACCGCCCCGCTGACCGCGCTGCTGGTCGTCCAGGTGACCCTCTACACCACGCTGACCACCGGGGTCCGCCGGGTGGTCAGCGTCGTCGCGGGGGTGCTGATCGCGGTGGGCTTCAGCTCGCTGATCGGGCTGAGCTGGTGGAGCCTGGGCGTGATCATCCTCGCCTCGCTCATCCTCGGCCATCTCATCCGCGTCGACGAGTTCGTCGCCGAGGTCGCGATCAGCGGCATGCTGGTGCTCGGGGTGACCGGCGGCAACACGGCCGGCACCGCGCTGGACCGGGTGGTCGAGACCCTGATCGGCGCGGTGGTCGGGGTGGTGCTCAACGCCGTGATCGCTCCGCCGGTCTTCGTCCAGCCGGCCGGCGAGGCCGTCGAAGAGCTCGCCCTCCACCTGCGGGACCTGCTGCTGCGCATGGGCCGGGAGCTGCGGGACGGCGCGACCCTGCACCAGGCGGCGTCCTGGCTGCACGAGGCCCGCCGGCTGGACAACGAGATCGCCCGCTTCGACGAGTCGCTGCGCCGCGCGGAGGAGAGCACCCGGCTCAACCCGCGCGTCCGGCAGGGCGCGATGGCCCGGCTGATCCTGCGCAGCGGCCTGGACACCCTGGAGATCTGCACGGTGGTGCTGCGCACCCTGTGCCGGTCCCTGACGGACCTGTCCCAGGAACACGACGGACCCGACGGCCGGGAGTCGCTGTACGCCGGCGAGGTGGCGGAGGTGCTGGACGAGCTGCTGACCCGTCTGGCGGAGGCCGTGCAGAGCTTCGGGCGCCTGATCACCGCCCAGGTGACGGCCGGCGCCGAGCGTGCCGAGCGCACCCTGGAGGAGGCGCTCGCCCGGGGCTGGGAGGACCGCCGGCGCGTCGCCCGCCTGCTGCGCTCGGAGCTGGACCAGTGGGAGAACTGGGCCCTGCACGGGGCGCTGCTCGCCGCCGTCGACCGGCTGCTGGACGAACTGGACGTGGAGAAGCGCGCCCGCTGGCTGGCGGACCAGATGGGCGTGGAGGAACCGGGGCCCTCGCTGGTGGGGCGGGTGAGGCGGGGCGTGCGCTCGGCCCGCTGGCGGGCGCAGCGCGACAACGGGACGTGAGCGGTTCGCGGGGCGTGCGGCCGCGCGGCGCCCCGCGAACTGCTCGTCGCGGGCGGTAGGTTGACGGCGTGGACGGCACGCACCGAGGGAGAGGACCGCTGGGGTCATGGCACTCAAGCACCCGCGTCAGCACCGCAACGCCAGCCCGTACCTGAACATCAACCCCGTCTTCAGTCAGGAGCCGGTCAAGGTCCCCCGCGACACCCTGCCCGCCGGGCAGATGCCCCCGGACACCGCCTACCAGATCGTCCACGACGAGCTGCTGCTGGACGGCAACGCCCGGCTGAACCTGGCCACCTTCGTCGGCACCTGGGCCGAGCCGCAGGCGCGGCTGCTGATGGCCCAGTGCGCCGAGAAGAACATGATCGACAAGGACGAGTACCCGCAGACCGCGGAGCTGGAGACCCGCTGCGTCCACATGCTCTCGCGGCTGTGGAACGCCCCCGATCCGGAGCAGTCGATCGGCTGCTCGACGACCGGGTCGAGCGAGGCGGCCATGCTGGGCGGCCTGGCCCTCAAGCGGCGCTGGCAGCACCGCCGCCGCGCCGAGGGCAAGCCGGCCGACCGGCCGAACCTGGTCATGGGCGTCAACGTGCAGGTCTGCTGGGAGAAGTTCGCCAACTACTTCGAGGTCGAGCCCCGGTACGTGCCGATGGAGGGCGACCGCTTCATCCTCTCCCCCGAGACCGCGGTCGAGCTGTGCGACGAGAACACCATCGGGGTGGTCGCGGTGCTCGGCTCGACCTTCGACGGCAGCTACGAGCCGGTCGCCGAGATCGCCGCGGCCCTCGACGACCTGCAGGAACGCACCGGGATCGATGTGCCGATCCATGTGGACGGCGCCTCCGGCGCGATGATCGCGCCGTTCCTCGACCCCGACCTGGAGTGGGACTTCCGGGTGCCCCGGGTGGCCTCCATCAACACCTCGGGCCACAAGTACGGGCTGGTCATGCCGGGGGTCGGCTGGGCGCTGTGGCGCGATGCCGCGGCGCTCCCGGACGACCTCGTCTTCCACGTCAACTACCTGGGCGGCGACATGCCGACGTTCGCCCTGAACTTCTCCCGCCCCGGCGCCCAGGTCGTCGCGCAGTACTACAACTTTCTGCGGCTGGGCTTCGAGGGGTACCGCCTGGTCCAGCAGACCTGCCGGGACGTGGCCACCCGGCTCGCCCGGGAGATCGCCAAGCTGGGCCCGTTCGCCCTGGTCACCGACGGCAGCCAGCTGCCGGTCTTCGCCGTCCGGCTGCGCGAGGAGGTCACCGGCTTCTCGGTCTTCGACGTCTCGGCCGCGATGCGCGAACGCGGCTGGCTGGTGCCGGCGTACACCTTCCCGGAGAACCGCACCGACCTGGCGGTGCTGCGCATCGTCATCCGCAACGGCTTCGGCCACGACCTGGCCGACCTGTTCCTGGACGACCTGCGCCGGGTGCTGCCGCGGCTGAAGGAGCAGCGGGAGCCGCACCGGGACGCCGACAACGCGGGGGCGTTCGCGCACGGCGCGGAGACCAAACACCCGGGACGGCCCGGGCGCTCCTGACCGCCGCGGACGCCGACGCCGGGGGGGGGCGCCGGGCCTGGTCAGGTCCCGGCGTCCTCCTGACGGCCCTGCCCGTTCGGCTCGAGCGGCTGCGGGGGCACGTGCCGGGCGTCCTGAAGATGCATCTGCCCGGTGGGCATCGCCGGGTGGCGGCCCAGCAGGAAGACCCCGGCCACCACACAGACGAGACCGGTCACCCCCGCGGCCAGCGCCCCGGGGGTGAGGCTCACCCGGTCGCCGAGGAAGCCGATGCCGCAGGCGATGCCGGCCAGCGGCTCGGCGGCCGTCAGGGCGGGCAGCGACATCCGCAGCGGCCCGGTCTCGAAGGCGCTCTGCACCAGCATCAGCCCGGTCACCGCCAGCGCGACGATCACATACGGCTGCCAGCTGGTCACCAGCCCGGTGATCCCCGACTCCGACAGCAGCGTGGTCGAGGTGCGGGTCAGCGCGTCCTGCAGCCCGTACAGCACACCGGCCGCGGTGGCCAGCAGCGGCGGCGCCTCCAGCAGCCGTACATGCCGGGCGGCCAGCACCAGCGCCACGGCGACGCCCACCACCAGGCCGAAGACCAGCCAGTGCCGCAGCGCGCCGACCTCTCCCCCGCCGCCGCGCGGCCGCTCCGCGACGATGAAGACGGCGACGCCCGCGCTGAGCAGGACCACGCCCGCCCAGCCGGACCAGCCGAGCCGCTGTCCGCCCAGCGCCCGGGCCAGCGCCATCGCGAACAGCAGGTTCGTCGCCAGCAGCGGCTCGACGCGGGACAGGTCGCCGCGGGCCAGCGCCAGCACGCTGAAGACCTGGCCGGCCACCATGCAGCCGATGCCCGCCAGCCACAGCGGCACCCGGGCCAGGTCCAGCAGCAGGCGGAAGGAGAGGATGTCGCTGAGCGGGGCACGTTCGGCGGCGTGCTGCTGGAGGACGAAGCCGAGGCCCAGCAGGCAGGCGGCGAGGACACCGTAGACGTAGACCATCATCGCCGCATCACTGCCCGCCCGCCGCGTCCTGTGCCTCGCGGGCCCGCTCCGAATCCGCCGCATGGCCGTCGCCCGAGAGCAGCGGCGAGCGCGACAGGATGTGCACCGAACCGGCCATCAGCGCGCCGCCCGCGATGGCGAACACCAGCCAGCCACCGGTGCGGATGTGCTCGCCGAACGCCAGGACCCCCCACAGCACGGACACCAGCGGGTCGGAGAGCGTCAGCCCCGGCTGGGCGGCGAGCAGCCGTCCGGCGTGCATCGCCGACTGCAGCAGGAACATCGCCAGTACGCCGGACGCCACCATCGCGTACAGCTGCCAGCTGGTGAAGACCGCGGCGATGCCCTGCTCGTAGTGGTTCATGGCGCCCTTCATCAGGGCCGCGGTCAGGCCGAACTGGCTGCCGGCGGCCACCCCGAAGGCCGCGGCCCGCCGGCCGCTGCCCCGGCCGTCCACCGCGTCGGGAGCCCGGCGGCCCCACTGCACGGCCGCCGCGACCACCACCAGGTTCGCGCCGATCCCGGCCGGCCACACGAACCAGGCCCCGACCTGCGCGTTGCCCTGGGAGGGCGCCAGGCAGTACAGCACCACCGCCAGCCCGACGGTCATCCCCAGGGCCGAGGCCCACTCCCGGGTGTGCATCGGGGAGTGGAAGGCCCGGGAGGCCAGCACCAGCGCCAGCGGCAGCTCGAAGACCAGGATCGGCTCCACCACCGACAGCTCGCCGACGGCCAGCGCCGCGGCCTGCAGCAGGAATCCGGCGATCACCGCGAGGATCCCCGCGAACCACACCGGGCGGCGCAGCAGTTGCTCGATCAGCCGCAGGCTGAGGCTGTCGGTCCTCGGCAGCTCCCGGCTGGCCTTGCGCTGCAGCACCGACGCCAGTGCGTTGGCGCACGCCGCCAGGACGGCGAAGAGGTAGGTGAGCACCAGACGGTCCCCTTCTTGTGCGCGGTCGGCGGGGTCGCGACAACTGCCGAGGGCGTCCGTGTCTGAAGTGTCCCATGGTCCCCTTATGCCCGGCACTCGGACGGTGGACAGAGGAGTTTGCCCGGCGCGGCACATGGTCACCTCGTAGGGGGCTGCTCGAAGCAGAGCACAGCCGAACGCAGCCGAGCACTGCCGAGCACGATGAGCACGAGGAGCGTCCATGAGGGACCACGTGCCGTGGGACCGGGCGGGCACCGCGCTGACGGACCCCTTCCGGGGACCGTCCGGCGTGGCGTGGCACGCGACGCGGACGGCTCCGCCGAAGGTTCCGGTCGTCCTGGTGACCGGGGCGTCCTCGGGGATCGGCAGCGCGGTCGCCGCGCGGCTGGCCGCGGCCGGCCGGTGCGAGCTGCTCCTCAACGGCCGGGACGCCGGTCGGCTGACGTCGGTGGCCACCCGGACCGGCGGGGTGCCGCTGCCCGGCGACCTGTCCTCTCCGCAGGCGTGCCGGGAGCTGGCCGAGGGGGCGCTCGACCTGACGGGCCGGGTGGACGTGCTGGTCGCGGGCGCGGGCGTGGGCTGGGCGGGCTCGTTCACCGAGATGCCGCCGGAGGCCATCGACGAGCTGCTGGCGGTGAACCTGGGCTCCACCGTGCACCTGGTGCGGGCGCTGCTGCCGGCGATGGTGCGCCACGGACACGGCCGGGTGGTGCTGGTGGCCTCGATCGCCGGGGCCGTCGGAGTGGGCGACGAGGCGGTGTACTCGGCCACCAAGGCGGCGCTGTGCACCTTCGCGGAGAGCCTGCGGTACGAGGTGCGCCACCGGGGGGTGCGGGTGTCTGTGGTGCTGCCGGGCGCCGTGGACACCCCGTTCTTCGCCCGGCGGGGCCGGCCCTACACCCGGTCGGTGCCGCGGCCGGTGCCGCCGGAGCGGGTGGCGGAGGCGGTGTACCGGGTGGTGGCCTCCCGGCGCGAGGAGGTGTTCGTGCCGCGGTGGCTGCGGCTGCCCGCCCGCCTGCACGGGGTGGCTCCGGGTCTGTTCCGGCGGCTCGCGGCGCGGCTGGCCTGACGGTCCCGTCGCACACCCGGCCGGTCTGACGCCGGTCTGGCGGGCCCGCGGTTCAGCACCCGGCCGGCTCTGTCGGACGGGCGGCGGCCACGCACTCGGCGGCGTCGGCGGTGAACAGCGCGCGGCCCGCCACGATCCGGGCGCGCCGCAGCGGGCCGTCCCCGGACAGCTCGTCCAGGACCCGCAGCAGGTCCCACGGGTCGCGGACGTAACTGGCCAGACCGGCGGCGGCCAGGTGCCGGGCGCCGTCCCTGCCGTGCCCGGCGATGGGCCGGTAGCTGACCACCGGCAGGCCCGCCGCCAGGGCCTGCGCGGCCGTCTGCCCGGCGGCGTTCTCCACCAGGACCCGGGCCGCGAACATCACCTGCGGGACGTCGCCGATCCAGCCGAGCGGCAGGACGCCGTCGACGGCGGCGAGGCGGCGGCGCAGCGCCTCGTTGCGGCCGCACAGCACCACCGGCAGAAAGCCGCTGCCGGCCAGCAGGGCCGCGGTCCGCTCCAGGCGGGCGCCGACTCCCCACGCGCCGCTGGAGACCAGCACCGGCGGCCGGTCCGGTGCCCGGCGGGCGAACTCGCGGGCGTAGGGGTTGGCCGGGCCGGACCGCTCCTCGTCGGTGCGGAAGAACGCCTCGGGCACCACCGGCCCGACCGCCGACGCCTCCCGCGCCCCCATGCGCAGCAGTTCGGCCGCCGACTGGCGGGTCGGGCACAGGTGCAGGTCGTTGCAGGGGTGGTACCACTGCCGGTGGGCGGCGAAGTCGGTGACGACCACGACGCTGGGCACCCGCAGCACGCCCTTCTCGCGCAGCCGCCCGGCCATCTGGGCGGCCAGGTGGAAGGTGGAGACCACGGTGTCGGGGCGTTCGGCCGCCAGCCGCTCGGCCAGCGCCGCGGCGGCCGGGACCACCAGTGGCGAGGTGCTCGTCAGCGGCCGGCGGCGGGGCACGAAGAATGCCTGGTAGACGGCCTCGTACAGCCAGGGAGCGTGCTGGACGGCGGCCTCGTACGACCGGCGCAGCGGCGCGCCGAGCCCGGCGGGCAGCAGCCGCAGGACGTCGATGGTCGCGGTCTGGTGCCCCTGGGCGCGCAGCCGCCGGGCCAGTTCGCCGGCCACCGCGTCGTGCCCGGCGCCCATTCCGGCGCTGAGGATCGTGATCCGGCGCCTCACCACGTGTCTCCACCGTCCTTCCCCGCCTGCCTGGCGCGCTCCTCCGGCCCGCCCTCGCCGGCTGTGCCCGTCAGCGAGCAGTACCCCGGCATCGCGATCGCAACCGGCCCATACGGGCGAGCACGCCCGGCTCCGGCCGGGGAAGGCTTGAGGGCATGCCCGTCTCACGAACGACCGCCGTCTGCGCGGCCGCGGCACTGGGGACCGCCGCCGCGCACATCGTGCCCGCCGGGACCTGGCTTCCGCCGGTGCGGCGCGCCCTGTTCCCGGCGCTGGACGGCCGGGGACGCCCGGACCATGTGGCGCTCACCTTCGACGACGGCCCCGACCCGGCGAGCACCCCGTACTTCCTCGACGCGCTGGACCGCCTCGGGGTGCGCGCCACCTTCTTCGCGCTGGGCAGCGCGCTGCTGGAGGCACCGGAGCTGAGCCGGGAGGTGGTCGCCCGCGGTCACGAGATCGAAGTGCACGGGTGGCGTCACCGGCGGCCGTGGCGGCCCTCGCCCGCCCGGGACGTCCGCGATCTGCGGCGGGCGGCGCAGGCCGTCCGGGAGGTCTGCGGCACCGAGCCGCGCTGGTTCCGGCCGCCGTACGGGGTCCTCACCGGCGGCCTGTGGGCGGCGGCCCGGGCCGCCGGGCTGCGGCCGGTGCTGTGGTCGGCGTGGGGGCGCGACTGGCGGGCCGGCGCCACTCCCGACACGGTGCTGGGCTCGGTCCTGCCCGGGCTGCGCGGCGGGGCGACGGTGCTGCTGCACGACTCGGACCGGATGTCGGCGCCCGGTTCCTGGCGGGTGACGATCCGGACGCTGCCCGCCCTGGTGGAACGGTGCCGGGCGCGCCGTCTGCGGGTCGGGCCGCTGGGCGAGCACGGGACCGCCGGACGTCTCCGGCGGTGAGCAATAACCGCGTCCCATCCGTAGTTCTTCATGGAACAACTGCACGTGGCGCAGGTCGCCCGGTCCACCCCTCCAGGACCGCTCCGGCAGCGCTCCGACCAGCGGAAGCGAACCCCGCACGGTACCTTGCGGACGGTCGTGCCGTCACCGCCGTCGCAGGCCCGGAAGCCGGTGAGGCTCCTCACTTTCCCGCCCGGTTCCAGCGCCCCGGAAGGCCTGTAGTATCCCCCGAGGCGGCTGCCCGGTGAGACCCGTTCGGGCCGGATCCGGAGGCCGTCCCCGTGGCATCCCACGCCACCCCCACGCTGCACGCGTCCGGTGTGCACCGTGAGCCACGACCCCTCTAGCCACAGAGGCTAGCGGTAACCAGTCCGGAGGGTACGCACTCACGTGGAGCGTGGCTCCCGGTGTGGGACACCCTGCGCGGCCCGGCTCGTCCGGGCCGCGTTGGGAAATCCGTCCACGGCATCCCGTTTTGCGCGAATCCGCCCTTGGCGTCGCACATTTCGCCTTCGCTCCCCCTACCCTCGGCAGTGGACCCATCAGCCGTCGCGTAGGCAGAGGAGCACATCGATGAGCACCCAGCAGGACGCAGCGGAGGTCATGGTCGTACTCACCGGCTGCGCTCCCCAGGACGCGGACCGGGTGTTCGAGGCGCTGGGGGCGGTCTTCCCGGCCTGTTCCCACTCCGAGCACCCCGCGGCCGAGGCCGCCGCCCAGGAGCACCCGGTGGTGTGGACCAACTGCTTCGACGTACGGACCAGGGGCGAGGCGCCGCACCGGGCGGCCATCGAAGGCCCCGTGAAGGCCGCCCTGCTCGGCGGGGTGCGCGCCGTCCAGGACATCCGGGAGGCCCTGGGCCAGGCGTTCACCGTGGCCGAGGAGGGCAAGGTCGCGGGCGACCAGGAGGTGGAGGTGCGGCTGCGGCTCACCCCGCGGTCGTAGACCTCCGGCGGGAACGCCCCCGGACCGTGGGGCGGCGGCGGTCGGCGGGCCTCGGCCGTGCGGGGGAATCCGCTCCCCCGCGACCCCGCTTTCCCGCCGCGGCGGGTTTGGCGGCCCGCTTCGGGGGATACGGCCAAGCAGTGCCCGATCCGGTCGGCCCGTGAGGGAGTGGCGCCGTGGAAGCCCGAGGCGGCCCGTCGACGACGGGCGTGGTGCTGCGCGTCAACGGAGTGCGCCACGCACTCGATCTGGACAACCGCAGCAGTCTGCTGGACGTGCTGCGCGAGCAACTCGGCCTGACCGGGGCGAAGAAGGGCTGCGACCACGGTCAGTGCGGCGCCTGCACGGTGCTGGTCGGCGGCCGGCGGATGAACGCCTGCCTGCTGCTGGCCGTCGCCCAGGACGGTGCGGAGATCACCACCGTCGAGGGACTGGCCGCGGACGGCGCCCTGCACCCGCTGCAGGAGGCGTTCATCGAGCGGGACGCCTTCCAGTGCGGTTTCTGCACCTCCGGGCAGCTGTGCTCGGCGGCCGGCGCCCTGGACGAGGCGGCGCGCGGCTGGCCCAGCGCGGCGACCCCGCCGCGGGCGCTGCGCTCCGGCGGCCCGGTGCCCGATCCGCTGTCGCCCGCCGAGGTCCGCGAGCGGATGAGCGGCAACCTGTGCCGCTGCGGGGCGTATCCCCACATCGTCGACGCGGTGCGGGACGCGGCCGGATGAGGGAGTTCCGCTATGAGCGCGCCAGCGACCCCGCGGTCGCCGTCGCCGCGCTGTCCGCCTCCCCGCACGGCCGCTACCTGGGCGGCGGCACCAACCTGGTGGACCTGATGAAGCTCGGCGTGGAGACGCCGGACCTGGTGGTCGACGTCTCGCGGCTGCCGCTGGACTGGATCGAGGAGAGCGGCGGGGCGCTGCGGATCGGGGCCGCCGTCCGCAACAGCGACCTGGCCGCCCACCCCGCCGTGCGCACCCGCTTCCCCGCGCTCTCCGAGGCGCTGCTGTCCGGGGCCTCCGGCCAGCTGCGCAACGCGGCGACCGTCGCCGGAAACCTGCTCCAGCGCACCCGCTGCCCGTACTTCCAGGACACCGGCAAGCCGTGCAACAAGCGCCGGCCGGGCTCGGGGTGCCCGGCGCGCGAGGGCGTCCACCGGGACCTGGCCATCCTGGGCGCCTCGGAGCACTGCGTCGCCACCCACCCCTCCGACATGGCCGTGCCGATGGTCGCCTTCGACGCGGCCGTCCACCTGCTGGGCCCGCAGGGGCCCTACAGCCTGCCGCTGGAGGACTTCCACCGGCTGCCGGGCGACCGCCCCCAGCACGACACCGTCCTTCGGCACGGTGATCTGATCACCGCCGTGGAGCTGCCCGCGGCACCGGTCGCGGCCCGCTCGGCGTACCGCAAGGCCCGCGACCGGGCCTCCTACGCCTTCGCCCTGGCCTCGGTCGCCGCCGCGCTGGAGGTGCGGGACGGCGTGGTGCGCGAGGTGCGGCTCGCCTTCGGGTCGGTGGCCGCCAAGCCGTGGCGCGCCCGGATCGCCGAGGAGGCGCTGCGCGGTTCCCCGGCCACCGAGGAGGAGTTCGCCCGGGCGGCCGACGCCGAACTGGCCGCCGCCCGGCCGCTGCCCGGCAACGCCTTCAAAGTGCGGCTCACCCGCAACCTGGCCGTGCGGGTCCTGGCCGGCCTCGCCGCGGAGGAGGGACGATGAGCGTCGGCACCAGGGCGGCCCTCGGCTCCCCCGCGGTACGCGCCGAGGCCCGGGAGAAGGTCACCGGCACCGCCCACTACGCCACCGACCACACCCCGCCGCGGGCCGCCTACGCCTGGCCGGTGGGCGCCACCGTCGCCAAGGGCGAGGTCTCCGGCATCGACGTGGTCGGCGCCCTGGCCACCCCGGGTGCGCTGTCCGTGCTCACCTGCGACAACGCCCCGCGTCTCGCGGACGTCGGCGACCCGGCCCTGGCCGTGCTGCAGTCCCCGAAGGTCGCCTACCGCGGCCAGTTCGTGGCACTGGCCGTCGCGGAGACGCTCCAGGCCGCCCGGGCGATGGCCGACGCCGTGGAGGTCGAGTACGACGAGCAGCCCCACGACGTGGTGCTCAGCGCCGGGCATCCGGGACTGTACGAGCCGGAGCAGGCCAACGGCGGCCACCCGGGCACCCGGCTGCGCGGGGATCCGGACGCGGCCTTCGCGGCGGCGCCGGTGCGCGTCGACGCCACCTACACGGTTCCGCCGCTCCACAACCATCCGCTGGAACCGCACGCTTCGGTCGCGGTGTGGCACGGCGACCGGCTGACCGTCTACGACTCCAGTCAGGGCTCGGGGCCGGTGCGGGAGACGCTGGCCGGGCTGTTCCGCCTCGCACCCGAGCAGGTCACCGTCGTCTCCGAGCACGTGGGCGGCGGCTTCGGCTCCAAGGGCACCCCGCGCCAGCAGGTGGTGCTCGCGGTCATGGCCGCGCGGCACACCGGCCGCCCGGTCAAGCTGGCGCTGCCGCGCCGTCAGCTGGCGTCGATCACCGGCCACCGGGCGCCGACGATCCAGCGCCTGCGGCTCGGCGCGGAGCGCGACGGCCGGCTGGTCTCGCTCTCCCACGAGGCGGTCACCTACTCCTCGACGGTGGAGGAGTTCGTGGAGCAGGCCGCGGTGCCCAGCCGGGTGATGTACGCCCATCCGCACAGCCGCACCACGCACCGCGTCGCCCGTCTGGACCTGCCCACCCCGTCGTGGATGCGGGCTCCCGGCGAGTGCCCGGGGATGTTCGCCCTGGAGAGCGCGATGGACGAGCTGGCGGTCGCCTGCGGGGTGGACCCGATCGAGCTGCGGGTGCGCAACGAGCCGGACCGGGAGCCGGACAGCGACAAGCCGTTCAGCAGCCGCCATCTGCTGGAGTGCCTGCGCGAGGGGGCCCGCCGCTTCGGCTGGCACGACCGCGACCCGCGCCCGGGCGTGCGCCGCGACGGCCCGCTGCTGCTGGGCACCGGAGTGGCCGCCTCGACGTACCCGGTGCTGGAGTCGCCGTCCAGCGCCGAGGTCGGCCTGCTGCCGGACGGCGACTGCGAGGTGCGGATCAACGCCACCGACATCGGCACCGGGGCGCGTACCGTGCTCGGGCAGATCGCCGCCGACGCGCTCGGCCTGCCCCTGGAGCGGGTCCGGGTGCTGGTGGGCCGCACCGATCTGCCGCCGGCCTCGCTGGCCGGCGGCTCGTCGGGGACGGCCTCGTGGGGCTGGGCGGTGCACGAGGCGTGCCGCGCGCTGGCCGCCCGCCTCGACGAACACGGCGGCAGTGTGCCGGAGGGCGGGCTGACGGCGGCCGCGGACACCGAGCGGCAGGTGCGGGCGGCCCGGGAGCAGCCGTACGCGCGGCACGCGTTCGGGGCCCAGTTCGCCGAGGTGCAGGTGGACACCGACACCGGGGAGGTCCGGGTGCGGCGGCTGCTCGGCGTCTTCGCGGCGGGCCGCATCCTCAATCCGCGCACCGCGCGCTCGCAGTTCGTCGGCGGGATGGTGATGGGGCTGGGGATGGCCCTCACGGAGGGCTCGACCGTGGATCCGGTCTGCGGCGACCACGCCGAGCGGGACCTGGCCTCGTACCACCTGCCCGTCTGCGCGGACGTGCCCGAGGTGGAGGCGCACTGGATCGAGGAGGACGATCCGCGGCTGAACCCGGTGGGCGGCAAGGGCATCGGCGAGATCGGGATCGTGGGCACCGCGGCCGCCATCGGCAACGCCGTCCACCACGCCACCGGTGTGCGGCTGCGCGACCTGCCCTTCCACCCGGACACGGTGCTGGAGGCGCTGAGCGGGCGCCCATGAACCGGGTGGAGATCCTGGTCCGCCGCGTCGACGCCTTCCAGCGGCGCCACGCCGTCGCGGGGGTGCCCTTCGCGGTGGTCCAGAAGTTCGGCAACGACCAGGCGGGCGGGAAGGCGGCGCTGCTGGCGTACTACGGGCTGTTCGCGCTCTTCCCGCTGCTGCTGCTGTTCTCCACCACGCTGGGTTTCGTGCTGGGCGGCCATCCGGAGCTGGAGCGGGCGCTGCTGAACTCGGCGCTGGCCAACTTCCCCATCCTGGGCACCCAGTTGCGCAACGCCGCCCACCCGCTGCGCGGCAACGGCCTGGCCCTGGCGCTGGGTGTGCTGGGCACCCTGTACGGCACCCAGGGCCTGGGGCAGGCCGCGGTCAACGCCATGAACACCGTGTGGAACGTGCCGTACCGGGTGTGGCCGGGTTTCCTCAGCAGGACGCTGCGCGGCTCCGGGCTGCTGGTGCTGTTCGCGATCAGCGTCTCGCTGTCGGCGACCCTGTCGGCGATCGCCACCCGGCTCGGGCCGTTCGCGGAGGCGTGGACGATCGCCGGGTCGACAGCGGTGGACTTCGCGGTGTTCCTGGCGGCCTTCACCATGCTGACGGCGGCCAGCGTCACCTGGCGGGACGTGGCGGTGGGGGCGGCGGTGGCCACGGCGTTCTGGGAGGGACTCCAGGAGATCGGCGCCTGGTACGTGCAGCACGCGATCAGCCACGCCGGGGATGTCTACGGCTTCTTCGCCATCGTCATCGGCCTGCTGTCGTGGCTGTACGTCACCGCCCGCCTCACGCTGCTGGCCGCGGAGATCAACGTGGTGCTGCGGTACCGGCTGTGGCCCCGGTCGGTGACCCAGCCGCCGTTCACCGCGCAGGACAAGCAGGCGTTCGTGCGGCTGGCGGTGATGGAGGAGCGCCGCCCGGAGATGGCGGTGAGCGTCGCGTTCAGCTCCGAGGCCGACCGCCAGCCCCTGGACGAGCTGCGCGGCCCGCCGGGGGAGGAACCACCGGGGGGTACGCAGCCGTAGATCGCGGTCGTACGATCACCCCGTGACGGAGAACGTAGTGACAGCGGATCCTCAGGAAACGCGTGTGCCGGTCAGCGGCGGCGAGCTGGCCGTGCTGCGCTGGCCCGCCGCCGAGCCGGACGCCCCGACCGTGCTGGCGCTGCACGGCATCACGGCGAACGCCCTGTCCTGGGCGCGGGTCGCCCACCATCTGGGCGGGCGGGTCCAGCTCGTCGCCCCCGACCTGCGCGGCCGCGCGGGCAGCACCGACGTGCCCGGCCCGTTCGGGCTCGGCGTGCACGCGGAGGACGCGGCGGTGCTGGCGTCCGCGTTCGGGCCGGGGCCGGTGGTGCTGACCGGCCACTCGATGGGCGCGTTCGTCGGCGCGCTGACCGCCGCCCGGCACCCGGAGCTGTTCTCGTCGGTGGTGCTGGTCGACGGCGGGGTGGGCTTCCCGCCGCCCACCGGGGTGGCCACCGACGACCTGATCGGCGCGGTGATCGGCCCCGCGATGGACCGGCTGTCCATGACCTTCCCCGACCGCGACGCCTACCGCGCCTTCTGGAAGGCCCACCCGGCGTTCGCCGGCTCCTGGGAGCCGTGGGTGGACGCCTATGTGCAGCGCGACCTGATCGGCGCGGAACCGGAGCTGCGCTCCTCGTGCCGGATCGAGGCGGTGCGCACCGACGGCACCGATGTGCTGCTGAACGACGAGGTGCTGGGCGCCGCGGCCCGCATCGCCTGCCCGGCCCGGCTGCTGTGGGCCGAGCGCGGCCTGATGGACGAGCCGCAGGCCCTGTACGACGAGTCCCGGCTGGCCGCGGCGGCCCTGGAGGACACCCGCGTCGTCCCGTACCGGATCGCCGGCACCAACCACTACACGATCCTGGTCGGGGACGAGGGCGCCCGCACGGTCGCCGGGCATCTGCTCCAGGCCGCCGGCCTGTCCTGACGGGGCGTCAGGAGCAGGTCTGCCGCCAGGCGTCGAGCGCCGGGCGCTTGCGGATCGCGCTGAGCCGCAGGCGCCGGGCCTGGGGGCAGAAGCGGTCCGGTGCCAGCTCGTACTCCGCCTCGAAGACGGCCTTGCCGGCCGTGACGAACGGGGTGAGCCGGTCGCACTCGCCGTACTGGGCGCACTGCTCGTCGACGGAGAAGTCGAAGTCGCCGACGAGCTGCGGGATCTGCTCCAGGTCGTTCTTCAGGCCCACGGCCAGCCCCTGGCCGTGGGCGAGCCCGGCGACCATCCGGTTGAAGGCCAGCTGGTCGGCGGCGGTCAGCGGGAAGCCGGTGTCGTTGGAGTAGCCGTCGAGCAGGTCGGGCTCGACGGCGTCGAACCCCTTGGCCCGGCACATCCCGATCCGCCGGGCCAGCAGCGGGCGCAGCGCGGTCAGGTCGCGGATGTCCAGCCAGCGCTCCCCCGGCCAGCCGTTGCCGCGGCCGAGCAGCCGGGCGGGGAACGCCGCCTGGTCGGGCCGGAAGGACTCCCAGGCACCGGCGTTGACGTAGCAGATCACCCGGCGGCCCTGGGCGTGCAGCCGGGCCACGGCGGCCGCGTCGTTCTCGAAGCCGTCGATGTCGTACACCGGCGCCTGGACGCCGGTGTCCAGGCGGCCGCTGAGCTGCCACTGCCAGTCGGTGCCGGGGCGGGGCTGCCACCGGCCGCCGCCGGACGCCCCGGTGCCGCATCCGGCGAGCAGCAGTACCAACAGGACCGGCAGGAACAGGGCGGTTCTGCGGATCACCACGCGTCTCCCGAAACGTTCTCGGCTCCGGCGGCCGCGTGGGGAGGCAGGCCGCGCCAGGGGTTGGGTCCGGTGCCGGGGACGGCGCAGTGCACCGCCGCGCCACGGAAGCGGGCGGTCCGCGCGGCCTGCGCGCACAGCCCGGCCGGGACGCCGTGGATCAGGTGGCAGAAGCGCTCCGGCGGATGGCCGGCGGTCCAGGACGGCACCACGGCTCGAAGGTAGCGCTCCCAGTCCCCCTCGAAGGTGACCAGGAGATCGGCGACGCGGGCGAACCCCGGCGCTGGGTGGACCCCCGGGTTGAGCGCCACGGTGCGCGCCCCGCGCCGCCGGGCGGCCCGGGCCAGCCGGCGGTAGTAGGGAAGCCGGCCGGCGCCGGACGCGGCCTGGTCGAGGAAGACGCCGTCGACGCCGTACCACGCGCGGTGGCGGCCCAGGTCGGCCAGGACGTCCCGGACGGGGCGGGTGCCGTACGCCGTGTCGACATAGCCGAGCAGCCGCACCCCGGCCCGGCGCAGCCGCCCGGCCGCCGCGGTGAAGGCCGGGTCGGGGGCGGTGCCGGGGCCGTCGGCGACGTTGAGGACCACGCCGTACAGCCCCGCGGTCGCGGCCAGGGCCCGCCAGGCCCCGGGGTCGACCGCGGGATGGACGTACAGCGGCACCAGCAGCGAGCCCGCGGCGCTCACAGCGCCGCCGGCACCCGGGCCGCCCACAGGCCGGCGAGCGACACCGGCAGCGGGGTGCGGGCCCGCCAGCCCAGCGCGCCCGCGGCGGCCGCGGTGTCGGCCTGCTGCCAGGAGACCGCCGAGGAGCGCGCCGATCCCCCGCCGCTCTCCTCGATCCGGCCGCGGAAGCCCGCCACCCGCGCCAGCTCCGCGGCCAGGGTGCGGGCCCGCACGGCCGTCCCGGCGCCGATGTTGAGCACCGGGGGCAGCGGGTGGCGGGCCAGCGCGGCGAGCACGGCGGCCTCGGCGACATCGCGGACGTCCACGAAGTCACGGTAGGCGGACAGGTCCCCGACGCGCACCGTGCCGTCCGGGTGAGCCTCGCGGATCTTCTCCGCCAGGGCGCCGGGCAGCGAACCGGCGGGCGCGCCGGGCCCGACCGGGTTGAACACCCGCAGCACCACGGCGTCCAGGCCCGAGGCGGTCACCGCGGCGGTGCCCGCGAGCTTGGTCGCCCCGTACGGGCCCGACGGGCAGGTGGCGGCCGACTCGTCGACCGGCCGGCCGGGCGCGGCCGGCCCGTACTCGGCGGCCGAGCCCAGGTGCACCAGCCGCGCGGCGGGCGCGGCGGCGCGCAGCGCGGCGCACAGCACCGCGGGGCCGCGGGCGTTGGCCTCGGCCAGCCGGACGGCGTCGCCGCCGGTGGCCCCGGCGCAGTTGACCACCGCGTCGGGGCGCACCGGGCGCAGCACGTCGGCCAGGGCTTCGGCGGAGACGGTGGCGAGGTCCACCGGCAGGTCGGCCTGCGGGGAGCGGCCGGCGGTGACCACCCGCACCCCGTCGGTGGCGCGCAGCCGGCCGGCGGTGTGCCCGCCGATATACCCGGTGTTGCCGAGCACGATCACGCGCATGGGCTGCCGTCACGCTCCCTTGAGCAGCAGGTCGCGGTGGGTGGTGAACTCCGCGTTGGCGCGGTCGTAGTCGTCGGGGCGGCCGATGTCCAGCCAGTAGCCGTCGAACTCGTAGGCGGCGGGCGGGGTCGCGTCCGCCAGCAGGTCGAGCACCAACTCGTCGAAGCCCAGCGGCAGTCCGGGAGTGTAGCGGGTCAGGGTGGCGCGGGAGACGCCGTAGACGCCCATCGAGACGCGGTAGTCCATGCTGGGCTTCTCGGCGAAGGCGGTGACCCGGCCGGAGTCGGTGGTCAGCACCCCGAAGTCGATGCTCACCGTGCGGGGGTAGGTGGCGATGGTCAGCGGGGCGCCGGAGCGCCGGTGGCTGCGCAGCACGTCGCCGAAGTCGAGGTCGGTGAGGATGTCGCCGTTCATCACCAGGAAGTGCTCGGGGAGCCGGTCGAGCATGGTCAGCAGCGGGCCGATGGTGCCCAGCGGGCTCTCCTCGGTGGAGTAGGTGACCTCGAGGCCCCACTGCGAACCGTCGCCGACATAGGCGCGGATGATGTGGCCGAGGTGGCCGATGGCGAGCGTGCAGCTGGTGAAGCCCTCGCCGGCCAGCTGTCTGAGCACGATCTCCAGGATGGGGTGCTGGTCGCCGATGGGAACCAGCGGCTTGGGCAGGGCGGTGGTGTACGGGCGCAGGCGGATGCCCTTGCCTCCGGCCAGGATGACAGCGTGCATGGTGCGTTCCCCTCCTCGTCGCGGCGCGAGCGGGCGCCGAACTACGCGATGACGTGCCGTCAGATGTTGTAGATGCCGGTCTTGTAGCGGGCCAGGTTGGCCGGGTCGCGGAAGAACGCGATGGTGGCGGCCAGGCCGTCCTCCAGGCTGTGCGCGGGGGCCCAGCCGGTGGCCTCGCGCAGCCGGGTGGCGTCGCACACCAGCCGCATCACCTCGGAGGTGGCGGGCCGCACCCGTTCGGGGTCCTGCCGGACCTCCAGGTCGGCGTCCATCAGCTTGCCGATCAGGGCCACCAGGTCGCCCACCGAGATCTCGCCGCCGGTGCCGGCGTTGAAGGTGCGGCCGACGACCGCCTCGGCGGGTGCGGTGCCCACCGCCAGGAAGGCCGCGACGGTGTCCTTGACGTAGCTGAAGTCCCGGGTGGGCCGCAGGTCCCCGAGGGTGATGGTGCGTTCCCCGGCCGCCACCTGGCCGATGACGGTGGGGATCACCGCGCGCATCGACTGGCGCGGGCCGAAGGTGTTGAACGGCCGCAGGGTGACCACCGGGGTGCCGAAGCTGGCGTGGTAACTGTCCGCCAGCCGGTCACCGCCGGCCTTCGACGCGGCGTACGGGGACTGGGTGTTGATGGGGTGGTCCTCGGTGATGGGGACGGTCTGCGCGGTGCCGTAGGTCTCGCTGGTGGAGGTGTGCACCAGGCGCGGGATCTCCAGCTGCCGTACCGCCTCCAGGACGTTGAGGGTGCCGGTGACGTTGGTGTCGACGTAGGAGTGCGGGGCCCGGTAGGAGTACGGGATCGCGATGAGCGCGGCGAGGTGGTACACCGCCTCGGTGCCGTCGAGCAGGGAGCGCACCGAGCCGGCGTCGCGCACGTCGCCGAGGACGACGTCCACCCGCTCCGTCACCTCCTCCGGCAGGGTCTCCAGCCACCCGAAGGAGGAGAACGAGTTGTACTGGGCCATCGCCCGCACCCGGTGGCCGGAGGCGACCAGCGCCTCGACCAGGTGTGAGCCGATGAAGCCTTCCGCGCCGGTGACGGCGACGGTTCGCGAGGAGGTCATGGTCAGGGCTCCCTGTGGTGTGACGGGGTGTCAGATGCGATCGGGCGGTTCAGCGGTGGGCCGTCACCCGCCCCAGCAGCAGGACGGCGGTGGCCAGCAGGGTGGCCGCCGCGAGCCCGCAGGCCAGGGATGCGGCGAGGGCGGGGGTCGTGATCCGGCCGAGCAGCAGGGCGCTCTCGGCCGCGGCGGCGGCCAGGCAGCAGGCCGCCGCGGGCCAGGCGGTGCCGGTGGCCTGGAGCAGCAGCGCCGTCCACAGCGCGGCGGCGAGCGCGAGGGTGCCCGGCAGGGGCGCGGCGGGCCACACCTCGGCGGCGAGCCGGGTGAGGACGGCGACCAGGGCCAGGTAGGCCAGCAGGCACAGGCCCAGCGCCCGCCCGGCGCGGACCCGGAACTCGCCGGCCGTGGTGCTGCGCCGCAGGGCCGCGGCCGCCCGGCTGCGGTAGCGGTGCAGCAGCCACTCGGCGCCTCCCATGCTGAGCGTCAGCGCCGCGACGCAGGCGCCGGTGACCGGGGCGGCGGCCCCGTAGCGCACCACCGAGCCGAGCCCGGCCAGCAGCGTCAGCACCCCGCCGGCCAGGCCGAACAGCCCGTAGGGCAGGGAGGCGGCCAGGGCGGGTGCGGCTGCCTCGGTGCCCGGGCCGTCCCGCCGGGCCCGGCGCAGCTCCCGGGCCGCCAGGGCGAGGGTCGCGGCGGCGGTGGCCGGCAGGGCGCCGATCAGCGGCCCGCGGACGGCGGGCGCGGCGAGCAGCAGCGCGACCCCGGCCACCAGGGGCGTCAGCGCCGCAAGCAGCAGGCGTTCCCGGCCGAGCACCAGCAGGACGGTGGCGGCCGACAGGTACAGCGCCTGTCCCGCCGCGAAGCAGGTGGCCGCCGTCGGACCGGCGGCCACCAGCGCCGTCCCGGCCGCGACCAGGGCCCCGGCGGGGGCGCCGGCCAGCAGGCAGCGGGCCGCCCGGCGCCGCCCGGCCACGGCGAGCAGCACATAGGCGCGGTGCGCGAGCGCCTGGTGCCAGGCCCAGCCGGCCAGCGCGGCCGAGGCCAGCGCCCGGGTGCCGGCCGGCAGGCCCAGCGCTTCCGGTGGCCCGGCCAGCAGCCGCTCCCCCAGGACGTACGCCAGCGCGGGCAGGGCGAAGACCAGGCCGCGCAGGGCGCAGCGCCAGGGATCGGCGCGCCAGGGGTCGGGCTGCGGCGCCGGTTCGGGGAAGGCGCGCGGGACGCGGGCGTAGAGCTCCCGGGCGATCTCGAACAGGTCGCGCCGCCCGTAGCGCGCGGTGATCTGATCGTCCGTCAGGCCGTCGGACTCCAGCAGCGCGGCGATCTCGTCGGGGTGGACGGCGGTGGCGCACTGGGGTGCCAGCCGCTCGGCGAGCTCGTCGAGCGGGTCGTGGGCCCAGGACGGCCGCCGCCGGGGGCGGGGCAGGGCCGGCAGCGCCTCGCCCTCGCCGGGGACCAGGCGCAGCGGCGCGCTCATCCCACGCCGCCGGCGGCCGGCAGCGGGACGGTGTGCCGGGCGGGGCCGGCCAGTTCCCCGTAGACGGTGCGGAAGGTGTCCACGGTCTGCCGCAGGGTGAACTGCTCGATCACCCGAAGACGCGCGGCCTGGCCCAGGCGGGCCCGCCGCACCGGGTCGCGCAGCAGGTCCACGGCGGCGCGGGCCATGCTCTCCGGTTCGCGGGGCGGGACGACGAGCCCGGTCTCCCCGACCGCCTCGCGCACCCCGCCGACATCGGTGGAGACCGTGGCCCGGCCGCAGGACATCGCCTCGATGAGGGTGAAGGGGAAGCCCTCGCTGATGCTGGAGAGCATCACCACGTTGCCCGCCGCGTAGGCGTCCTTGATGTCCTCCACCCGGCCCTCGAAGACGGCGGCACCGGCCACGCCCAGCTCCGCGGCGAGCGCCTCGCAGCGCTGCTGGTAGGCCTCGCCGCCCCGCGGGGTGCCGCCGAACATCCGCAGCCGGGCGCCCGGTATCTCGCGCCGGACCAGGGCGAAGGCGCGGATCAGGGTCTCCAGGTCCTTGATGGGATCGACGCGGCCGGCCCAGGCGAGGGTCGGCTCGTCAGGCTCGGGGCCGGCGGGCGGGAAGGCGGCGGGGTCCACGCCGTTGTAGACGGTGCGGATGCGTTCGGGCGGGGTGCCGCCGTGCTCCTCCCAGCGCCGGTTGTAGCGGTTGCCGGGGGTGACCAGCGCGGCCTGGCGGTAGCTCTCCTGGGCCAGGAGCCGGAAGAAGCCGAGGATCAGGTGCTTGACCGGCCAGCGGTATGGTCCCGTCCGGTAGCCGAGGTAGCGCTCGCGCAGGTAGATGCCGTGTTCGGTGAGGAGCAGCGGGGTGCCGTGCAGCCGGCCCGCGGCGAGCGCGGGCAGGGTGGCCAGTCCGCCGCTGACGGCGTGGGCGACGCCGTCCTCGGGTGGCGGGGCGGCCAGCGGGCGCAGGGCGTGCTCCAGCAGGTCCGTACCCGAGAGGGCGTCGTGCGCGGTGGGGCGGGCGAGGGCGACGGTGGTGCCCGGGCGGCTCCACAGCCGGATCAGCAGCCGGGTGGCGGCCTCGGTGCGCAGGGTGGCCGAGAGGGTGCCGGCGCGGGCCGCGGCGGCGAGCGTGTGGAGGGCCTCGGCGAAGTACTCGGCGGCGTGGGGATCGTCGGGGGCCAGGACGGCCTGCAGGAAGCTCTCGTAGACGGCCAGCAGGCGGCGGCGTGCGGCACCGCGCGGCGGGCGTCCGGCGGGCGGCGGGCCCCACAGCGGCACGGCGGTCACCTCCTCGACGTTGGGCGGCAGGTCCCAGCAGACCGGTTCGCGGCCGGTGCCGGTGACGGCGATGACGCGGAAGGCGGTGTCCGGCATCCCGCGGACCAGTTGGTCGCACCAGACGCTCACCCCGCCGTGGCTGTGCGGGTAGGTGCCCTCCGTCAGGAGGGTGACCCGTGGCAGGTCACCCGGTGGGCAGGCGTGCAGCACATCGGGCATGGTCGGTCGGTCCCCCGGTGATCGGTCAGGTGGTGGCCGGGGCAGCGGATCAGCTCTGCGGTCCTCCGGTGCCCCGGCTGCTCGATGTGCCCGCGGCTAGCGCCGGGCCGCTCCGGGGCCGGCCGGGACCGGGTGGCGGACTCCCGCCGGCAGGGGGAGCCGTGCGGCGGGGTGCTGCACGGCCGCGGCGGTGGCCGGGTGGAGGGCCGCCGCGGTGGTGGTGGCCGGCAGGTTCAGGGTGACGGCGCTCTGCAGCAGGCCCGGGGAGGTCCAGCCGGACACCCGGCCCGCGTAGGCCGAGCCGAAGGCGCTGGTGCCGAGCAACTGCTGCTGGGTGGTGCCGGCCGGCATGGTCGCCGTGGCGTCGACGCCGTTGGGCGCCTGGATGGTGACGGTGTCACCGATGCGGTAGGCGGTGACCTGGCCGGCGTTCAGCGCGGCGTTCCACTGGGCGCGGCGCTGCAGTTCGGTGGCGATGTCCGCCATGCGCAGGTTCACGATCGGGGTGTCGCTCGCGAAGAGGTTCGCGTAGTCGCCGAGGATCTTCTCCAGCAGCGGGTAGGCGATGCGGTCCTCGGCGAGGTTGGACTGGTGCATGTAGTGGGGGAACGGGTCGTTGCCGAGCACGTGGCCGAGGGCGATCCGGCTCTCCAGGGGGACGATGTAGGAGGTGTAGCCGGTCTGGGTGTCGAGCGGGGCGCTCAGGCAGGTGGTGGTCGTGGAGTTGTCGCACAGCCCGCTGCCGCCCTGGGACTTGCTGGTGTAGATCCAGTTGTACTCGTCCACCTCCTCGCCCACGTGGCCGGCGTTGTAGTACACGTTCACCGGGTGGCGCGGCACGGTCAGCGCGGAGCCGACCTGGCGCTGGGCGGACTCACGCGAGGCGTCGGAGGCCAGGGCGGCGATGCCGGTGCCGGTGAGCGCGGGGGCGAGGTTGGGGTTGTCCTGGGGCTGCTGCGGCAGGATCGCCAGCCCGGAGTGCTCGCCGGTGACCAGTTCGCTGTCGTCGATGCTCAGCCCGTGGGAGGCGGCCCAGGCCTCGTTCTTGGTGATCTCCTGGGTGATGTCGGACTGGCTGACCCACTGGGTGGCGCCCGAGCTGTCCGTCTGGCACTTCCACGGCACCACGGTGGTGTCCTGGACGCAGCCGAGGAAGGCGTGGTCGTAGGTGTGGTCGATCCAGCGGAAGTCGCCCTGGTGGCCGGTCAGTTCGGTGGCGAGCGGGTCGCTGCCGTTGTCGGAGGTGTAGTCGTCGCTGCCGCCGCCGTTGAAGACGAAGTCGAAGGTCAGCCCGTGCGCCTTGGACCACTGCTCGGCGTACTGGGCGTCGGCCGCCGTCATGCGGATCGGGTCGGTGCCGGGGCCGGTGCCCACCGGGCAGTCCACGTCTCCGGGAGTGCACTTCAGCTGGGTGTTCCAGCGGTCGTCGCTCATGAACATGTCGTCGAAGTGGACGGCGAAGTAGTCGCGGTCGGCGCCCAGGTGGACGCCCTGGGTCAGCCACTCCACCATGCCGCGGGCCAGCAGCCGGAACTGCTGCTGGTACTGGTTGTAGGCGAAGGTGACGACGAGTTCGCTGCGGCCGTCGTGGTCGTACTCCCCGACCAGGGAGCCGCGCTGGGTGGAGCCGGGGATCGCCTCGTCCACCAGCGGCGTGAAGGTGGCGCCGGCCGCCTGCGGGGACAGCGGGGCGGCCAGGTAGCCGTAACTCTCCGAGACCGTGGGCGAGTTGTCCTCGAAGGGGACGCTGCCCTTCAGGTATCCGAACGGGCCGGCGGTGCCGGCGCTGGTGACCTGGGCGGTGGTGCCGTCGAGGGATCCGCTGTAGCCGTCGGTGGCCGCGGCGGCGAGCCCGACCGCGGGGCGGGCGTAGGTGTAGGCGTCGACCTGGCGGATGCCGTAGGTCTGCTCGTAGGTGGCGAGGGCCTGCATCTGCGGGTCGCCCGCCGGGAAGGGGTCGTCGTTGGGGAGGACGACCGCCTGGTACTTCGCCTCCGGCCGGCCGCCGGAGGTGCCGCTGAGGAACGCGGCGTCGATCTGCGGGTGGTTGCTGTCGGTGAGGTTCACCGTGGTGTACGGCGTGCCCTCGCTCGCCAGTTCCGCTGCCACCGCCGCGACGGAGGGACCGCCGTCGTCCACGACGAGGACCCGCAGATCGATCCTGGGTGTGCTGTCCGCCAGCGCGCCGGGCGCCGGTGCCAGCAGCGCCACGACCAACGCGCCCGTGCACGCGATGGCAGCGCTCATTCTCCGAACCATGGTGACTCCCCCCGGGAGACGGCCGGACCGGCCGCCTCCCCCTCCCGCCTGCGATGGAATGGCGCTCTCCCCAGAACGCCGCCGTCACATCGTGAAGCACCAAGGCGCCGTTGAGCGGATAATTCTGCAAGCTGGCGAAAAGATTTCCACACCATTGCGGAAAGCGATTTCCCCGTTGGCCCGTGCGCCCCCCGGCGGACACCGGGCCGCCATCCCACGGGCTGCCGGATGCGGGCCGGACGTGCAGGTCGCACAGTAGATGCCTCCCTCACGGAGGCATTCGGCGCCCGGGGCGCTCCGGATGTGGAGAAGGGGCCGAACGGGGCACGCTTTCCAGCCAGTTACCATCCGGTAGCAGCCGGTGACGCCGGGCGGACGGGTGAAATCCGGGCCCGGGCTGTGCGGACCCTGTGGTTCCGATCGGGTGCGCGGCCGGTCGGCGGCGGCGTGAACCGGCCGCCACCGGGTACCCGCCGGGCAGCCGACCGGCACCTGGAACGGGAGGTCACGGTGGAACAGGCGGTTCACGAGACGGCAAAGGGCCGGCATCCGGCGGAGGCGTACGACGCGGGGCCGTTCGTCCCCCGCGGCGCCGATCTGACGGCGCTGCGCGAGGCGGCCGCGGGCTGCCGGGGCTGCCCGCTGTACCAGGACGCGACACAGACGGTCTTCGGCTCGGGCGACGCCTCGGCCCGCGTGGTGCTGGTCGGCGAGCAGCCCGGTGACCAGGAGGACCGCCGCGGGCAGCCGTTCGTCGGCCCGGCCGGGCGGGTGCTGATGCGCGCGCTGGACGAGGCCGGGATCGATCCGACCGAGACCTATGTGACCAACGCGGTCAAGCACTTCAAGTTCACCCGGCTGGAGGAGCGCGGCAAGCGGCGCATCCACAAGCCGCCCACGCTGCGCGAGATGGGCGCGTGCCGGCCGTGGCTGACCGCGGAACTGGCGCTGATCGAGCCGGAGATCGTGGTGGCGCTCGGCGCGACCGCCGGCAAGTCGCTGCTCGGATCGTCCTTCCGGGTCACCCGGCAGCGCGGGGTGGTGCTGCCCCTGCCGTCCGGGGAGGGCGAGGTGGTGGCGACCATCCATCCCTCGGCGGTACTGCGGGCCGACGAACGCGACCGCGAGGAGGCCTACGCCGGGTTCGTCGCGGACCTGCGGGTCGTCGCCGGGGTCCTGGCGCGGTGACGCCGCGTCGCACCGGCCGGGTTCAGCCGGCCGCCTCCCGCGCGAGGTCCTCGATGGTGCGGCCGGTACGGACGGAGGCGGGCTCGGAACGCACCGGGTCGCGGCGCCGGTCGGCCTCCTCGTCGGAGGTCTTCACCAGGATCCACCGCTCCTTGCCGCCCGCCGGCCCGGTACGGGTCAGGGCGTAGCCGCCGCGCAGCTTCCGGCCCTCCAGCCTGACCTTCACATGGCCGGCGCGCACCGCCTCGTCGACCGGGACGGGCCTGCCGCCGCGTTCGGTCAGGTTGCGGTAGGTGCCGGTGTCCCAGACGATGACCTGGCCCGCGCCGTACTCCCCGTCCGGGATGACGCCCTCGAAGTCCGCGTACTCCAGCGGATGGTCCTCGGTGCGCACCGCGAGGCGCTTGTCCCGCGGGTCGGTGGACGGCCCCTTGGGCACCGCCCAGGACACCAGGACGCCGGCCGCCTCCAGCCGGACGTCGTAGTGCAGCGAGCCGGCCGCGTGCTTCTGGACCACGAAGACGGGTGTGCGGCCGCCGCGCCGCCTGCCGCCCATCGGCTCCGGGGTGCGGTCCGCGTGCCGTTTGGCGTGGTACCGGTCGAGTGCCATGCCGGCTCCCCTCGCGTCCCGTTCAGTCGGCCGGGCCGGAGAATCCGTCGGCCGCGTCGGCCAGCAGCAGGAAGACGCCGCCCAGCGTGATCGTCCAGGTGATCGCGAACGCCCAGATGACCACCGGCAGTGCGGTGCGCACCCCCGCCACCAGCAGCGTCACGGACAGCGCGGCCAGGCCCAGCACCGCCAGCCCGCGCACCCCGCAGGACTCCCAGGCCCGCCGCAGGAGCCCCACCCGCAGGTCACGCAGCCGCCGGTCCAGTCCGGCGGCCTCGCTGCGCAGCGCGGCCTCGATCTCGCCCAGGGCCCGCCGCTCACTCGCCGAGAGTCTCGCTCCATCCACGGCCGCACCTCCGCTCGTCCACGCCCCGCCAGGTCGGATGCCCCGGCCGGGGCACTTCTAACAGGTCCAACGGGCGTCCGGCGGGCCGGTCAGCCCCGGCCGGCGCGGTCCTCCCGGACGACGGCGGCCGCCGCGATGTCGTCGCGCAGCCCGCGGAAGCGGGGATGGCGCAGCCTGCCGTCCCGGGTCCACTCGGTGAAGCCGACCTCCGCCACCAGCTCCGGGCGCGCCCAGTGCGCGCCGCGTTCGCGCACCGGGTCGGCGAAGGGCGACCCGGGCTGCTCCAGGGCGTCCAGGCGCTGCCGCAGCCGGCGCAGCCCGGCGGCGTCGAAGCCGGTGCCGACCTTGCCCGCGTACCGCAGCCGCCCCTCCTCGTCGTGGTATCCGACCAGCAGCGCCCCGAAGCCGATCCGCCCGCCGGACGGTTCGGTGAAGCCGCCCACCACGAACTCCTGGCCGGCCTGGCACTTGAGCTTGAGCCAGTCCGGGGAGCGGCGCTGCTGGTAGCGGCTGTCGGCACGCTTGGCGATCAGTCCTTCCCAGCCCTGCGCGCACGCCCGTTCCAGCAGGTCGCCGCCGTCGGTGTTGCGGTGCGGGATGTACCGCAGCGGCCCGGTGAAGTCCATCGCGCGGCGCAGCAGTTCCTTGCGGGAGCGCAGCGGCAGCACGGTGGTGTCGTGTCCGTCGAGGTGGAGCAGGTCGAACAGGTAGTAGACGACCTGGACGGCGCTGGCCCGTGCCGCGGCCGGGTTGGTCACCTGCATCCGGCGCTGGAGCCGCTCGAAGCTGTGGCGGCCGCGGGCGTCCAGGCCCACGATCTCCCCGTCGACCACGAAACGGTCCTGCGGCTGGGCCGCCAGCGCGGCGACGATCTCCGGATAGGTGCGCTCCAGGCGGCGGCCGGTCCGCGACGCCAGCCGGACGGTCCCGCCGTCGCGGAAGCCCACCGCCCGCACCCCGTCGAGCTTGCGCTCGAAGATCCAGGCCGGATCGAAGTCCCGCCGGTCGCTCAGCGTCGCCAGCATCGGCCGGATCCGGTCCGGGACCGGGGTGGTGCCGCTCATCGCAGCGGGGCCGGGGCGGGGCCGCCGGGTCTCATTCGGCGGCCGCCTGCTGGATGCGGGTGCGGGCGAAGTGCAGCAGGTCGGAGGCGGCCAGGGCGGTCAGCGTCCCGGCGGCGAGCCGGGTGGGCCGGGGCGCGAAGACCAGTCCCGCGGCGAAGCCGGTGGAGATCCACATGCCCGTGCAGAACGGGCAGGTCAGCAGCTCCCCGATGGCCTTGCGCAGACCCGAGCCGCGCACCTCCTCGGCCAGTTCCGCCGGCCCGGTGGTGCCCTTGAAGCGGGCGAACGGTGCCCGCAGCGGGCTGGTGACCGGGTCCTTGGCCACGAGCCGGGACAGCCGGTGGGTGGCGCCCGCGATGACCACCACGTCCCACGGGGTCGGCTCGGGGATCGTGCGCCGGGTCAGGCGCGCCGCCGCGGCGAGCCCCGCCACCACCGTGGAGTACGTGGCCATCACGCCCACGAAACTGCCGAGCGGGCGGTCCTCGCCGCCGGCGTAGGCCTCCCGCACGGCGCGTGCCGCGTCCTGCGCCCGGTCGGCGTTGGTCATCCGTACCTCCGTGTCAGCTGTGCCGTCGCATCGGTCCTGGTCCCGGGTTCCCCTCGGAACGCGGTGGCTAACGCGGCCCGGAGGCGGCGGGAGGCGTCGAGAGGCGGCGCAGCGCCGCCGTACCGCCGCGGCGGGATGAGACGCTGTCGCCTGTGAACGATGACCGGACACCTGACAAGCAGGGCGACTCCCCCTCCGCGCACGGCGGCGAGCCGCACACCGGCGCGATGGGCACCCGCCTGAACTGGCTGCGCGCGGCCGTGCTGGGCGCCAACGACGGGGTGGTGTCGACCGCGGGCCTGGTGGTGGGCGTCGCCGGGGCCACCAGCTCCCGTGCCGCGCTGCTGACGGCGGGTCTCGCCGGCCTGCTGGCCGGCTCGCTGTCGATGGCCGTCGGGGAGTACGTCTCGGTGAGCACCCAGCGGGACTCCGAGCAGGCGGCGCTGGCGGTGGAACGCGAGGAACTGGCGACGATGCCGGGCGCGGAGCTCGCCGAGCTGACCGGCATGCTGCGCCAGCGCGGGCTGAGCGAGGACCTGGCGGCTCAGGTGGCGGAGCAGCTCACCGAACGCGACGCCCTCGCCGCGCACGCCAGCCTCGAACTCGGCATCGATCCGCACGAGTTGACCAATCCCTGGCACGCCGCGCTGGCCAGCTTCGCCGCCTTCACCACCGGGGCGCTGCTGCCGCTGCTGGCCATCGTGCTGCCTCCGGCGTCGCTGCGGCTGGCGATCACCGTGGCGGCGGTGCTCATCGCGCTGGTGCTGTGCGGCTGGGGCAGCGCCCGGATGGGCAGCGCCCCGGTGCGGCCCGCGGTGCTGCGCAACGCGCTCGGCGGCGCGCTGGCGATGGCGATCACCTACTCGGCCGGTGCGCTGCTGGGGGCCGCGGGAGTGTAGCTCCGGGCGGCGCCGGGCACCCGCGGCTTTGGAGCGTTTTCGTTCACTCCCCGGCACGCCGCGGCGGCTCGCTCTCGTGGCGGTAGTCCCAGGGCTGCCCGGGCTCGTGCTCCTGGCGTGTGTAGTAGGCGGCGCTGGCGGGCCACTCGCCGCCTGCCGCCGCGTCGATCACGGTGATCGAGTCAGGGTCGTACAGGATGCCCTCGGGCGGCTCCGCCGACTCCACGTCGATCGCCACGTTCAGGCCGTCCCCCGGCCCGCCATGCAGCCGGATCTTGGTGACCATGGCCGATCACCTCCTACGTCCACCATCGCACCCTCTCGGCGCCGCCGCCCGGCAGGCGGGACGCCGTGCCGGGCCCGGACCCCGGTGCCGCTCCGGGGCGGCGGGCCGCTGGGCGCCCGGTGCCGTCTCGCCCGACCGGGTGACCTCAGGGTGACACGGCGCGGATGTGCCGTCACGGCACGACCTCGACCGAACCGATGTACTCATGGGTCTCCGCGGCGGGCAGCCGGACCGCCTGGGCCCAGAAGTAGATCACCAGGCTGAAGGCGGCGACGGTGAGGATGTCCCACCACAGCGGGATGGCACCGGTCGCGCCGCAGCCCCGGGCCTGGGCCGGGCCGGTGCTGCAGAAGCCGCCCTGCCAGGAGATGACGCCCATGCCGAGCAGATACACCGGCAGCCACTGCGCGGCCTTCCAGTCCATGTGCGGCACGGCCGGGTTCAGCCGGAACGCCGCCGAGACGCCCAGCAGCACATAGCCCAGCACGATCGCCACGCCGAGCCGCCACAGGGTGTCCCAGCCCGCCCAGTACACGATCAGGTTCGACACGACGAAGGCCAGCGGCGCCCAGAGCGGTCCGCCCGGCAGGCGGTACGGCCGGTGCCGGTGCGGATCCTGCCGGCGCAGCGCGCCGAAGGCCAGCGGCGCGCCGGCGTACATCAGCACGCTCGCGGAGGTGACGAAGCCGACCAGTTTCTGCCAGGTGGGGAACGGCAGGAAGACGATCAGCCCGATGACGAACGCGAACAGCAGGCCGCACCACGGCACCCCGCGCCGGCTGGTGCGTTCGAAGAGCGCCGGGACGTACCCGTTGCGGGACAGCCCGTAGGAGACCCGGGAGGTGGCGGTGGTGTAGATCAGGCCCGTCCCGGTCGGCGAGACGATGGCGTCGACGTAGAGCAGGGTGGCCAGCCAGCCCAGGCCCAGCGCGGTGGCCAGGCCCGCGAACGGCCCCGCCTTGCCGGTGAACGACAGGTCCGCCCAGCCGTGGGCGAAGGCGCTGTGCGGCAGGGCCGCGATGAACACCACCTGCAGCGCGATGTAGATCCCGGCGCCGATCAGGATCGAGCCGATGACGGCGCGGGGGATGTCGCGGGCCGGGTTGCGGCTCTCCCCGGCCAGCTGGTCGGCCTGCTCGAAGCCGAGCAGCGCGAAGATGATCCCGCTGGTGCTGATCGCGGAGAGCACCCCCCGGGCGCCGAACGGGGAGAAGCCCTGGTACCCGAAGTTGTCCGCGTGGAAGTTGGTGACCGCCAGCACGATGATGGTCGCCACCGGCACCGCCAGCTTCCACCAGGTCGCGGCGCTGTTGGTGTGGGCGAGGACGCGGATGCCGAACCAGTTGACGATCACGAAGAACGCCATGAACGCCACCGCCAGCCCGTAACCGGCGGGGGTCAGCTGGTGGGACGCCCTCTGCACCCAAGGGACGTGCACGCTCAGGTAGTTCAGCGACGCCATGACCTCGATGGGGGCGACGGTGACCGACTGCAGCCAGGAGAACCAGCCGAACGACGCGCCGGCCACACTGCCGAACGCGTAGTGCGGGAAGCGGGCCGTGCCCCCGGCGACCGGGTACATCGCGCCCAGTTCGGCGTGGACGAACGCCAGCAGGATGATGGCCAGGGCCCCGATCGCCCAGGAGACCAGGGCGGCGGTACCGGCGGCCTGGGCGGCGAACAGCGCGCCGAACAGCCATCCCGAGCCGATGATGGACCCCTCCGACGTCCAGATCAGGCCGATCAGCCCGATCTCCCGCTTCAGGCCGGGGTTGCCCGGTGCCTCGGGTGGTGCCGCGGGTGAACTCTCCATGGTGCGCACACCCCTCATCCGGCGATGCGGACATCCGGCGACTCGTCGATCGTAAGGCGGTCAAACCGGCCGAGAAAGCCGGGAAGCGCCGGACGCCCGGGGTGCGGGGTCGGCGGCCCGGTGCCAGAGTTGTCGCAAGGGGCGGGCGGTGTCGCCGCGGTCCGCCACGCGCATGGAGCGAGGTGAACGCGCATGTCAGCCGCGACGCACGCGGTACGGGGTGCACCGTGCTGGGTCACCCTGATCACTCGCGACATGCCGGGCGCCCAGGCCTTCTACCGGGCGGTACTCGGCTGGGAGTACCGGCCCGGGAACCAGGGCCAGGAGAACTACTGCCTGGCGCTGGCCGGCGGCACCCCGGTCGCCGGGATCGGCGCGCTGGCGCACTCCATGGAGTTCCCGGTCTCGTGGACCGCGTACTTCTCGGTGGACAGCGCGGACGCGGTCGCCTCCCGCATCCGGGAGCGCGGTGCGACGGTCGCGGTGGGGCCGCTGAAGTTCGGCACCGGACGCGTCGCGTGGGCCGCGGATCCGGCCGGCGCGGTGTTCGGCATCTGGGAGGGCGCGGTGAACCCCGACTGGCGGGTGGGCGAGAGCAAGGGCGCGCCCGCCTGGCTGGAGTTGCGCACCCGGGACGCCTTCGCGGCGGCCATGTTCTACGGCGAGGTGTTCCAGTGGGACACCGAGCACCCCGAGCTGTACGACGTGCGGTTCGAGCACGACCGGGTGCTGCTGCGGATCGGCGGGCGGACGGTGGCGAGCCTGACCGGCGGTGGTGTCGAGGCGGCGCCCGAGCCGCAGGTCAGGCCGCGCTGGCATGTGTACTTCCGGGTGGAGGACACCGACGCGGCGGCCCGGCGGGCCGAGGAGGCGGGCGGCACCGTCACCTCACCGCCCGAGAACTCCCCGGTCGGCCGCGTCGCGATGCTGCGCGATCCGGACGGCGGCCTGTTCACGGTGACCACCGGCAGTCCGGACGCGTGACGGGCCCCGCCGACTGACCTGCCGTCATCTGTTTCCACACGGCGGGGCATGAGACGGTGGTGGCGCTCCACACCACCGGTTTCACGCCCAGCCCCCGGGAGGAACCCGATGACGAGCGCAGGATCCGTCCGGCGCGCCGTGGCCGGCGCGCTGCTCGGTCTGCTGATGGCCGCGGCGCCCGGCTCGTTCGCGTACGCCGCCGGGCCGACGCCTCCGGCCCCGGGCCCCAGCGCGGCCCCGGTCCCCCGCCCGGTCTCGGCGGGCCAGGCGGACCGCTACTGGACCGCGCGGCGGATGCGGGCCGCCCGGCCGGCCGACCAGCGCGCCCCGCGTCGCACCACGTCGACGCAGACCCCGGTGCCGCCCAGCCATCCCTTCCCGGGCATTCCCCAGGTGGGGACGTTCTTCTGGGTGGACGGTCAGAACGTGGGCCGCTTCTGCGGTGCGACGGTCGTCCGCAGCCCGCGCCGGAACCTGGTGGTCAGCGCGGGGCACTGCCTGAGCCATCCGGACCCCAAGCGCTATCTGTCGTTCGTGCCGCAGTACCACGACGGGCTCAAGCCGTACGGGATCTTCCCGGTGGAGCGCATCCACATCGACCCGCGGTACCTCCAGCTGGGTTCCGGGGAGGGCGCCCGCTGGGACTACTCCGTCGTCGAACTCGCGCCGCGGGCCGACGGGCAGGAGGTCGAGGACGTGGTCGGCGGCTTCGCCCTGGCCATCTACCCGGGCTACGACCACCCGGACGTACGGCTGATCGGCTACCCGGGCTCCAGCGACGCCCTGCATCCCGAGCCGCTGGACTGCCACTCCTCCACCGACCGCTACACCAGCACCGATCCGGGCGCCCCCGGCGACTTCCTGGAGATCGCCTGCGCCGGTTACATCGGCGGCACCTCGGGCGGCCCGTTCCTGATCCGGCGGGGAGCGGACTACGCCCTGATCGGCGTGATCGGCGGCTATCACACGGGTGGCGACACCCCGGACATCTCCTACAGCTCCTACTTCACCGTCGACATGCTCACCCTCTACCTCCAGGCGGTGCAGGGCGACACGTTCCCTGACACCACGTCAGCCAAGTCGAGTTGACGTAGCGTCAGGTTCCTATCGGTCGGCGGGCACGATCAGGCAGAACTCGTTGCCCTCCGGATCCGCCAGGACGACGGTGAGCCAGCCGCGGTCGTCGAACGGGCCGCGCAGCGTGCGCGCCCCCAGCGCCAGCAGCCGGCCGAGGTCGGGTTCCAGCGCCGGCACCCGCAGGTCCAGGTGCATGCGGTTCTTGCCGTTCCTGCGTTCGGGCACCTGTTGCAGCAGCAGCTGGGGCCACCGGCCGCGCGGATCGTCCAGGGTGACGTACGGCAGGCGGTCCGCGGCGACGCGGTAGCCGAGGGCCCGGGTCCAGAAGGAGGCGAGTGCGCGGGGGTCGGAGCAGTCGAGCACGATGGCGAGATCCATACCGGTGCCGCTACCCGTCCGGGGTGTTTTCGCCCGCGACCCCCGGGCACCCGCCCAGCATGGTGCAGATCGGTTACACGATGATGACCGAGCAGGCCGGCCCCCGCGAGCTCGTGGAGCACGTGGTGCGCGCCGAGGCGGCCGGTTTCGACTTCTCGGTCTCCTCCGACCACTACTTCCCGTGGCTGGACTCCCAGGGGCACTCCCCCTACGCGTGGAGCGTCCTGGGCGCCGCGGCCCAGGCGACGTCCCGCATCCCCCTGATGACCTACGTGACGTGCCCGACGTTCCGCTACCACCCGGCCGTGGTCGCCCAGAAGGCGGCCACCCTGCAACTGCTCTCCGAGGGCCGCTTCCGTCTCGGCCTGGGAGCCGGCGAGAACCTCAACGAGCACATCATCGGCGCCGGCTGGCCCGGTGTGGACGTGCGCCACGAGATGCTCGAAGAGGCCGTGGAGATCATCCGGGCACTCTTCGCCGGCGGATACGTCAGCCACCGCGGCGAGCACTTCGACGTGGAGTCGGCCAAGCTGTGGGACATCCCCGACCAGCCGCCGCCGATCGGCATCGCGGTCTCCGGGGCGAAGTCGTGCGCGCTGGCGGGCCGCCTGGCCGACCTGGTGATCGCGGTGGAGCCGAAGGCCGAGCTGCTGCGATCCTTCGACGAGAACGGCGGTGCGGGCAAGCCGCGGGTCGGGCAGCTCCCGGTCTGCTACGACCCTGACCGCGAGGCGGCGGTGCGGCGGGCCCATGACCAGTTCCGCTGGTTCGGCGGCGGCTGGAAGGTGAACTCCGAGCTGCCCGGGCCGAAGTCGTTCGCCGGGGCCACCCAGTTCGTACGGCCGGAGGACGTGGCGGCCTCGATTCCCTGCGGGGACGACGTGGCGGAGTTCGTGGAGGCGGTGCGGCCCTACGCGGAGGCCGGATTCACCGAGGTGGCGCTGGTCCAGATCGGCGGGGACACCCAACTGCCGTTCCTGGACTGGGCGGAGAAGACGCTGCTGCCCGCGCTGCGCGATCTCTGACGGCCGCGCGACCGGCGGTCACCCCGGACCGTCACTCTCGGCTCATCTCAAGTTGCAGAGCGTGCGCACCTCCCGGACGGTGGTCACGGAGCTATTCCACACCCCCGGAAGGAAGCGGCAATATGCCCATGAACCGGAAGACCACCATCCTTGTCTCGTCCCTTGCGGCCGGCACCCTGGCGCTCGGCGCCGCCGGCGCGGCCACCGCCGCCATCAGCGCGGAGGCGCCCGCCCGCGGCGTTTCCGCGCCCCCGGCCCCGGACCCGGCCGCGGTGCGCAGCGAGGTGACCGGTCTGGACGCGGTGAGCAGGGCCATGGCCCCGCTGAAGGCCGCGCTCGCCGAGCACCCGGACGCCGCCCGGATCAGGCAGCTGGTGGAGCAGGCCAAGGAGTCCATGGACCAGCTCGCCCAGAGCAGCATGGCCCCGCACTCCGCGGCCCGGCCGAACGACCAGCTGGCCCAGACCGTCCCGCAGATCAAGCAGCGGCTGGACGCGGTGGCCCAGGCCGCCGCGGCGCCGAACCCCGACCCCGGTGACCTGCTGAACTCGGTCCAGGGCGTGGTCAAGGGCCTCATCGACCTGCTGAGCGGCCTGCTCCAGGCGGTGCACACGCCGAGCGCGCCGGCGCAGCCGGTCCCCGGCGCCCCGGCCATGCCGGCCACCGTCAGCCGTTGACCGACGGGTACGGCCGGCGTCCCGCGGAACGCCGGCCGTACCGTCACATCCGGCCCACCCGAACGGGTGTCACCACGCCACCGGCAGCTCGTGGACGCCGTAGACGGCCATGTTCTCCCGGAACGGCACCTGCTCGAAGGGGATCGCCAGCCGCAGGCCCGGCAGCCGGCGCAGCAGTGTCTCCAGGGCGATCTGCAACTCCAGCCGGGCCAGGGGCTGTCCGAGGCACTGGTGGACGCCGAAGCCGAACGCCACATGGCGCCGGGCATCCCGTCCGACGTCGAGCCCGTCGCCTCCGGGGAAGGCCCCCTCGTCGCGGTTGGCCGTGGAGAGCATGCACAACACGCCCTCCCCCGCCGGGATGGTGCGGCCGCCGATCTCGACGTCCTCCAGCGCCACCCGGGGCAGGCCGGTGTGCACGATCGTCAGGAACCGCAGCAGTTCCTCGACGGCGCCCCTGATCAGGGACGGGTCCTCCCGCAGCGCAGCCAGCTGGGCGGGATCGCGCAACAGCGCCAGCGTGGACAGGGACGTCATGTTGGCCGTGGTCTCGTGACCGGCGATCAGCAGCAGGAACGCGGTGGCGGCGACCTGGTCGGCGTCCAGCTCCCCGCGCGCCACCAGGCGGCTGAGGATGCCGTCGTCCGGCTCCCGCTCCTTCTCTCCGGCCAGCCGCCCCAGGTAGCCCAGCAGGTCCCGCTGGGCGGCGCGAACCGCCTCGGCGGGGACGGTGGTGTCGAGCATGATGCGGCTGCGGTCCTGGAAGAACTCGTGGTCCTCGTAGGGGACGCCGAGCAGCCGGCAGATCACCAGGGACGGCACCGGCAGGGCGAACTGCGCCACCAGGTCCGCCGGCGCACCGCCCTCGATCATGCGGTCCAACGTGTCGTCGACGATCCGCTGCACCTGCGGCCGCAGCGCCTCGACCCGCTTGACCATGAAGTCGGCGGTCAGCATCCGCCGCAACCGGGCGTGTTCCGGGTCGTCCATCCGCAGGAAGCTCTGCGCGCTGCGGGCGGCGATCTCCCTGCGGCCCTCGGTGAGGAAGGGGAAGCCGGGGCGGGTGACGTCCGCGCTGAAACGCCGGTCGCCGAGGACGGCGCGGACCTCCTGATGGCGGGTCACCATCCAGCAGGGCGATCCGTCCCAGAGGGTGAAGCGGACGACCGGTCCCTCCTCGGCCGCCTCCTGGTAGGACGGCGGCGGGGAGAACGGGCAGGCGCCCCGGGCACCGGGAACCGTGAGGGTCGGAGTGGGCTGTGCGGTGGTCATGCGCAGGGCTCTCCTTCGGGGGTGCGGCTTCGTCGGCGGCGCGGGGGACTCGGCCGGAGCCGCGGCCGGCGTCGGGCGGCGGGGGCCGAGGACTCCGGAAGGCTCGGGGACATCGGGCGAAACCCGTTAGCTAACAAAGTCAAGTAAGTTACCCGTACGCTATCCCGCCCGCCGTGGGCCGCAAAAGAGCGCGGAGTGATCAACCGCAAGTTGGCCGGTTCCGTACCGTGTGAGCGCGTCGCTACAGTTCCGGGCATGCAGGAAGGCACGCCGGACATCCCCGGCCCCCAGCCCACGGCCGACCTCGAGCGCACGCTGTCGGCGCTGGCCTACCTCCTGAGCCGGCCGCAGGCGCACGACCGGCAGATCAGCCTGGCCGAGGTCCGGGTGGGCCGCTCCGACCTGCAACTGCTACGGGCACTGGCGGCCGAGGAGAACGGCTGCCGGGTCGGCGACCTCGCGAACCGCCTGCTCGTCGAGCCCTCCCATGTCACCCGCCAGGTGGCCCAGTTGCAGGTCCAGGGGCTTGTCGACCGCTCCCCCGACCCGCTCGACCGCCGCGCCCGCAACCTCGTGATCACGCCAGCCGGCCGCGCGGTCCTGCTCAGCGTCAGCCGTACGAACCAGGAGCGGCTGCGCGAGGCGCTGTGCGGCATCGAGGACGCCGAGATCAGCGCGACGGTGAAGGTGCTGCGCCGCATCATCGAGCAGTACGCCCCCGCGGTCCGCGCCACGGGCGGCTGCGGGCAGGCGCAGGGGGCCTGACGGCGGCTCGGCGCCTCGGTGCCTCGGTGCCTCAGCGGCTCACTGCGGGAACGGTCCGGGCGGTGGCGGCGGTGCGGGGACCGGGTTCGGCGACGGCTCGGGCGGCAGCGGCGACGGGGGCGGCTGCGGCTCCTCGGGCCCGGGGCCGGGCAGCGGGGAGGGCGGCGGCTGCGGGACGGGGTCGGGCGACGGCCCGGGCGGCAGCGGCCCAGGACCGGGCCGGGGCCCGGGCGGGGGCATCGGCGACGGCGGCGCGGGCTCGGGCCCCGGCGCGGGTACCGGAGACGGCGGCGCGGGCTC
>JBEHXI010000012.1:0-50669 GCA_048498775.1 Actinomycetota bacterium | reverse complement strand
CAACATCTTCAACGACGGCGCTTTCGAGATCCTCAAGGACAAGTCCAGCACCGCCGACGCCGTCATCCCCCTCGAACACGGCCGGCCCATCCGCTTCGGGGCACCCCTGGCCGAGGCGGACGGCGGCGACGGCCTCGGCCGCAAGGGCGTGGTCCGGGACCCGGCCACCGGATCCCTGAAGGTCATCGACGTCACCCCCGAGACGGCCGGCGACGTCCTGGTCCACGACGCGCACGCCGACGACCCGGCCACCGCCTTCGCCCTGTCCCGGCTCGCCGACCCCCACACCCTGCACCACACCCCCGTCGGCGTCCTGCGCGACGTCCGCCGGCCGGTCTACGACACCACCCTCAACGACCAGCTCGACCAGGCCGTCGACCAGCACGGCAAGGGCGACCTCGCCGCCCTGCTGGCCGGCGGCGACACCTGGACCGTCGTCGGCTGAGACCACCCGGTGCCCGGAGTGCCGCGTCTTTCCCGGCGCGGCACCCCGGGCACCCGTATGACTGTGTCCATGACGACCCCGCCCCCGGTGCCTCCCGACCGCCTCGCGTACCGCGTCAAGCGGCTCCTGCTCGGCCCGCCGCTGATCACCGAGCAGCTGTCCGGCGAGAAGCTGTCCAACCCGCTCGCCCTGGGCGTCCTGGCCTCCGACTGCATGTCGTCCACCGCGTACGGCTCGGAGGAGATGCTGCGCGTCCTGATCCCGGTCATCGGGGTGGCCGCGTTCAGCACGCTGCTGCCCCTGACCGGTGTGATCATCTTCGTCCTGCTGCTGCTCACCCTGGCGTACCGGGACGTCGTCACCGTCTACACCCGGGCCGGCGGCTCCTATGTCGTCGCCCGGGAGAACTTCGGTCCGGACATCGCGCAGATCGCCGCGGTCGCCCTGCTGATCGACTACATCGTGACCGTGGCCGTCCAGACCGCGGCCGGCACCGACGCGATCATCTCGCTGGTCCACCTGGCCGGCGGCGGCTTCACCGGCCTGGACGGCTGGAAGACCCCGATCAGCGTCGCCGTCGTCCTGCTGCTGATGTACGGGAACCTGCGCGGCATCCGGGAGGCGGGGCGGACGTTCGCCGCGCCCGCGTACCTGTTCATGGTGGCGGTGGCGCTGATGATCGTCGTCGGGGCGGCCCGCCTGGCGCTGTACGGTCACCTGCCGCAGGCCGACCCGCACAGCCCGGGGATGCTGGAGCTGGGCCGGCCGGGGCAGGGGCTGCTGTACGGCGCCTCGCTGTTCATCGTGGCGCGCGCCTTCGCCAACGGCGGCTCCTCGCTGACCGGCCTGGAGGCCATCTCCAACGGGGTGTCCGCGTTCCGCCCGCCGCAGGGCGTCAACGCCCGCCGCACCCTCGTCGCCATGAGCACCGCGCTGGCCGTGATGGTCGGCGCGGTCTCGGTGCTGGCCTACCTCACCCACACCGTCCCCTACGCCGACGGCAACCCGACCGTCATCGCGCAGGAGGCGCACCTGCTCTTCGGCTCCGGGGCGCTGGGCACCCTGGGCCTGGTGTACGTGCAGCTGGCCACCGCGCTGATCCTGTTCACCGGTGCCAACACCCCGTTCACCGGCTTCCCGTTCCTGGCCAGCTTCGTCGCCGAGGACAGCTTCCTGCCGCGCCGGCTGACCCGGCGCGGGCACCGGCTGGCGTTCTCCAACGGCATCATCGTGCTGACCGCCCTGGCGCTGGCGCTGCTGCTGGTCACCGGCGGCACCGTGGACCGGCTGGTGGCGCTGTACGCCATCGGGGTGTTCACCGGCTTCACCATGGCCGCGTCCGGGCTGACCGCGTACCACTGGCGGCGGCGGGAGCCCGGCCGCCCGTGGAAGCTGGCCGTCAACGTGGCCGCGGCGGCCGCGTCCGCACTGGTGGTGCTGATCTTCGCGATCACCAAGTTCACCGAGGGCGCCTGGCTGGTGGTCGTCCTCTTCCCGATCGGGGTGTGGGCGCTGATCCGGATCAACCGCCAGTACCGGGCGGAGGCCGCCGCCCTCCAGGAGGCGCCCGCGCCCGGCGCCGACCTGCCGACCTGGCGGCACCACCTGGTCTACGTCCTGGTGGACAGCCTGGACCTGGCGGTGCTCAAGGCGCTGCGCTACGCCCACCAGCTCGCCCCGGACGAGATCCGCGCGGTGCACTTCATGGTCGACGAGCGCCACGCCCGGGAGCTGATGGCCCAGTGGGAGGACACCAGCGCCACCACGATCCCGCTGGAGGTCGTCGCCTGCCCGGACCGGCGGCTGCGGCACGCGGTGGTGGAGCTGGCCGCGCGCGTCACGGCCGGCGGCGACACCGCGCTGACGCTGCTGCTGCCCCGGCGCACCTACGCGCCCATCCTCGGCCGCATCCTGCACCGGGGCACCGAGGACGCGGTGGCCCGGGCCGTGGAGGACCTGCCGCACGTGGCCGTGACGATCCTGCCGTTCGACGTGGAACGGGCCGTGGAGACCCGCGCGGCCCGGGAGCCGCGCTAGGCGGCGGGCCGTGTCAGGACCGTTATGCGTGCACGGGAATGACAGTCGCCCGGTGAGCGTCGTACCGTCAGCGCAGGCCCGCACGCGGCCGCCGAGTCCGGGAGGAAGCCTTGAACCAGCAGCGCGCCGGCGTGCTGTACGGCATCGCCGCCTACGGCATGTGGGGGCTGTTCCCGCTGTACTGGCCCCTGCTGGAGCCCGCGTCGGCCACCGAGATCCTCGCCCACCGGATGGTGTGGTCGCTGGCCGCCGTCACCGTGCTGTTGCTGGCGCTGCGCCGGGGCGCGTGGATCCGGGAGCTGCTGCGGCAGCCGAAGCGGCTGGGGCTGATCGCCGTCGCGGCGGCCGTCATCTCCGTCAACTGGGGCATGTACATCTGGGGCGTCAACTCCGGCCAGGTGGTGGAGACCTCGCTGGGGTACTTCATCAACCCGCTGGTCACCATCGGGTTCGGGGTGCTGGTGCTGCACGAGCGGCTCCGGCCGGCGCAGTGGGTGGCGGTGGCCGTCGGGGCGCTGGCCGTCGGGGTGCTGACGGCCGGCTACGGGCGGCTGCCGTGGATCGCGCTGACCCTGGCGTTCTCCTTCGGCACCTACGGGCTGGTGAAGAAGAAGGTGGGTCTGGGCGGCGTGGAGTCGCTGGCCGCCGAGACCGCCGTGCAGTTCCTGCCCGCGCTGGGCTATCTGCTCTTCCTCGGCGCCCGCGGCCAGTCGACGTTCACCGGGCACGGCGCCGGGCACGCGGCGCTGCTGGCCTGCTGCGGGGTGGTCACGGCCGTCCCGCTGATGGCGTTCGGCGCGGCGGCGGTGCGGGTGCCGCTGACCACGATCGGCCTGCTCCAGTACCTGGCGCCGGTCTTCCAGTTCCTGCTGGGCCTGCTGTACTTCCACGAGGCGATGCCGCCGGAGCGGTGGGCCGGGTTCGCCCTGGTGTGGCTCGCCCTGGCGCTGCTGACGTACGACGCGATGCGCGGCGCCCGGCGCGGCCGGGTGGTGGCGCGCGGCGCGACCGTCCCGGCGGCCGAGCGGGTGGCGGCCGATCCGGCGGCCGCCCAGCTGGCCGCCGACACCGAGCTGTAGCCGCCCCACCGGGTGCCGTTCAGCCGCCGGAGCGGGCGGCGCCCGGCGGCCACACCACGTCGACCGGCAGTCCGGCGGCCCGGGCCCGCTCGACGACGTCCGCGGTGCCGCCGCCCTTCCCGCCCGGCGGGCGCCCGTTCCACACCGCGACCAGCCGGTCGGCCCGCCGCAGCAGTTCGGCGTTGGCCGCCTCGTACGCGGCCCGGTCCGCGGTGGGGTGGTCCATGACGACCACCTCGCCCGCCGCCGCCAGCAGCCGGTCGAACTGCGCGGCGTGGTCCGGCCCCACCTTGGCCTGCCGGTAGTCCCGGGACGGCACGACGGCCACCAGGCGCCCGCCGGCCGCCAGGACGGCCTCGGCGAACAGGCTGTCGGCGCCGCGGGCCAGGCAGGAGACCCCGACCAGCCGCTGAGCTGTGTTTTCGGCGTATCCGGCGTATCCGGCGACCAGTTCGCGCAGCGCCGCCGCCACCCGGGGCACCGACTCCTCGGTGAGGTCCATGTGTCCGGTCACGGCAAGGGTGGTCACGGTGGGGGTCTTCTCTGTCCGTCTCTTCGGCGTCTGTCGGTACTCGGTCAGTCGGCCAGTTGTTCGCGGATCCTAGCGCGGGCCTCCCGGACCCGGTTCGAGGTGCCGTGGCCGACGGTGTAGGCGTACAGCCCCGCCAGCCCGGAGCGCACCCGGCCGGAGTGGACCGACTCGGCGGCGTCCACGGCCGCGTGCGCCTGCGCGCAGGCGGTGTCCAGATCGCCGACGAGGAAGCAGACCTCGGCCAGCCCGATGTGGTCCAGCGCCCGGCTGCGGCCGGCCTCCCGCCCGCGGCGGTCCAGCGCCTGCCGGATCTCCCGGGCGGCCCGCTCGGCGTGGGCGCGCGGATCGCGGCGGGCCAGCTCCAGCAGCCGGCCGCCCGTGACCCCGGCCAGCTCGGCCTCGTCGAAGTAGGCGATCCAGTACGGGTCCTCGGCGCCGGGGCCCGCCTCGGCGAGGGTGGCGCGGGCCTGCTCGGTGGCCCGTTCGAACGCGGCGGTACGGCCCATGGCGGACAGGGCCCACGCCTCCCGGGTGCGCAGCATCGCGTTCACCCGCGGCAGGGCGTGCGACCGGGAGTCCTCCTGGGCCAGCCGGACGAGTTCCAGGGCGTCCTGCGGGCGGCCGGTGTAGAGCATCTGCCGGGCCATCCCGGCCAGGACGTTGGCGCCCCAGATCCGGTCGCCGCCGGCGTGCGCGGCCCGCAGCGAGAGGCGGTAGTAGTCCTGGGCGCGGCGCTGGAGGCCGCTGTCCCAGGCCATGGTGGCGGCGGTCCCGGCGAGCAGCGCCAGCACCCGGTACAGGCGGCGCTCCACGGCGGCCGGCTGGTGCTCGCGCAGGATGCCGGCCACCTCGTTGAGCTGCCCCAGCACGGCCTTGCGGCGCAGCCCGCCGCCGTAGCGGTGGTCCCAGGCGCGGAACGCCCGTGCCGTCTGCTCCAGTTGCTCGACGTCGCGGAGGCCGAGCCGGCCGGGCCGCCGGGTGCCGCCGGGCGGTGCCGCCGGGTACATCCAGCCCTCCAGGGAGTCCAGCAGGGCCGCTCCGGCGACGGCGCTGGAGGCCAGGGCGCGGGTCAGGGCGCGCCGGTCCATCGTCAGGTCGCCGCGGGTGAGGCGGTCGGCCAGTTCCACGGTGGCCTCGGCCCGCCAGACGGTGGTCTCGGCGGCGGGCGCCGGGGCGGGGGCCGGCTCGGGGGCGGCGGGCCGCGGCGCGGCCTTCTCCCAGGGGCGCGGCGCCAGCCCCAGTAACCCGCCCGGAATACGCAGACCATCGGATATCCGGGTCAGCACCTCGTACGAGGTGACCCGCGCGGTGCCGGCGATGATGGTGGAGACCTTGCCCGGGGTCATTCCGCAGGCGTTGGCGATGCGGTTCTGGCTCAGCCCGGCGTAGCGCTTGATGAGCCGGAAGGCCGCCGCGAAGTCGTGTTCCCGCAATGCGCGCCTCAGATCTGTCCTGGACAGGACCTCGGGAGGAACCACGGCATTGTTCAAGGGCGTCACCCCGTCAGCTCTATCACTACCCCGGCCACCGTGGTGTTCAGCGTATTACCGGGCCGGTAACGCCTGCCGGTACTACTGCGGGGCCGCCGGGCCCGGGCATGCTCGCGGGGTGAGGTGCGTCTGGGATATGCCCTGCGAGAGCGGATGAGCGGGATGTGGATGAAGGTCCGCACCGTCGACCCGGCGACCGGGCGGACGGTCAGCGAGCGGCCCCGGGTCGAGGTGGACGGGATACGGCCGTTGGCGCCCATGGTGGAGTCGCGGTGGCCGGTGTGCGAGTGCCCGCGCTGCGGGCGGCCGGGCGGGGCGGTGATACCGGGGCGGGGCCTGGTCTGAGGCGGCGGGCGGCGCCCGGGGGTGTCCCCGGGCGCCGCCCGGTTCAGGCCGTGACGTCCCGGGTGGTCAGCCGGGCCCACGCCGCGGAGCCGAACACCGCCGCGTACAGCGCCTGGAGGCCCAGGTTCCGGCCCATCTGGTCCCAGGTGACCGGGGAGCGCAGCAGGTCGGCGAAGCTCAGCCAGTAGTGCGGGAACAGGTACGGCCCGATGGCGTGCAACTGCGGGATGGTGTCCAGGATCTGCGCGGTGATCACGATGCCGACCGTGGTGGCCATGGCGGCGATCCCGCTGTCGGTGACGGTGGAGACGAACAGGCCCAGCGCCGCCACCCCGGTCAGCGAGGCCGCCACCAGCACCGCGATCAGCAGCGCCCGCAGCAGCCCGTCACCCAGCGGGATGGTCGTCCCGGAGATCAGCGTGACATCGCCCAGCGGGAACAGGGCGGCCCCGGTCAGCAGCGCCGAGACGGCCACCACCACCGTCGCCACCAGGCAGAACGCCAGCACCGAGGCGTACTTGACCAGCAGCAGGCGGCTGCGGCCGGCCGGCGCGACCAGCAGATAGCGCAGCGTGCCCGCGGCGGCCTCCCCCGCCACCGCGTCCCCGGCCACCACGCCGACCGCCATCGGCAGGAAGACCGGCAGCGTCACCGCGAGCGCGGTGAACACCAGGAACAGGCCGTTGTTGGTGACGTCGGCGATGAACGCGGGACCGCCGCCCCCGCCGCGGTCGCCGCGGGTCTCCAGCCGCACCGCGACGCCGATCAGCACCGGCACCGCCGCCAGCACCGCGAGCAGCGCCAGCGTCCGGCGGCGCCGGAAGACGGTGACCACCTCGTTGCGCAGCAGCCCCAGCGACCACACGGCCCGCGCGGGACGCTCCGCCCCGGCCTCCGGCTGCCGTACCGCCGGCGGTGTCTCAACCCGCGACATCGAAGCCCTCCCCGGTCAGCGCCACGAACGCGTCCTCCAGCGAGGCCCGTTGCGGCCCGAAGGCCCGCACCCGCACCCCCGCGGCCACCAGGGCCGCGTTCAGGTCCGCCAGGTCCGGCGCGGGCTGCGGCAGTTCACCGGTCACCTGCTCACCGGAGGCCGCGAGGTCGCCCACGCCGTGCTCCTTGAGGACCCGCACCGCGTCGGCCGGGTCCGGGGTGGTGACGGCGAGCCGCCCGCGGGCCCCCGCCGACAGCTCGGCGACCGTCCCCTGCACCACCAGGCGGCCGCGGGACATCACCGCGGCATGGGTGCAGACCTGCTCGATCTCGTCCAGCAGATGGGAGGAGAGGAAGACGGTGGTGCCGTCCGCCGCCAGCTCCCGCACCAGCGCCCGGATCTCCCGCATGCCCTGCGGGTCGAGGCCGTTGGTGGGCTCGTCCAGGACCAGCAGCTCGCGCGGCCGCAGCAGCGCCGCGGCCAGCCCGAGGCGCTGCTTCATGCCCAGCGAGTAGGCGCGCGCCCGCTTGCCGGCGGCCGACGCCAGCCCGACCCGCTCCAGCGCCCCCGCCACCCGGGCCGCGCGGGTGCGCGGATCGGCCGTGGGGTCGGCGGCGTCGAAGCGGACGAGGTTGTCCCGGCCGGACAGGAACCCGTACAGCGCCGGGCCCTCGATCAGCGCGCCCACCTTCGGCAGCACCCGGCGGCCGGAGCGCGGCATCGGCTCGCCGAGCACCCGGGCCATGCCCGCGGTGGGCTCGATCAGGCCCATCAGCATGCGGATGGTGGTCGTCTTCCCCGAGCCGTTGGGGCCGAGGAAGCCGAAGACGCTGCCGCGTGGCACGGCCAGGTCCAGGCCGTCCACGGCGAGCTGCCCGCCGCGGTACCGCTTGGTCAGGCCGCGGGTGACGATCGCGGCCCGGTCGGCGGGCAGCCCGTCCATCACCTTGCCGCCGCGCTGTCGGCGGCCCGGATCAGGCCGCTCTCGGTGACCGCGCCGGCGAAGACGGTGCCCTTGTCGGTGATCAGGACGTTGACCAGGCGGGTGGAGATCACCGTGCCGGAGCCGAACGCGCCGTGGACCTGGTGGCCGAGGCTGCCCAGCAGCGACGGGAGGCTCTGCGCGCCCGCCCCGCCGTTCCTGGGAGCGCCCTTCATCGGGCCGTTCATGACGGCACCGTTCTTGATCGCGCCGCTCTTCGGGCCGGCCGCCGGGCCCGCGGACTGCTTCATCTCCAGCACGCTCGTCCAGCCGGAGCCGAGGGTCCGCGCCCCGGAGCGGTCCACCGACAGCCCCAGGCCGGGCAGACCGGCGGAGGGGGCGTCGGTGCCCTGGGTGACCTTCGCGCCCTTGGGCACGGTGAAGGTGAAGGTGGACGCGGCCGGGGTGCCGAAGTCCACCGAGGTGTACGCGATGTCCACGGCCGCCGTGCCGCTGCCCTTCGGGGTCAGCGTGAAGGCCAGCGGGGTGCCGTTGGCCGCGTCGACCGCCACCCGGATCGAACCGACCGTGGAACCGGCCTGCTTGGGGGCGATGACCAGCTCGTAGGCGGCGCGCCCGGCCACCCGGGCCGTGCCGTCCACGGTCACCGACGTCGTCGGGTCCACGGCCTTGAGGGCCTGCTGGACGGCGTCCTGCGGGGTCGCCGGCAGCGCGTGGTCCGGCTTCGCGCCCGGCTTCGCGGGAACGGCGGCCTTTCCGTGCGGGGCGCCGGCCGGACGGGTCGCGTGGAAGACCGCGTTGGCGGCGCTGTCGTACGCCCACAGCTGGTCGCCGTTGTGGATGACGCTGTACTCGGACGTGCTGTCCAGCAGCGATATGCGCTGGCGCTGCGGGCCGTCGGCGGCCACCCGCAGGGTGTGGGTGCCCGCCAGCAGCTCGGTGAGCTTCGTCTGCGGATCGGCGGACGCGCCGCCGCCGGCGCGGCCCGGACCGGCCAGGGCACCCGCCCCCGGCAGCGCGCCGTCCAGACCGGCGGGCAGGCCCAGGTCGGTGGTGACCCGCACGGTGCCGGAGACGGTCTGCACCCGGGACTGGGCCATCCTCGTCAGCAGCTGCGCGGCCGTCAGGTGGGGCAGCGACGGGCTGCCGCCGGTGGTGGCCAGCGCGGTGCCCAGTCCGATCGTCGCCGCCGCCACCCCCGCGATGGCGACCGGCACTCCGTAGCGCACCAGCGTGCGGCGTCCGCCCGGGTGCCCGGTCTCCCCCTCGAACTCGCCGTCGTACTCCCCGAAGTCCCCGCCGGGCTGCGGCGGTTGGATCGGTGTCATCGCCTACCTCCGTCGTCGGCGGCGGCCCCGCGTCAGGCGCCCGGGCCGCCTCGCACTCGCCCATCCCGGGCTGAGGCCATGATGACCCCGTACTCCCCGGATGGTGCTCCCCATCCCACCAAACCGGCCGGGGAACCACATCCGCCCCCGGGATCAACCCGGCGTACGACCCCGGGATGACGTTCCCCTACGGGCGCCGGGGGGCGAGCGCCGGCGGACGGCTCAGCCGGCGCGGTGCACCACCGCGTCGCACAGCGCCTCGAGAGCCGACTTGGCCGCGCAGTCCGGGAGCGGGGCGAGCACGGACCGCGCCTCGTCGGCGTAGCGGAGGGTGTCGCGGCGGGCCTGCTCCAGCGCCGGGTGGACCCGCAGCAGCGCCAGCGCCTCGGCGTGCCGGGCGTCGTCCGCCAGGCCGCCGTCGAGCAGCTCGACCAGCCGGCGGTCCTCGGGGGACGCCTCGTCGCCGGCCCGCTCGGCGGCGGTGACCCGTGCCCGCAGATGCAGCACCGGCAGGGTCGGGATGCCCTCGCGCAGGTCGGTGCCCGGCGTCTTGCCGGATTCGTGGCCCTCGCTGGCGATGTCCAGGATGTCGTCGGCGAGCTGGAAGGCGACGCCGATCCGCTCCCCGTACTGGGTGAGGATGTCCACCACGGTCTCGTCCGCGCCGGACATCATCGCGCCGAACCGGCCGGCCACCGCGATCAGCGAGCCGGTCTTGCCCGCGAGCACCTCCAGGTAGTGCTCGACCGGGTCGTGCCCGTCCCGCGGCCCGGCGGTCTCCAGGATCTGGCCGGTGACCAGCCGCTCGAAGGCCTCGGCCTGGATGCGGACCGCCTCCGGGCCGAGGTCGGCCAGGATGTGGGAGGCGCGGGAGAACAGGAAGTCACCGGTCAGCACGGCCACCGAGTTGTCCCAGCGGGCGTTGGCGCTGGGCACCCCGCGGCGCACGTCCGCCTCGTCCATCACGTCGTCGTGGTAGAGCGTGGCCAGGTGGGTCAGCTCCACCACCACGGCCGCGGGCACCACGCCGGGCGCGTGCGGATCACCGAACTGCGCGGCCAGCAGCACCAGCAGCGGCCGGAACCGCTTGCCTCCGGCCCGCACCAGGTGCTGGGCCGCCCCGGTGATGAAGGGCACGTCGCTCTTGGTGGCCTCCAGCAGGCCCTCCTCGACGTCCGCCAGGCCGGCCCGGACGCCGGTGTCGAGGACCTGGTCGCGCAGGCTCAGCCCGAAGGGCTCGACGACGGTCACGAGGGGAACTCCTGTCGCAGTTGCTGTCCCTGGCCCGACTGCCATTCCTTGCAGCGTATCCGGTCCCTTGGGGATCACTACCAGGGCATGGCCCGGTCCTTTTCCGCGGGGTGCCCCCGGGGTTCCCCCGTCCCCGGCAACGGAACGGGACACACCATGACAACGGGCACGCCCCGTCAGGCGTGCCCGTCGTCCCCGGCGTCCCGGCCCGGGCGGGAGCGCGGTCAGCGCACGGCGGCGGCGATGGAGCGCGCCAGGCGCGGGGAGGCGAACGACGTTCCGCACACGAACCGCATCAGCGGCCCGAAGGTGGCCGCCGACGGCAGCCCGGTGAAGTACAGGCCGGGTTCCGACGAGGCGTAGTCGCGGCCCAGCCAGGGGGAGCCGCCGGAGCGCGCCAGCCGGGTGCGCAGCTCCGGGCCGAGAAAGCCCAGGGCGTCGAGGTCCACCCGGTATCCCGTCGCGGCCAGCACATGGCCGGCGCCGGTCTCGGTGATCCGCCCGCCCGGGCCGCGGGTGCTCACCACCACCCCGCCGGCGCCATCCGGCCGGGCGCTGACCAGCCGGCGCCCCTCGGCGACCGGCACCCGCCCGTCGAACCGCTCCCGCAGCCACCAGGCGCCGCGCGGCCCCAGCACCTTGCGCACCAGGAACAGCCGGGCGGGCTCCGGCAGGTAGCGGAACGCGCCGGGCCCGGGCACGTTGCTGAACGCGTACAGCGACCAGGCGCGGCCCACCGGGGAGTCCGGCTTCCACTGCAGGCCGGGGCGCGGCGGGGCGCCGAAGCCGACCGAGCCGGCCCGGCGGGCCAGCACCCGCACCGGCACGCCCGCCTCGTGCAGCAGGACGGCGCTCTCCAGCGCCGACTGCCCGGCCCCGACGACCAGCACCTCGCGCCCGGCGAGGGCGGCGAGGTCGGCGTGCTGGGAGCTGTGCGAGACCAGGGCGCCGGGGCCGGGGCCGTCCGGGACGAGGATCCGCAGCTCGGGCGGCAGGTAGGCGAAGCCGCTCAGCCCGCTGGCGACCACCACGGCCGGGGCCGCCAGTTCCTCGCCGGAGTCGAGCTTGAGGTGGAACTGCCCGCCGTGCCGGTCCACGGAGGCCACCTGCGCCTGTTCCACCTCGGGGACGAGCCGCTCGGCGAACCACCGCCCGTAGCGCACGAACAGGTCCAGCGAGACCAGGTCCCGCTCGGTGGTCGGCCGGGGTTCGCCGATCGCGTCGCAGAAGTCCTGGAGGGTGTGGCCCTGGCCGGGCGCGGAGATCGTCGAGGCGTCGGGCGTCGACTTCAGGACCATCCCGCGCGGCATGGTCCCGCTCCAGCTCGACATGGGCGTGCCGAAGACCCGGACTGCGACGCCCCGCGCCTTCAGATGGGCGGCGGCGGACAGCCCGTACGGGCCGGCCCCGATCACGACGACAGGTCTCATGACGGGTCTCCTCCTGAGGCGGTCGGACGCCCGGGACGGCGGCCCCGCCACATCCGCAGCAGGTGCGCCGCCCCCGGCCGTACGAAGCGGGCGGTCATCGTGAGGAACGGCCCCGGGTCGTCGCGGGCGAACCAGGCGAGTTCGGTGGCGGCGGCCCGGCGGGGCGCGTGCGGGGTGGTGTAGCCGCTGCGCCGGTAGGCGAGCAGCGCGGGCAGGTCGATGGGCTCGACGACGAAGCGCCGCCCGTCCACCTGGGCGGCGCACGGGACGTCGCGGCCGGTCAGGTCGAGGTGCTGGGCGCGCACCACGTCCACGCCCGCCGCGGTCTCGAACAGGCGGAACTGCGCGCCCATCCGCGGATTGAAGTCCAGCAGCTTGTAGCGGCCGTCCCGGCGGTCGTAGCGCCAGTCCAGGTCGGCGATGCCGGAGAAGCCGACCTGTTTGACGAACGCGGTGGCCAGCTCGGCGAGTTCGGGGTTGGGCACGGTGTAGGCGCAGGCGGTCATCCCGGCGTGCGGCGGCCAGGAGCGGACCTTGACGCCGGTGAAGAGGGCGCGCGGCACGTGGTCGGCGTCGGCGTAGGCGTGGACGATCCAGTCCTCGGCCTGCTCGCGGGGCAGGTACTCCTGGAGGATCACCCCGGGCCGCTCGCCCCAGCCGCGGGCCAGGGCGAGCAGTTCGCGCGGGCCGCGGATCCGGGTGGTGCCGGGCACGACGGGGGCTCTGCGGCGTTCGAACGCCTCGCGGTTCTTGGCCACCACCGGGAAGCGGGCGGTCTCGGCGAACGCGGCGATGTCGGCGTAGGACTCGGGGAAGACGGCCTGCGGGGTGGGCACTCCGTGCATCAGGCACAGCTCGTGCAGGCCCTGCTTGCTCGCCAGCCGCCGCGGCAGGGCCGGGTCGACCCGGGGAAGGAGGAAGCGCCCGGCGAGCTGCGCGGCGTGCTCGGCGACGAGCACCGCGGCCTCCTCGTCGGTGGGCAGCAGCACGGCGGGCCGCCCGATCCGGCGGCCGATGTCCAGCAGCCGTTCCACCAGGCGGCCGGGCGGCTCCAGGCCGGTCGTCGGCCAGACGAAGCCGCCGGTCAGGTAGCGCGAGGCGGCGGCCGGGGTGAAACGGTCCTCCAGGACGGCGTGGACGGGCACCCCGAGCCGGCCCAGGCTCCGGATGGCGCCGACGCCGCCGTGGTGCAGCGGATAGTTGCCGATCTTGAGGATCAGGCCCGGGACGGACCTGTCCAGCGCGCAGGACGATGCACCCGCCACTTTCCCCCCATCGGTCACGCACGGTGAGGGCTCCCTCCCGGACCGTGGCGCCGCTCAGGACGTTAGTGGTGAAATGCCGCCCGGAGCAACCCATTCCGGAATATCCCGGGGCGTGCGCCCACCCGTCCCGGGCGCGGCCGGACTCCCGTGCGCCGGGCCGCTGTCGGGCCGCCGGTCACCGTCCGGGGCGGGGCCAATGCTGCGGGTGTATCTCGGCCACATCCCAGACGTGCCACGGCGGCGTTCCGTGCATTGCCGTACCGGACGGTAGGGCACGAGCATGCTCGCCACCCGGCACGGTGCCGGGTGCCGTCGCCGCGAAGGAACCCGCATGTTCCAGCACCACTCCCGCTCCCTGCCCGCCGCGCTCACCACCGCCGCCGCGGCCCTGCTGCTGACCGCCTGCGGCTCCGGTGGCGCCGCGGGCGGCGCGCCATCCTCCGCGACGCCCGCGGCCGGCGGCGCCAGACCCGCGGCCGGTGCCACGGCCGGTGCCACGGCCGGTGCCGCGGCGCAGACCTCGGCCGCGGCCTCCGACCCGGCCGTCGTCCATGTGACGGGCCCGATCACCATCGACGTCTCCGGCGACGCCGGGCACTGCGCGTACTACTACCCGGCCACCCGCAAGGGGGTCGCCTACTCGGTGAGTTCGAAGGACATGACCGGCACCAGCTCGACCGGCGGCTGGGACCTGCACATCCAGGACGACAACGGCTCCGACCTGAGCGTCATCCTCAACACCGACCACGGCTCGTGGACCACCACGACCAGCGTCCACGGCACCATCCACGCCGATCCGTCGCTCCACCACGCGGACTTCGACACCGACGTGGTCAAGGTGATCGGCCAGCAGCACGCCCACCTGACCGGCAGCATCGACTGCCCGTAGACACAGCGCGGGCCCGCTCCGGTGATCCGGAACGGGCCCCGCACCGCGCGACACGGACGCCTAACGAACGAAGACGCTCGCCTTCCCCGCCAGGTCCAGGAAGTACTGCGGCGCCACGCCCAGCACCAGGGTGACGGCCACACCCACCGCGATCGCCCCCGAGGTCAGCGGCGAGGGGACGGCCACCGTCGGGCCCTCGGGCCGCGGCTCGCTGAAGAACATCAGCACGATCACCCGGATGTAGAAGAACGCGGCGATCGCCGACGAGATCACACCGATGATCACCAGCGGCACCGCGCCGCCCTGCGCCGCGGCCTTGAACACCGCGAACTTCCCCGCGAACCCGGAGGTCAGCGGGATGCCCGCGAAGGCCAGCAGGAAGACGGCGAAGACCGCGGCGGTCAGCGGGGAGCGCCGGCCGAGCCCCGCCCAGCCGGCCAGCGAGGTGGCCTCGCCGCCCGCGTCGCGCACCAGCGTCACCACCGCGAACGCGCCCAGCGTCACGAACGAGTAGGCGCCCAGGTAGAACAGCACCGAGGACACCCCGTCCGGGGACACCGCGACCACACCGGCCAGGATGAACCCGGCGTGCGCGATCGAGGAGTACGCCAGCAGCCGCTTCACGTCGGTCTGCGTGACGGCGATGATCGCGCCGATCACCATGGTCAGCACGGCCACGCCCCACATCACCGGCCGCCAGTCCCAGCGGATGCCGGGCAGCACCACGTACAGCAGCCGCAGCAGCGCGCCGAACGCGGCGACCTTGGTGGCCGCCGCCATGAAGCCGGTGACCGGCGTCGGGGCGCCCTGGTAGACGTCCGGCGTCCACATGTGGAACGGCGCCGCGGCCACCTTGAACAGCAGCCCGACGACCACCATCGCGCCGCCGATGAGCAGCAGCGCGTCGTTGGCGGTGGAGTTGGCCAGGGCCGGGGTGAGCCGGCTCGGGTTGCCGCTGACGACGTCCGCGATGCCGCCGTAGGAGACGGTGCCGGCGTACCCGTACAGCAGGGCGACGCCGAACAGCAGGATCGCCGAGGAGAACGCGCCGAGCAGGAAGTACTTGATGGCCGCTTCCTGGGAGACCAGCCGGTGGCGGCGGGCCAGCGCGCACAGCAGGTACAGCGGGAGGGAGAAGACCTCCAGCGAGACGAACAGGGTCAGCAGGTCGTTGGCGGCCGGGAAGATCAGCATGCCGCCGACCGCGAACAGCAGCAGCGGGAAGACCTCGGTGGTGGTGAAGCCCGCCTTGACCGCGGCCTTCTCCTGCTCGCTGCCGGGCACCGCGGAGCCCTGCGCGGCGAAGGAGTCCACCTGCCGCCCGTGGGCCTGCGGGTCGAGCCGCCGCTCGGCGAAGGTGAACGAGGCCACCAGCGCCACCAGCAGGATGGTGCCCTGGAGGAAGAGGGCCGGACCGTCCACCGCGACCGCGCCCATGGCGGCGACGTGCCCCTTGGCGCCCGCGTAGCCGTCCGCGGCCAGCGCGACGACGGCCGCGAACGCGGCGGCCAGGCCCACCACCGTGGTGCCCAGCTGGGCGATGTAGCGGCTGCGGCGGGGCAGGAACGCCTCGATGAGGATGCCGATCACGGCCGCGCCGAAGACCACCAGCACCGGGGAGAGCTGGGCGTACTCGATCTTCGGTGCCGGGATCTTGTCGAGGGGGGCGGCGGCCGCCGCCGTCGTCCACAGGCTGTGGACGGCCGATGCCGTGGCGCTCACTTCGCGGTCTCCTTCGCTACGGCGTTGATCTGCGGCGCCGGGTCGGTGTGGTGGACGTCGGAGAGCGTGTCCCGCACCGCCGGGTTGATGACGTCGGTGATCGGCTTGGGGTAGACCCCGAGCACCAGCAGCAGCACCACCAGGGGCGCCACCACGACCAGTTCACGCGCCCCCAGGTCCTTCATCCCGGCCACGCTCTCCTTCACCGGGCCCGTCATGGTGCGCTGGTAGAGCACCAGGACGTAGAGGGCGGCCAGCACGATGCCGAGGGTGGCGATGATGCCGAGCACCGGGTGCCGGGTGAAGGTGCCGACCAGGACGAGGAACTCGCTGACGAACGGCGCCAGTCCGGGCAGCGAGAGGGTGGCCAGACCGCCGATCAGGAACGTCCCGGCGAGCACCGGCGCGACCTTCTGCACCCCGCCGAAGTCGCCGATCAGCCGCGAGCCGCGCCGGGTGATCAGGAAGCCCGCCACCAGCAGCAGGGCCGCGGTGGAGATGCCGTGGTTGACCATGTACAGGGTCGCGCCGCTCTGGCCCTGCGAGGTCATCGCGAAGATGCCCAGGATGATGAAGCCGAAGTGGGAGATCGACGCGTAGGCGATCAGCCGCTTGATGTCCTTCTGGGCCACCGCGAGCAGCGCCCCGTACAGGATGCCGATCAGCGCCAGCACCATGATCACCGGAGTGGCCCAGGTGGACGCCTGCGGGAACAGCTGGAGGCAGTAGCGGAGCATCGCGAAGGTGCCGACCTTGTCGACCACCGCGGTGATCAGCACCGCCACCGGCGCCGTGGACTCCCCCATGGCGCCGGGCAGCCAGGTGTGCAGCGGCCACAGCGGCGCCTTGACGGCGAAGGCGAAGAAGAAGCCGAGGAAGATCCAGCGTTCGGTGGTCGTGGACAGCGTCAGCTGCCCGGCGGCCCGCGCCCGCAGGATCTCCGTCAGCGAGAAGGTGCCGGTGCCCAGCTGGTGGGCGGTGACCGCGTACAGCCCGATCACCGCGGCCAGCATGATCAGACCGCCGACCAGGTTGTAGAGCAGGAACTTCACCGCCGCCGCGGAGCGCTGCCGGGCGGCCGCCTCCTCGCCGCCGGCGAAGGCCCGGTCCCCGAAGCCGCCGATGAGGAAGTACATCGGGATCAGCATGGCTTCGAAGAAGATGTAGAAGAGGAAGACGTCGGTGGACTCGAACGAGATCGCCACCATCGCCTCGACCAGCAGGATCAGCGCGAAGAATCCCTGGGTGGGACGCCAGTTGGTGTTCGGCCGCCCGCCGTCCGGCAGGTCCGCGTCGTGCCAGCCGGCCAGCATGACGAACGGGATCAGCACCGTGGTCAGCAGCAGCAGGACGACGGCGATGCCGTCCACCCCGAGTTCGTAGCGCACCCCGAAGGAACTGATCCAGGCGTGCGACTCGGTCAGCTGGTAGCGGGCGCCGCCGGGGTGGAAGCTCCCGGCGACCACGCAGGCCAGCACCAGCGTCACCAGGGCGAAGCCCAGGGCCGTCCACTTGGCGGCGGTGCGGCGCGCGGCGGGCACCGCGGCGGTCGCGACCGCGCCGACCGCCGGGACCGCGGCGACCGCGGTGAGCAGAGGAAATGCCGACATGTTCTAAACCGCCCTCATCAACAGGGTCGCGGCGACCAGCAGCGCCGTACCGCCGAGCATCGAGACCGCGTAGGAGCGCACATAGCCGTTCTGGAGCTTCCGCAGCTGCGCGGACAGGCCGCCGACCGCCGCCGCGGTGCCGCCCACCGCGCCGTCCACCACCGAGTCGTCGAATCCGGCCAGCCCCTCGGTGAGGCGCTCGCCGCCCTTGACCAGCACCACGTGGTTGAAGTCGTCCTGGAGCAGGTCGCGCCGGGCGGCCCGGGTCAGCCAGGAGCCGCGCGGGGCGGTGGCCGGGACGGGCTTGGTGCCGTACTGCTGCCAGGCGATCAGTACGCCGACGGCCAGGACCACCAGGGTGGCGCCCATGACCGTCGTGGCGCTGACCGGGGAGTGGCCCTCGCTGTGCCCGGTGACCGGCTCCAGCCACTTCAGGAACGCCGAGTTGATGCTGAACAGACCGCCCGCGAAGACCGATCCGATGGCCAGGATGATCATCGGGATGGTCATGGTCTTCGGCGCCTCGTGCGGGTGGGGCATCTCGCCCGCGCCCTGCTCGACGGCGGCCGGCTCCGCGCTGGGTGCGTCAGGGGAGGGCGCCGGCTGCCAGCGCTTCTCGCCGAAGAACGTCATCAGCATGACCCGGGTCATGTAGAACGCGGTGATGCCCGCGCCGAGCAGCGCCACCGAGCCGAGGATCCAGCCGTCGGTGCCGCCCTTGGCGAACGCCGCCTCGACGATCTTGTCCTTGGACCAGAAGCCGGACAGGCCGGGGAAGCCGATGATGGCCAGGTACCCGAGGCCGAACGTGGCGAAGGTGACCGGCATGTACTTCCACAGGCCGCCGAACTTGCGCATGTCCACCTCGTCGTTCATCCCGTGCATCACGGAACCGGCGCCGAGGAAGAGTCCGGCCTTGAAGAAGCCGTGGGTGACCAGGTGCATGATCGCGAAGACGTAGCCGATCGGGCCGAGCCCGGCCGCCAGGACCATGTAGCCGATCTGCGACATCGTCGAGCCGGCCAGCGCCTTCTTGATGTCGTCCTTCGCGCAACCGACGATCGCACCGAACAGCAGCGTGACCGCGCCGACGATGGTCACGACCAGCTGCGCGGTGGGCGCCCCGTTGAAGATCGGGCCGGAGCGGGTGATCAGGTAGACGCCCGCGGTCACCATGGTCGCGGCGTGGATCAGCGCGGAGACCGGGGTCGGGCCCTCCATCGCGTCGCCCAGCCAGGACTGGAGCGGCACCTGCGCCGACTTGCCGCAGGCCGCCAGCAGGAGCAGCAGGCCCAGGGCCGTCAGCTTCCCCTGCGAGGCCTGCCCGGCGTGGGAGAGCACCGGGCCGAACGAGAACGTCCCGAAGGTGGTGAACATGACCATGATCGCGATGGACAGGCCCATGTCGCCGACCCGGTTGACCAGGAACGCCTTCTTCGCCGCCGTCGCCGCGCTGGGCTTGTGCTGCCAGAAGCCGATCAGCAGGTACGAGGCCAGGCCCACGCCCTCCCAGCCCGCGTACAGCAGCAGGTAGTTGTCCGCGAGCACCAGCAGCAGCATCGCCGCGAGGAAGAGGTTGAGGTAGCCGAAGAAGCGGCGGCGGCGCTCGTCGTGCTCCATGTAGCCGACCGAGTAGATGTGGATCAGCGTGCCCACACCGGTGATCAGCAGCACGAACGTCATCGACAACTGGTCGAGCTGGAAGGCCACGTCCGCCCGGAAGCCGCCGACCGGCACCCAGCTGAACAGCAGCGAGGTCAGCGTCCGCTGGTCGGGGGCGCGGCCGAGCAGGTCGGCGAAGAGCACCACGCCGATGGCGAACGACGCGCCCGCCAGCGCCACGGCGATCCAGTGGCCGAACCGGTCCAGCCTGCGGCCGCCGGTCAGCAGCACCGCAGCGCCCAGCAGTGGAGCCGCGATCAGGGCTCCGATGAGGGAATCCACGTCAAGCGCCCCTATCTCACAGCTTCATCAGGCTGGCATCGTCGACCGAGGCCGAGTGGCGGGACCGGAAGAACGTCACGATGAGCGCGAGGCCCACCACGACCTCGGCCGCCGCGACGACCATGGTGAAGAACGCGATGATCTGGCCGTCGAGGTTGCCGTGCAGCCGGGCGAAGGTGACGAACGCCAGGTTGCAGGCGTTGAGCATCAGCTCGACGCACATGAAGACGATGATCGCGTTCCGCCGGATCAGCACCCCGGCCGCGCCGATGGTGAACAACACCGCGGACAGATACAGGTAGTTGGCCGGGTTCACTGGGCGTTCCCCTCCTTGGCGTGCTCGGCGGGGTCGCGTTCGATCTCCGCCTGCGGGCGGCGGGCGGGGTCGTCGCGCTCCAGCCAGTGCTCGGCGCGCTGCTCCAGCTCGGCGAGCTTGGTCAGGGACTGGCCGCTGACGTCGCGGATCTGGCCGCGGGCGCGCAGCGTGGGGTTGACCGACAGCTCGGCGGGGGTGCCGTCCGGCAGCAGCGCCGGGATGTCGACCGCGTTGTGCCGCGCGTACACGCCCGGCGCGGGCAGCGGCGGGACCTGCCGGCCCTCCCTGACCCGCTGGATCGACATCTCCTTCTGGGTCGCGGCGCGTTCGGTGCGCTCCCGGTGGGTGAGCACCATCGCGCCGACCGCCGCGGTGATCAGCAGGGCGCCGGTGATCTCGAAGGCCCACACATAGGTGGTGAAGATCAGCCGGGCCAGGCCCTCGACGTTGCCGTTCGCGTTGGCCTGGCCGAGCCCGGTGAAGGAGTGCAGCGAGGCGTTGCCGATGCCGGCGACCAGCAGGACGCCGAAGCCGAGCCCGCAGACCACGGCGGCGACCCGCTGCCCCCGGATCGTCTCCTTCAGGGAGTCCGCCGCCGTGATGCCGATCAGCATCACCACGAACAGGAAGAGCATCATGATCGCGCCGGTGTAGACGACGATCTGCACGATGCCCAGGAAGTACGCGCCCTGCGCCAGGTAGAACACGGCCAGCACGATCATCGTCCCGGCCAGCGACAGCGCGCTGTGCACGGCCTTCTTCATCCCGACCGTGCCGAGCGCCCCGAGCACGGCGACGACGGCGAGGATCCAGAACTGTACGGCTTCGCCGGTGGAGGTGGTCATCGGGTCGCCCCCCTCGGGTGCGCGGTGGACTCCGGCCCCGCGGTGAACGCCTCGTCGGCGGCCACCGACTCCGCGGCCTTCTCGCCCTTGGAGTAGGCGGTCTGCCGGACGGTGCCGGGCGCCGCCTCGGTGACCTTGCCCCGGTAGTAGTCCTGCTCGTCGGTGCCCGGGTAGATCGCGTGCGGGGTGTCGACCATGCCCTCGGTCAGGCCCGCCAGCAGCTCCTCCTTGGTGTAGATCAGGGAGGCGCGGGTGCGGTCGGCCAGCTCGTACTCGTTGGTCATGGTCAGCGCCCGCGTCGGGCAGGCCTCGATGCACAGGCCGCACAGGATGCAGCGGGCGTAGTTGATCTGGTAGACGCGGCCGTACCGCTCGCCGGGCGAGTAGCGCTCGTCGTCGGTGTTGTCCGCGCCCTCCACGTAGATCGCGTCCGCCGGGCAGGCCCAGGCGCACAACTCGCAGCCGACGCACTTCTCCAGGCCGTCGGGGTGCCGGTTGAGCTGGTGGCGGCCGTGGAAGCGGGGGGCGGTGGGCTTCTTCTCCTCCGGGTACTGCTCGGTCAGCCGCTTCTTGAACATGGCCTTGAAGGTCACGCCGAAGCCCGCGACGGGATCGAGGAACTCAGGCATCGTCGCTCTCCTTCCCTACGAGTTGGTGTTCCGCGCCCGCCCGGGAGCGGCGCCGCGGAACCGGCGGCAGCGTCTGCCCGGGCAGCGGCGGCACGGGGAAGCCGCCGGCCATCGGGTCGAACGGCTCGGGCTCCTCCTGCGCCTCGGCCGCGGCCCGCCGCTTCTCCTCGCGGTCCCGGAAGACGTCGGCCACCAGGGAGATCAGCAGCAGGGCGAGCACCGCCCCGCCGACGTACAGCACGATCGACTGGAAGCCGTAGTTGGCGTTGCGCAGCGCCCGCACCGTGGCGACCAGCATCAGCCACACCACCGAGACCGGGATGAGGACCTTCCAGCCCAGCCGCATGAACTGGTCGTAGCGCATCCGCGGGAGCGTGCCGCGCAGCCAGATGAAGAAGAAGAGCAGCAGCTGGATCTTGATGGTGAACCACAGCAGCGGCCACCAGCCGTGGTTGGCGCCCGCCCAGAAGGCGCTGATCGGCCAGGGGGCGCGCCAGCCGCCGAGGAAGAGGGTGGTCGCGATCGCCGAGACCGTCACCATGTTGACGTACTCGGCGAGCATGAACATCGCGAACTTGATCGACGAGTACTCGGTGTTGAAGCCGCCGACCAGCTCGCCCTCGGCCTCCGGCAGGTCGAAGGGCGCCCGGTTGGTCTCCCCGACCATCGCCACGATGTAGACGATGAACGACACCGGCAGCAGCAGCGCGTACCAGGTGTTCTGCTGCGAGGCGACGATCTGCGACGTCGACATCGAGTGGGAGTAGAGGAAGACCGCCGCGAACGACAGGCCCATCGCGATCTCGTAGGAGATCATCTGCGCGGTGGAGCGCAGACCGCCGAGCAGCGGGTACGTCGAGCCCGACGACCAGCCGGCCAGCACCACGCCGTAGATGCCGACCGACGCGGTGGCCAGCACGTACAGCACCCCGACCGGCAGGTCGGTGAGCTGCATGGCGGTGCGGGTGCCGAAGATGGAGACCTCGTTGTCCGCGGGGCCGAAGGGGATCACCGCGAAGGACATGAACGCCGGGATCGCGGCCACCACGGGCGCCAGGATGTACACCACCTTGTCGGCGCCCTTGACGACGAGGTCCTCCTTCAGCATCAGCTTGATGCCGTCGGCGAGGGACTGGAGCATCCCCCAGGGGCCGTGCCGGTTGGGCCCGATGCGCAACTGCATCCAGGCGACGACCTTGCGTTCCCAGACGATGGAGAACAGCACGGTCAGCATGGCGAAGGCGAAGCAGAAAACGGCCTTGACGACGACCAGCCACCAGGGGTCGGTGCCGAACCAGGAGAGGTTCTCTGCGGCGAGCTGGCTCACTGGGCCACCTCCGTGGCGGGGGCGGATACGGAGACCACCTGGCCGGGCACCACGCCGAGGTCGGCGGCGATCCCGCCGCCCACCGAGTTCAGCGGCAGCCAGACCACCCGGTCCGGCATCGGCGTGATCCGCAGCGGCAGGTGCACGGTCCCGGCGGGGCCGCTGACGGCGATCTGCTCACCGTCGGCGACCTTCACCTCGGCCGCGGTGGCGGCCGACAGGCGGGCCACGGCCGCGTGCCGGGTCCCGGCCAGCGCGTCGTCGCCCACCTGAAGGAGCCCGAGGTCGAGCAGCAGCCGGTGCCCGGCGAGCACCGCCTCACCGGCGCCCGGGCGCGGCAGGGTACGGCTGGAGGCGGCCGGGTCCTCGGCCCGCGGGCCGCTCCAGGCGGTCAGCCGGGCCATCTCGGCGCGGGTGGACCGGACGTCGGGCAGCGCCAGGTGGATGTCCATGGCGTCGGCCAGCATGTTCAGCACCCTGCCGTCCGGCAGCGGACGGCGGCTGCCCAGCAGGTCGGGCCGGAGCGCCGCCTCGAACGGGCGGACGCGGCCCTCCCAGTCCAGGAAGGTGCCGGCCTTCTCGGCGACCGCGGCCACCGGCAGCACCACGTCGGCCCGCCGGGTGACCTCGCTGGGCCGCTGCTCCAGACTGACCAGGAAGCGGACCTCGTCCAGCGCCCGGCGGGCCTTGGCCGGGTCGGGCAGGTCGTCGACCTCCACGCCGGCCACCACCAGGGCGGCCAGCTCGCCGGACTCGGCGGCGTCCAGGATGCGGCTGGTGTCGCGGCCGAAGCGGTGCGGGAGTTCGGCGACCCGCCATACGGCGGCGACCTCCTCGCGGGCCCGCGGGTCGGCCAGCGGGCGGCCGCCGGGCAGCAGGATCGGCAGCGCGCCGGCCTCCAGCGCGCCGCGCTCACCGGCCCGGCGGGGCACCCAGGCCAGCCGGGCGCCGGTCGCCCGGGCGAACCGGACGGCCGCGGTCAGCGCGCCGGGCACCCCGGCGAGCCGCTCGCCGACCAGGATCACCGCGCCCTCCTGGCGCAGCGCCTCGGCGGCCTCCTGGCCGACCGCGTCCAGACCGACGCTGCTGGCCAGTGCGTCCAGCCACTCCGGTTCGGTGCCGGGCGCGGCGGGCAGCAGCGTGCCGCCGGCCTTGGTCAGGCCGCGGGTGGCGAACGGCGCCAGGCAGAAGGCGCGCTGGCGGTTCCTGCGGTGCGCCTTGCGCAGCCGCAGGAAGATCATCGGTGCTTCCTCCTCGGCCTCCAGGCCGGCCAGCAGCACCGCGGGGGCCTTCTCCAGGGCCGCGTAGTCGACCCCGGTGCCGTCCAGCCCGACACCGCGGCCGGCGACCCGGGCGGCCAGGAAGTCGGCCTCCTCGGCGCTGTGCACCCGGGCGCGGAAGTCGATGTCGTTGGTCCGCAGCGCGATCCGGGCGAACTTGGCGTAGGCGTAGGCGTCCTCGGCGGTCAGCCGGCCGCCGGTGAGCACCCCGGCCCGGCCGCGGGCCGCGGTCAGCCCCTTCGCGGCGATCTCCAGCGCCTCCGGCCAGCTGGCGGGACGCAGTTCGCCGCCGGGGGTGTCGCGCACCAGCGGGTGGTCGAGGCGGTCGGGCAGCTGGGCGTAGCGGAAGCCGAAGCGGCCCTTGTCGCACAGCCATTCCTCGTTGACCTGCGGGTCGTTCCCGGCCAGCCGGCGCATCACCTTGCCGCGCCGGTGGTCGGTGCGGGTGGCGCAGCCGTTCGCGCAGTGCTCGCACACGCTCGGCGAGGAGACCAGGTCGAACGGGCGGGCCCGGAAGCGGTACGCGGCCGAGGTCAGCGCCCCGACCGGGCAGATCTGGATGGTGTTGCCGGAGAAGTAGGACTCGAACGGCTCCCCGGCACCGGTGCCGACCTGCTCCAGCGCGCCGCGCTCCAGCAGCTCGATCATCGGGTCGCCGGCGATCTGCTGGGAGAAGCGGGTGCAGCGGGCGCACAGCACGCAGCGTTCCCGGTCCAGCAGCACCTGCGTGGAGATCGGCACCGGCTTGGGGTAGGTGCGCTTGGTGCCCTCGAAGCGGGTGTCGGCCTGCCCGGCGGACATCGCCTGGTTCTGCAGCGGGCACTCGCCGCCCTTGTCGCAGACCGGGCAGTCCAGCGGGTGGTTGATCAGCAGGAACTCCATGATCCCGCGCTGCGACTTCTCGGCCACCGGCGAGGTCAGCTGGGTGCGGACCACCATGCCGTCGGTGCAGGTGATGGTGCACGAGGCCATCGGCTTGCGCTGGCCCTCGACCTCCACCATGCACTGGCGGCAGGCGCCCACCGGGTCCAGCAGCGGATGGTCGCAGAACCGCGGGATCTCCACGCCGATCTGCTCGGCGGCGCGGATCACCAGCGTGCCCTTGGGCACGGAGACCTCGATGCCGTCGATGGTGACGGTCACCAGGTCCTCGGGCGGTACGGCCGCCGGCCCGGAGGGGGGAGTGGCGGTTACGGTCACGGTGCGAGCACCCCCTGGGTCGAGGCGGAGGCCGGTGCGTCGGCCCAGACGGTGGACTTCGCCGGGTCGAACGGGCAGCCCTTGCCGGTGATGTGCTCCTCGTACTCGTCGCGGAAGTGCTTGAGCGAGGAGAAGATGGGGCTGGCGGCGCCGTCCCCGAGGGCGCAGAACGCCTTGCCGTTGATGTTGTCGGCGATGTCCCACAGCTTGTCGAGGTCGGCCTTGGTGCCCTTGCCGGCCTCCATGTCCCGCATCAGCTGGACCAGCCAGTAGGTGCCCTCCCGGCACGGGGTGCACTTGCCGCACGACTCGTGGGCGTAGAACTCCGTCCACCGGGTGACGGCGCGGACCACGCAGGTGGTCTCGTCGAAGCACTGGAGCGCCTTGGTGCCGAGCATCGAGCCGGCGGCGCCGACGCCCTCGTAGTCCAGCGGGACGTCGAGGTGCTCGGCGGTCAGCAGCGGGGTGGACGAACCGCCCGGCGTCCAGAACTTCAGCTCGTGTCCGGGGCGCATCCCGCCGCTGATGTCCAGCAGCTGGCGCAGCGTGACGCCGAGCGGCGCCTCGTACTGGCCGGGGTTGGCCACATGGCCGGAGAGCGAGTAGAGCGTGAAGCCCGGGGACTTCTCGCTGCCCATGGAGCGGAACCACTCCTTGCCGCGGTGCAGGATCGCCGGCACCGAGGCGATGGACTCCACGTTGTTGACCACCGTGGGGCAGGCGTACAGGCCCGCGACGGCCGGGAACGGCGGGCGCAGCCGGGGCTGGCCGCGGCGCCCCTCCAGGGAGTCCAGCAGCGCGGTCTCCTCGCCGCAGATGTACGCGCCGGCGCCGGCGTGGACGGTCAGCTCCAGGTCGAAGCCGCTGCCCAGGATGTTCTCGCCGAGGTATCCGGCGCGGTACGCCTCGGCCACCGCGGCGTGCAGCCGCCGCAGGACGGGGACGACCTCGCCGCGCAGGTAGATGAAGGCGTGGTTCGAGCGGATCGCGTGGCAGGCGATCACGATGCCCTCGATCAGGGCGTGCGGGTTGGCGTAGAGCAGCGGGATGTCCTTGCAGGTGCCCGGCTCCGACTCGTCGGCGTTGACCACCAGGTAGTGCGGCTTGCCGTCGCCCTGCGGGATGAACTGCCACTTCATGCCGGTCGGGAAGCCCGCGCCGCCGCGGCCGCGCAGCCCGGCCTCCTTGACCAGGGCGATCACGTCGTCCGGCGGCATCTCCAGGGCGGTGCGCAGGCCCTGGTAGCCGTCGTGCCGCAGGTAGGCGTCGAGGGTGTAGGAGTCCGGCTCGTCCCAGAACGCGGAGAGCACGGGCGCCAGCAGCTTCTCGGCGGATTCGACGGTCATCGCTTCCCCTCCTCACCGGAGTGACCGGAGTCGTTGCCGCCGGCGGCGTCATCGGAGCCCGCCGGGCCCGCGCTGTCCGAGGGCCGGGGCAGGGTGCCGCGGTCCCGGGCGGACGGCGGTGCCGGGTGCCCCTCGTCGGATGCGGCGGTCTCCATCGGGGCGTCGTGGGCGCTGAGGTGCTCGGCCGGCTCCTCGCCGGCGGGCGGTTCGGCGCGCTGGGTGACGACCCGGGCCGGGCCGCCCTCGCCCTTGGCCAGCCGCAGCCCGGCGAGCGAGGCGGGGCCCGCGCTGCCGCCGGCGGCGACCGCTCCGGGGCGGGGGTCCGGGAACCCGGCGAGGATCCTGGACGTCTCCTTGTGTGTACACAGCGGCGCGCCGCGGGTCGGCTCCACGGTCCGGCCGGCGCGCAGGTCGTCGACGAGCCGCTTGGCGGATTCGGGGGTCTGGTTGTCGAAGAACTCCCAGTTGACCATCACCACGGGAGCGAAGTCGCAGGCCGCGTTGCACTCGATGTGCTCCAGCGTGACCTTGCCGTCCTCGGTGGTCTCGCCGTTGCCGACGCCCAGGTGCTCCTGGAGCGTCTCGAAGATGGCGTCGCCGCCGAGCACCGCGCACAGGGTGTTGGTGCAGACCCCGACCTGGTAGTCGCCGCACGGCCCGCGCCGGTACATGGTGTAGAAGGTCGACACGGCGGTGACCTCGGCGGTGGTCAGGCCCAGCAGCTCGGCGCAGAAGCGCACGCCGGTGGGGCTGACGTGGCCCTCCTCGGCCTGCACCAGGTGCAGCAGCGGCAGCAGCGCGGAGCGGGAGTCCGGGTAGCGGGAGATCACCTCCCGCGCGTCTGCCTCCAGCCGGGCCCGTACGTCGGCCGGGTAGTCGGGGGCGGGCAGCTGCGGCATGCCCAGGGAGACCGGGGGCTCGGGGGACGCCCCCCGAGAAGGCGCGGATGTCACCGGTCGACACCTCCCATCACGGGGTCGATGGACGCCACCGCGACGATGACGTCGGCGACCATGCCGCCCTCGCACATCGCCGCCATGGTCTGCAGGTTGGTGAACGACGGATCGCGGAAGTGGACGCGCTGCGGGCGCGTGCCGCCGTCGCTGACCACATGGACGCCGAGCTCGCCCTTGGCGGACTCCACGGCGGAGTAGGCCTGGCCGGGCGGCACCCGGAACCCCTCGGTGACCAGCTTGAAGTGGTGGATCAGGGCCTCCATGGAGGTGCCCATGATCTTCTTGATGTGGTCGAGGGAGTTGCCCAGACCGTCCGGGCCCAGCGCCAGCTGCGCGGGCCAGGCGATCTTCTTGTCGGCGACCATGACCGGGCCGGGCTCCAGCCGGTCCAGGCACTGCTCGACGATGCGCAGCGACTGGCGCATCTCCTCCAGGCGCACCAGGAAGCGGCCGTAGGAGTCGCAGGTGTCGGCGGTCGGGATGTCGAACTCGTAGTTCTCGTAGCCGCAGTACGGCTGCGCCTTGCGCAGGTCGTGGGGCAGTCCGGCGGCGCGCAGGATCGGGCCGGTGGCGCCGAGCGCCATGCAGCCGGCCAGGTCGAGGTAGCCGACGTCCTGCATGCGGCCCTTGAAGACCGGGTTGCCGGTGGCGAGCTTGTCGTACTCGGGGAGGTTCTTACGGAATTTCTTCACAAGCTCGCGCAGCTGGTCGACGGCGCCGGGCGGCAGGTCCTGGGCGAGGCCGCCGGGGCGGATGTACGCGTGGTTCATCCGCAGGCCGGTGATCAGCTCGAAGGCGTCCAGGATCAGCTCGCGGTCCCGGAAGCCGTAGATCATGATGGTGGTCGCGCCGAGCTCCATGCCGCCGGTGGCGATGGCGACCAGGTGCGAGGAGATCCGGTTGAGCTCCATCATCATCACGCGGATGACGTTGGCCCGGTCCGGGATGTGGTCGGTGATCCCCAGCAGCTTCTCGACGGCCAGGCAGTAGGCGGTCTCGTTGAACAGCGGCGTGAGGTAGTCCATGCGGGTGACGAACGTGGTGCCCTGCGTCCACGTCCGGTACTCCATGTTCTTCTCGATGCCGGTGTGCAGGTAGCCGATGCCGCAGCGGGCCTCGGTGACCGTCTCGCCGTCGATCTCCAGGATCAGCCGGAGCACGCCGTGGGTGGACGGGTGCTGGGGGCCCATGTTGACGACGATCCGCTCGTCGTCGGCCTTGGCGACGGTCTCGGCGAGCTCGTCCCAGTCGCCGCCGGTGACGGTGAAGACCCGGCCTTCGGTGGTCTCCCGCTGCTCGGCCTGCTGGGGGGCGTGATGAGTGGTCATGAGTACGACCTCCGCTGGTCCGGAGCAGGGATCTGCGCCCCCTTGTACTCGACGGGGATGCCGCCGAGGGGGTAGTCCTTGCGCTGCGGGAAGCCCTGCCAGTCGTCCGGCATGAGGATCCTGGTCAGCGCGGGGTGGCCGTCGAAGACGATGCCGAAGAAGTCGTACGTCTCGCGCTCGTGCCAGTCGTTGGTCGGGTACACGGAGACGATGGACGGGATGTGGGGGTCCGCGTCGGGCGCGGAGACCTCAAGGCGGATCAGCCGGTTGTGGGTGATCGAGCGCAGGTGGTAGACGGCGTGCAGCTCGCGGCCGGTGTCGCCGGGCAGGTGGACGCCGCTGACCCCGGTGCACAGCTCGAAGCGGAGCGCCGGGTCGTCGCGGCAGGTCCTGGCCACCGCCGGGAGGAACTCGCGGGCGATGTGGAAGGTGAGCTCGCCGCGGTCCACCACGGTCTTCTCGATCACGTTGCCGGGCAGCAGGCCCTGCTCCTCCAGGGCGCCCTCCAGCTCGTCGGCGACCTCGTCGAACCATCCGCCGTAGGGCCGGGAGGAGGCCCCGGGCAGGCGGACGGTGCGGACCAGGCCGCCGTAGCCCGAGGTGTCGCCGCCGTTGTTGGCGCCGAACATCCCGTGCTGGACGCGGATCGCCTCGCCCGCGTCGCCGGGGTGGCCGGGGAGGTTCGCGGCGCCCAGGTCCTTCTCGGGGTTCACGCCGTTGCCGTTCGCGCCGGCCGGCGGGGTGCCGTTGGACTGGCTCATCGCAGCAGCCCCTTCATCTCGATGGTGGGGAGCGCCTTGAGGGCCGCCTCCTCCGCCTCGCGGGCCGCCTGCTCGCGGTTGACGCCGAGCTTGCTGCTCTGGATCTTCTGGTGGAGCTTGAGGATCGCGTCCATCAGCATCTCGGGGCGCGGTGGGCAGCCGGGCAGGTAGATGTCGACCGGGACGACGTGGTCGACGCCCTGCACGATGGCGTAGTTGTTGAACATGCCGCCGGAGGAGGCGCACACGCCCATGGAGATGACCCACTTGGGGTTCGGCATCTGGTCGTAGACCTGCCGCAGGACCGGGGCCATCTTCTGGCTCACCCGGCCGGCGACGATCATCAGATCCGCCTGCCGCGGGGAGCCGCGGAAGACCTCCATCCCGAACCGGGCCAGGTCGTAGCGCCCGGCGCCGGTCGTCATCATCTCGATGGCGCAGCAGGCCAGACCGAAGGTGGCCGGGAACACGGACGCCTTGCGGACCCAGCCCGCGGCCTGCTCGACCGTCGTGAGCAGAAAGCCGCTCGGCAGCTTCTCCTCGATACCCATGCGATTGCCCCTGTCTTCAGATGCCCGGGTTCGTGCTGGACGCGGTCGCTCTGCTCACTCCCACTCCAGGCCGCCGCGGCGCCACACGTACGCGTAGGCGACCAGGACGGTGAGGACGAACAGCAGCATCTCGACGAGCCCGAAGATCCCCAGGGCGTCGAAGCTGACGGCCCAGGGGTAGAGGAAGACGATCTCGATGTCGAAGACGATGAAGAGCATCGCCGTCAGGTAGTACTTGATCGGAAAGCGTCCGCCGCCGGCCGGCTGCGGAGTGGGCTCGATGCCGCATTCGTAGGCGTCGAGCTTCGCGCGGTTGTAGCGCTTCGGTCCGACGAGTGAGGCCATCACGACCGAGAAGATCGCGAACCCCGCTCCGAGGCACCCGAGCACGAGGATGGGCGCGTAGGCGTTCACCGTGCCCCGCTCCTTCCAGTCGACGTTGACTGACCACGGTCCGGGTCCGGGCCTCGCGGTCCGCCCCGGCCGCGAGGATCGGGCGGCCGCCGCCGGGCTTCACACGCCGCCGGCCACTCGAAGATCGCGCTTATGTGAGGCAGTTCACAAGCCCGAACCGCCTGCATCCTATGCCCCTCGGTCTGTGATCTGCGACACGGTGTGCGAGAGGATCTTTGTGATCTCCACCACCCGTGCGGGCGTCCGCAAACGGAATGGCGGGCGGGGTCGGCACGGGAAGCTCTCAAATGATCACATGCGGTCATATCGGAGCGCGTCACCGCAGGTCACAGCCGCGTCCCCATATCAATACTTGCCGACCGAAGCAAAATTGGCCACGGTCCGCGGACGCGTGATAGAGGAGCCCGCCGACGCGCTCCCGGGGCGTCCGGAGCGGGGGGCTGACCCGCGTGAACGCGTGCACGAGCGCCGCGCGAACGACCGCCCGCGCGACCGGCTTTGACCGCTCCACCGCGGGACCCCATGATCGAAAAGCGGACGATCACCCTGCATTCCCGACAGGTGTGGCGCATCTTACTTTTTTTGTACGCAACCTAGATTTCCTGATAGCCATATCTGCCATGTCCTTTCGCGAGAACGTTCTGGATCAGCACAGTCCGAAGATAGGGAGCCGACGGCGGGCCCGACATAGGCCGACCGGCTGGGTCAGGAGGGCCGGTCTGGCCGGCGGTGTGATCAGCGCCGTGGCCCTGTCGGCCGGGGCCGCACCCGCCCAGGCGAACGGCTCCGCCGAGCCGGGCCCCAACGAGACCAGCCAGACCCTGGACCTGTCGCAGCTGCGGGCCGCCCAGGCCACCGCGCAGGCCGCCATCGACTACGAGCTCCAGGCCGCCGAGGCCCAGGCCGCCGAGGACGCCGCGGTCGCCGCCCGCCGGCACAAGGCCGCCGACGACGCCGCCAAGGCCGCCGCCCTGCGCGCCGCGCAGGCCCGCAGCGCCGCCCAGGCCGCCTCCCGCTCCACCGAGCGCCCCGCACTCTCCCTCCCCGTCCCCGGCAGCGGAAGCGTCGCCTCCGTGCTGGGCTTCCTGCGCGCCCAGGTCGGCAAGGCCTACGTCATGGGCGCCACCGGCCCGAGCGCCTACGACTGCTCCGGCCTGGTCCAGACGGCGTTCCGCACCATAGGCGTCGACCTGCCGCGCACCTCCGAGGAGCAGTCCAACACCGGCACGCCCGTCTCCCTCGGCTCCCTCCAGCCGGGCGACCTGGTCTTCTGGGGCGGCCAGGGCAGCGCCTACCACGTGGGCGTCTACATCGGCGGCGGCCAGTTCCTCGCCGCCCAGAACCCGAGCAAGGGCATCGTCATCGAGCCGATGAACTACGACGAGCCGGACTTCGCCACCCGCGTCCTGTAAGAGTCCGCCCGGGAGTCCGGATCAGCGGCCGACCGGGCCGATGGTCAGCGCGGTGACGCCGCGCCCCGCGCAGTGCCGGGTCCGCCACGGGACGAACAGCGCCGTCCGCTGCCCGGGCGGGACGACCCGCAGGCCCTCGGCCGCGGTCAGCCGGCACTGCGCGAGGGAGTAGCCGCCGGGGCCGTTGGCGTCGTGCAGGACCGCGTACGCGGTGCCGCGCGGCGCCAGGGTCACCGTGGTGACGGGCCGTCCGCCGCCGGCCCGCCGGGCCCGGTTGCCCGACCGCAGCCCGTGCGCGCCCACGTACCAGACCCCGGGGTAGCCGGTCAGCGTGCAGGCCCGCCCGGAGACGTTGGTGAAGACCACCCGCACGCGGTACTGGCCGGCCCCCACGTCCGGGCCGGCCAGCGCGGCCCGCAGCGCCGCCGTGCGGCAGGGCGCCGCCACCGGGGGCCGGGCCGCGGTCGCCGTACCGGTCGCGAAGGCCGACGCGGTGGGGGCGGCGGCCGGTCCCCCGCCGCCCGGCGAGCAGGCCACCGCCGCCAGCACCACCGCGGTCAGCGCGCCGGCGCGGACGGCCGTGGTGCCGACGGCGGTTCTCAGGCTCCCGGGGTGCTGTGTCGCGGTGCGCATCGCGTCCTCCTGGCGGATCCGGTACGGGCAACGGCCCGGTACCGGAAACCGCCGCGTGGCGGCCCCGGCGGGTCCGTTGGGACCGACCCTGCCGTGGAACCGCCGCGACGGCGCGTTGTGCTGCGCCCTCCAGGGCACGGGCCCCGCCCGGGGCCCGGCCGCTCAGGCCTTGGGGGCCACCTTGCTCAGCCCGTTGATCAGGCGGTCCATCGCGTCGCCGCCGGTCGGGTCGGTGAGGTTGGCCAGCAGCTTGAGGGTGAACCTCATCAGCAGCGGGTGCGTCAGGCCGCGCTGCGCCGCCAGCTTCATCACCTTCGGGTTGCTGATCAGCTTCACGAACGCCCGGCCCAGCGTGTAGTAGCCGCCGTAGGTGTCCTTCAGGACGACCGGGTAGTTGCGCAGCGCCAGCTCCCGCTGGGCGCCGGTGCCCCGCGCGTGCGCCTGGACGATGACGTCCGCGGCGATCTGGCCGGACTCCATCGCGTAGGCGATGCCCTCGCCGTTGAACGGGTTGACCAGGCCGCCCGCGTCCCCGACCAGCAGCAGGCCGCGGGTGTAGTGCGGCTGGCGGTTGAACGCCATCGGCAGCGCCGCGCCGCGGATGGGGCCGGTCATGTTCTCCTCGGTGTAGCCCCAGTCCTCCGGCATGGAGGCGCACCACGCCTTGAGGACCTCACGCCAGTCCAGCTCCTTGAAGGCCGCCGAGGAGTTGAGCACGCCGAGGCCGACGTTGCTGGTGCCGTCGCCCATGCCGAAGATCCAGCCGTAGCCGGGCAGCAGCCGCTCCTGGCCGCCGCGCCGGTCCCACAGCTCCAGCCAGGACTCCAGGTAGTCGTCGCCGTGGCGCGGCGAGGTGAAGTAGGTGCGCACCGCCACGCCCATCGGGCGGTCCTCGCGCCGGTGCAGGCCCATGGCGAGCGACAGGCGGGTGGAGTTGCCGTCGGCGGCGACCACCAGCGGGGCGTGGAAGGTGGCCGGGGTCTTCTCCTCGCCCAGCTTGGCCGTCACGCCGGTGATGCGCCCGGTGCGGTCGTCCAGGACCGGCCCGGAGACGTTGCAGCGCTCGTACAGCCGGGCGCCGGCCTTCTGCGCCTGGCGGGCCAGCAGCTCGTCGAAGTCCTCCCGGCGGCGCACCAGGCCGAAGTCCGGGAAGGTGGCCAGCTCCGGCCAGTCCAGCTCCAGGCGGACGCCGCCGCCGACGATGCGCAGGCCCCTGTTCCGCAGCCAGCCCGCCTCCTCGGAGACGTCGACGCCCATGGCGACCAGCTGCTTGACGGCGCGCGGGGTCAGGCCGTCGCCGCAGACCTTCTCGCGCGGGAAGGCGGTCTTCTCCAGCAGCAGGACGTCCAGGCCGGACTTGGCGAGGTGGTAGGCGGTGGCGGAACCGGCCGGTCCCGCCCCGACCACGATCACATCGGCGCTGCGCTCGGAGGCGACGGTCGTCTCGGTCATGGTCGGGGTCTCCCGTCGGAAGGGCTGAGGCGGTCGGTGCTTCGGTGCTGCGGTGCGGAATGGAGTCTAGGAAGTCGGGGCGGACGTCAGGGCCGGGTGCCGCGGTGCAGCGCGACGATGCCACCGGTCAGGTTGCGCCAGGCGACCTTCGACCAGCCCGCCTTCTGCAGCCGGGCGGCCAGCCCCGGCTGGTCGGGCCAGGCGCGGATGGACTCGGCGAGGTAGACGTACGCGTCCGGGTTGCTGCTGACGGCCGTCGCCAGCGAGGGCAGCGCCCGCATCAGGTACTCGGTGTAGACGGTGCGGAACGGGGCCCACACCGGGTGGCTGAACTCGCACACCACGATCCGCCCGCCCGGCCGCGTCACCCGCAGCATCTCGGCCAGCGCGGCGTCCGTGTCGTGCACGTTGCGCAGGCCGAAGGAGATGGTGACGGCGTCGAACACGCCGTCCCGGAACGGCAGCCGGGTCGCGTCGCCCGCGGTCAGCGGCAGCGCCGGGTGGCGCTTCTTGCCCTCGCGCAGCATGCCGAGGGAGAAGTCGCAGGGCACCACCGTCGCGCCGGCCGCCGCGAACGGCAGCGAGGAGGTGCCGGTGCCGGCCGCCAGGTCCAGGACCCGCTCGCCGGGGCGGGCGCCGACGGCCTGGGCGACGGCCCTGCGCCACAACCGGGCCTGGCCCAGGGACAGCACGTCGTTGGTGAGGTCGTACTTGGCGGCGACGCCGTCGAACATCTCGGCGACTTCGGACGGCTGCTTGTCCAGGAAGGCTCGGGTCACGGGCCTATTCTTCACGGCTGCGGCCGCGGATCCGCACAGGGGTGGCGGCCCCAGTGCCGCGCCAACCAGGGTTCGCCCCGTCCCGACGTCCGGCACGGCACCTCGCTGTGTTGCCGGATCGACCGAGTAGGCCCACTACAAGGCCGATCCGGCGCCTTGCGATCTACCGCACCGGACGCCGCTCCTTGACGGGCGATCCCTGGTTGACGCGGCACTACGCGCGGCGGAAGACCAGCCGGCCGGCGAGTACGGTCGCCAGGCATCCGCCGGGCCCGATCGCGTCCGGCCCCGGCGCGTCGAAGACCGCCAGATCGGCGCGGCCGCCGGGCTCCAGCGGCCCGTACGCGGCCGAGGCGAACGGCTCACCGCGCAGCGGGTCCAGGTCCGGCGCACGCTCCGGGGCTCCGGGCAGCCGGGGGCGTTCGACGACCCGCAGGCCGGAGCGGGTCACCGCGGTGGCCACCGCGGGGTGGAGGAACGGGCCGGACACCGCGGTCACCCCGCACCGCAGCATCCGCTGGAGCCCGCGCCGGGCGCTGTGGCCCCAGCGGGCCGGTGTCATCTCCAGGGCCGCGAGGGCCGCGCCGGTCAGCGGCGCCTCCCCCAGCTCGGCCGCCTCCCGGGGATCAGGGTGGTAGGCGGCCTCCAGCAGCGCGGGGCCGTCGCGGTTGACCAGCCCGGGCGCGATCACCCCCGGCCAGCGCCGCACCAGCGCCCCCGGGTGGCGGGCGAGCACGTCCTCGTACCGGCCGAGGGACACGATCCGGCCGCCGTCGACCGCGACCGCGCCGCCGGGCACCGGTTCGCCGCCGAGCGGCACCAGCCACCCGGCGGCGTGAACGGTCGGCACGCGCGTCTCCTGTGACTACGAGGCGTCGATGAGCTTCAGCGCGGTGCGGCCGGACTCGCCGTCGAGCGCGGTGGAGGACAGGTGGGAGACCACGTGGTCGTCGACCGGGTCGTTCGCCGGGTCGTCGTGGACCACCAGGTGCTCGTAGGTGGTGGCGCGCTGCGCCGGGACGCGGCCGGCCGAGCGGATCAGGTGGATCAGCTCCAGGCGGTTCGAGCGGTGCCGGGCGCCCGCCGAGGAGACCACGTTCTCCTCCAGCATCACCGAGCCGAGGTCGTCGGCGCCGTAGTGCAGCGACAGCTGCCCGGCCTCCTTGCCGACGGTCAGCCAGGAGCCCTGGATGTGCGCGATGTTGTCGAGGAAGATCCGCGCGATGGCGATCATGCGCAGGTACTCGAAGACGGTGGCCTGGGTGCGGCCGCGCAGGTGGTTGTTCTCCGGCTGGTAGGTGTACGGGATGAACGCGCGGAAGCCGCCGGTGCGGTCCTGCACGTCGCGGATCATCCGCAGGTGCTCGATGCGCTCGGCGTTGGTCTCGCCGGTGCCCATCAGCATGGTGGTGGTGGACTCCACGCCCAGGCGGTGCGCGGTCTCCATGATCTCCAGCCAGCGCTCGCCCGACTCCTTCAGCGGGGCGATGGCCTTGCGGGGCCGCTCCGGGAGGAGTTCGGCACCCGCGCCGGCGAAGGAGTCCAGGCCGGCGGCGTGGATGCGGCGGATGGCCTCCTCCACGCCCACCCCGGAGACCCGGGCCATGTGCTCGACCTCGGAGGCGCCGAGGGAGTGGATGACCAGCTGCGGGAACTCCTTCTTGATGGCGGCGAAGTGCTCCTCGTAGTACTCGACGCCGAAGTCGGGGTGGTGGCCGCCCTGGAACATGATCTGGGTGCCGCCGAGTTCGACGGTCTCCGCGCAGCGGCGCAGGATGTCGTCCAGGTCGCGCACCCAGCCCTTGGCGGTGTCCTTCGGCGCGGCGTAGAAGGCGCAGAACTTGCAGGCCGTCACGCAGACGTTGGTGTAGTTGATGTTCCGCTCGATGATGTACGTCGCGATGTGCTCGGTGCCGGCGTAACGGCGGCGGCGCACCGCGTCGGCGGCGGCGCCCAGCGCGTGCAGCGGCGCGTCGCGGTACAGGTCGAGCGCCTCCTCCGGGGTGACCCGGCCCCCGGCTGCGGCACGGTCGAGCACGGACTGCAGGTCGGCCTTGTCGGGCACCGGGGCGTCCTTTCGGAGAGGGGGCGGACGGACCGCACCAGCCTACGCCAGCGGCCCGAACCCCCTTCGGCGGGCGCGGCGGGGACGACGGGGGAGGAAGCCGTCACACGCTCGTCACAGGTTCCGCCGCGGCCGGGACGCCGGGGGATCCGTCCGGCTAACCTCTTGACTGCCAGGGGCGGATCCGCAGGTGTGGGGAGCCGGGAATGTCGGGGGCTGGTTCTACGTCGGCGCGGGAGACCGCGCGGGGGACAGGGGACAAGCGCGGGGCCGGGCTGCGGCTGCGCCCCCTCACCGAGCGCTCCACGGCCGGTGCCGAACCGCCCGAGCCGCGCCGGGCCCGGCTGCGCCGCCGCTGCGAGCGACTCGCCGCGACGGCCTGGTCCACGCTGCGGCCCACCCGCAACCGCTCCACCGGCTATGTCGCGATGGGCGCCGTCGCCGCCCTGGTGGGCACCTCGGTCGTGGTCGGCGTCGGCGCCGCGAGCTCGCTGCCGCACCTGGCGGACATCGGCGCCTGGCTGCCCAGCGCGAAGAAGGGCGAGGCCGCCCATGTCAACGGCCTGACGGGCGCGGTGGACGGCAAGGTCACGCTGCCGGGCACGGCCGGGAAGCCGGTGCAGATCTCCCAGGACGGAAAGTCGGTCCTGGTGCTGGATCCGGCCACCGGGCGGGTGGTGCGGATCGACCCGGCGCAGCTGACCGCCGAGCAGTCCTCCGACTACGGCACCGCCGGGCTGGAACTGGTGGCCGGCGGCCCGGTCGCCTACCTCGTCGATCCGGTCCGGGGCACCGCCCAGCGGATCGACCCGGTGCGCACCACGCCGATCGGCGCGCCGGTCGGCTTCGGCGGCCGCCTGGGCACCCCGGCCGTGGACCCGCAGGGCACCCTGTGGGTGCCGGTGCCGGGGCGCGGCGAGGTCGTCCCGGTGGTGGGCGGGCGCAAGGACCCGGCGGTCAGCGCGGGGCGGCCCGGCGACACCCTGGTCCTGACGCTCGCCGACGGCCGCCCGGTGGTCACCGACACCACCGCCGCGCGGCTTGAGGTGCTCTCCCCCACCGGGGTGCAGGCCACCTTCAACCTCCCGGGCGGGATCGGCGGTTCCGACGCGGCTGCGGTCCTCGTCCCGGACGCCGTCGACGGCTCGCAGGTGCCGGTGCTGGACTCCGGCAGCGGCGCGCTGGCCGTGGTGGACGTCGCGGCCGGGCAGCAGTCCGGCATCCGCGTCCCCGTCGAGGGCCACCGCCTCGGCTCGCCGCAGGTGCTCGGCCACCGCGTCTACATCCCCGACGAGACCACCGGCTCGCTGCTGGTGTACGACCTCGCCGCGTCCGCGTTCGACAACGCCATCCGCGTCACCGGCACCCCCGGCACGCTGCAACTCTTCGTCCACGGCGGCCTGTTGTGGGCCAACGACCAGGACAACGCGGCCGCCGCGGTGGTCGGCGCGGACGGGCAGGTGCACCCCATCGGCAAGTACGCCACCGACGTGCCCACCGCGCGCCGCCCGCAGGAGACGCCGCCGGTGGTCGTCCCGCCGCACGTCCCGGTGGCGGCGGCCCCGCCGCCGACCCCCACCCGGCCGGCGACCCATGGGCCCGCGCACCCCACGCACCCGCCGTCGCCCACCCCCACCACCCCCGCTACCCCCACTTCAACGGGCCCCGACTGCAAGCTCAACTGGCAGGCGGGCTGCCCCCAGCCGATGGCCCCCGGCACCCCGCAGGTGCAGTCCGGCAACGGCACCATCACCGTCACCTTCGCGGCGGCCTCCGGGACCACCCCGAGCAGCTACACCCTCACCGGCGCCCCGGCCGGCGCGACCACCACGCCGTCCTCGGTGGGACCCGGCGGGCCGTTCACCTTCCAGGTCTCCGGCGGCTCGTGCGGCAGCCAGTACACCTTCACGGTGGTCGCGCACTACACGGGCGGGGCGGGCGACAAGGCGTCCCAGCCGTCCGCGCCGGCCCGGCCGTGCACCGCGCCCGGGGCGCCCGCCGTGCACGTGAGCGTCCCGCAGGGCGGCCACGGCGGGACGGTGTCGTGGAGCGCGGTGCCGGGGGCGACCTCGTACCGGGTCGCGGGCCCGGGCGGCACCGTCACCGTCTCCGGGCGCTCGCACACCTACAGCGGGCTGAGGAACAGCAGCAGTTACAGCGTCACGGTCACGGCGCTCAACGCGGCAGGATCGGCGTCCGCGGGCGCCACCATCGACCTCACCCCGCCCGCGAAGACGCTGTACGTGACCGGCAACTCCCCCAAGTACGGCGACCTGTACATCCACACCAGCCCGTACGCCACCACCGCCAACCGGGACGGCTCGGTGCCGGCCGGCCAGAACGGCACGGCGTTCACGGTCTACTGCCAGACGCCCGGCTCGGCCGCGACCAACGACGTCAACGGCGCGCACAGCAGCATCTGGGACAGGATCGCCTACAAGGGCGTCTCCTACGTCAGCGACCTGTGGATCTCGACGACGAACCACAACAGCGGCCAGTACTCCCCGCAGGACGTGTGGCAGTGCACCTGACCGGACCACCCCGACCCGAGCGAGTAGGTTCAGCATGAATGACGCCGTCGCGCTGTTCGCCCAGTGCTTCCACGCGCTGGGCGACAACATCGAGCGGGTGGTCAAGGGCAAGCGCGCCACCATCGAACTCGCGCTGACCTGCCTGTTCTCCGAGGGCCATCTGCTCATCGAGGACGTGCCCGGCACCGGCAAGACCACCCTGGCCCGCTGCCTGGCCGCCTCCCTGGAGGCGACGTTCGCCCGGGTGCAGTTCACCCCCGACCTGCTGCCGTCCGACATCACCGGGGTGACGGTCTACCGCCAGAACACCGGCGCCTTCGAGTTCCTGCCCGGTCCGGTGTTCGCCAACATCGTGCTCGGCGACGAGATCAACCGGGCGTCGCCGAAGACCCAGTCGGCGATGCTGGAGGTGATGGAGGAGCGCCGGGTCACCGCGGACGGCAAGACCCACCCGGTGCCGCGGCCGTTCATGGTGGTCGCCACGCAGAACTCCGTGGACATGGGCGGCACCTACCCGCTGCCCGAGGCGCAGCTGGACCGCTTCCTGATGCGGGTCACGGTCGGCTACCCGGACCACGCCTCGGAGGTCGCGGTGCTGTCCGGCTCGGCGGCCGGGGCCACCCCGGAGGGGCTGTCGACCATCGCGTCGGCGCGCCATGTCGCGGAGTTCATCACCGTCGCCGCGCAGGTGCAGGTCGCCGAGCCGCTCTACGACTATCTGGTGCGGGTGGTCGCCGCCACCCGGCACCTGCCGGACGTGCGGCTCGGCGCCTCCCCGCGCGGCAGCGTGGCGCTGCTGCGGGCGGTGCGGGTGCGGGCCGCGTCGCAGGGCCGCGCCTACGCGCTGCCGGAGGACGTCAAGGCGCTGGCGCAGCCGGTGCTGGCGCACCGCCTGATCCTCACGCCGGAGGCGGAGCTGTCCGGGCGCACCGGCGCGGACGTGGTCGCGGAGGTGCTGGCCACCGTGCCGGTGCCGCAGGCCGGGGCCAGGGCCTGATGCTCTCCCCGACGGGCTGGGGGACGGCGCTGGGCGGGGCGGCGCTGACCGCGGCCGGTTACGCGTTCGGGTATCCGCAGGCCGCCGCGCTGGGCGTGGTGTGCCTGCTGGCGGTGGTGGTCGCGGTGCTGTGGACGCTGCCGCGGCCCGCGCTGACCGCCGACCGCCGGATCGCGCCGCGCAAGGTCGGGCGGGGCGACGCGGCCGAGGGCATCGTGACGCTGGCCAACACCGGGGCACGGACCCGGCGCGGCCTGCGGGCCACCGACGTGTGCGGCGGCACCCCGCTGACCGTGGAGGTGCCGGTGCTGGCGCCGGGCACCGCGCACCAGGTGCGCTACGGGCTGCCCACGTCGCGGCGCGGCCGCATCCCGGTCGGGCCGCTGCGCCTGGAGCGCACCGATCCGCTGGGGCTCTCCCGGCGCACCGTCACCTACGGGGAGGCCGGCACCTTCACCGTGCGGCCGCGGATCTGCCTGCTGCCGGTGCTGCCGTCGGGCACCGCGCACCATCTGGAGGGGCCGACCTCGGACACCGCCGACGACGGTTCGCTGACCTTCCACGCGCTGCGCGAGTACGTGCTCGGGGACGACCTGCGGCGGGTGCACTGGCGGTCCACGGCCCGCACCGGAACGCTGATGGTGCGTCAGATGGTGGACGTGTCGCTGCCGCACACCACCCTCGTCCTGGACACCCGGCCCGCCGCCTACGCCGTCGACGACGACTTCGAACTCGCCGTGGACACCGCCGCGTCCATCGCCTACGCGGCGGCCCGCTCCAACTTCCCCGTGGACCTGCGCTGCGAGACCGGCCCGCTGCTGCGCACCGACGGCTCCGGCGAGGACGCCGAGGCGCTGCTGGACCGGCTGGCGCTGGTGCGGCACTCCGGCGAACGCTCGGCGGCGGCCGCCTTCGACGGCCTGGAGAACCACCGCGGCGGCGGCTCGCTGATCGTCGTCACCGGCACCGCGGACACCGAGGGGCTGGCGGCACTCGGCCGCGTCCGGCAGCGCTTCGACCGCACCACGATGCTGCGGGCCGGAGCGGACACCGCGGCGCCCGACGCCCGCGGGGTCGCCGCCGACGTGCCGCAGATGCACATCGCCTCGCTCAACGCGCTGCTCTCGGCCTGGCGTTGGGAGGCCGTGCGATGAGCTCGGCGGTGCGGCCCGCCCGGACCGTCCCGCTGCCCCCGCAGGGCGGCGGCGAGTGGGAGTGGGCCGCGCCCGCGCCGCGCGCCCCCGGCGGCCCGCAGGAGCGGCCGGAGCAGTCCGCGGCGCGCCCGGCCGCGGTGGGCAGGGCGCGGCGGCTGTGGTCGCTGCTGCCGCTGGCCGGCCTGCTGGGCGCGGCCGGGGCCGGCTTCGGCCGGGTCTTCGCCACCGCGGACCTGCTGCCGGTCCTCACGGTCGCCGTCGCGGCGCCCCTCGCGCTGTCGGCGCTGCTGACCGGCGTCCGGCGCAGGCCGCCCGCGCTCTGGCCGGGCCTGGTGCTGGCGGTGGTGGCCTGGCTGGTGGTGGTCAGCGCGACGCTGTTCCGCGGCGCGGGCGGCGGGCTGCCCGCCCCGGCGGCGCTGCGGGCCGCCTGGACGGCGCTGCTGGACTCCCCGCACGCGATCCTCACCACGATCCTGCCGGTGCCGGGCGATCCGGCGCTGCTGGTGCTGCCGCACGCGGTGCTGTGGCTGGCGTCGTTCACCGCCGCCGAACTGGCCCTGCGGACCCGGGCACCGCTGCTGCCCGCGCTGCCCGCGCTCCTCGCCTACGCCGTGCCGGTGGTGCTGGGGGTGGGCGGGCCCGGCTCGGACGCGCCGGTGCTCGCCGTGCTGGCCGGATGCGCCGGGCTGCTGGTGCTGCTGCGCGGCCGGGTGGCGCCGTCGGCGCGCTCGCTGGCCGTCGCGCTGCCGCTGGTGGCGGTCCTGGCGGTGCTCGCGGGCTTCGCCGGGCCGTATCTGCCGGGACTTCCGGCGCCGTATGACCCGCGGGACGCGGTGGCGGCGCCGCTCGCGCAGCCGACCGCGACCAGCCCGCTGGACGAGGTCGCCGCCTGGCTGCGGAACGGGAACGACACCGTCTTCACGGTGCGCACCAGCGGCGGGCCCGCCGCCTCCGAACTCGACTACCGCCTCGCGGTGCTGGACGCCTACGACGGCGTCACCTGGTCCCCCACCACCCGGCTGGCCCGCTCCGGCGGGCGGGTGCCGCCCCGGCGCGACGCCGACCCGGGCGGCACGCAGACCGTCGTCCAGCACATCACCGTCTCCGCCCTGCCCGGGGTGTGGCTGCCCGCCGCCGACCGGCCCGCCGACGTCACCCTCCCGTCGGGCGCGCGGCTGTCCGTCGACCCGGTCAGCGGAGTGCTGTCCACCGGCGGTCCGGTGCCCGCCGGACTGCGCTACACCGTGGTCTCCCAGGTGCCGGTCTACGACGTCAAACGGCTCCAGTACGCGCCGGCCGCCGACGACCCGGCGATGACGGCGCTGCCGCGCACCGACGCGGCCGGGCAGCCGATCGGCGCCGTCAACACCTTCACCCGCACGGCCGCGGCGGCCACCGCCGGCAGCAGCTTCCCCTACGAGCAGGCGGTGCGGCTGGCCGACTGGCTGCGGCGCAGCTACCGCTTCGACCCCACCGCCCTGCCCGGACACACCTACCGGCAGCTGGAGTTCTTCCTGACCTCCGGAAAACGCGGCACCAGCGAGCAGTTCGCCGCCGCGTTCGCCGTGCTGGCCCGCACCCTGGGCCTGCCGGCGCGGGTCGCGGTCGGCTTCCGGCACGGCACGCGGGGCCCGGACGGCGCCTGGCAGGTGCGCGGCCGGGACGTCCTGGCCTGGCCCGAGGTGGAGTTCGCCGGGATCGGCTGGGTGCCGTTCTACCCGACGCCGGACACCGCGTCCGGCGGCGGCGCGGCGGTCGCGCCGGCCGGCCAGTCGACCAGCCGCAGCAAGCTCGACCAGCAGATCACCAGCCGGCCGCGCCCGGCCACCCCGCCCCGCCCCGCCGCGCCCCGGCGGACGGCGGGCGCCCGGCCCGGCGGCGGGCTCCCGGTGTGGGCCTATCCGCCGCTGGGCGCCGTGGCACTGGCCGCCGGGTACGCGCTGTACGCGGCGTGGGTGCCCCGGCGGCGCCGGGCGAGGCGGCGCGGTCACCCGGACCCGGGGCAGCGGGTGCTGGGCGCCTGGCAGCAGATCGTGGACCTGCTCGGCGAGATCGGGCTGCCCGCCGGCGGCGCGCACACCGCCGCCGAGGTGGCCGCGTTCGGCGCCGCCCGGGTCGGCGGCGAGGCGGGCCTGCACCTGCCGGTGCTGGCGGACCTGGTCAACGAGGTCGGGTACGCGGGCCGGGTCCCGGACGCCGAACTGGCGCGCACCGCCTGGCTGCACTGCGACGCGGTGGAACGCACCGTGCTGCGCTCGGTGCCGTGGCGCAGGCGGGCCCTGCGGGCGCTGCGCCCGGCCGCGCTGCGGCGCGGGGCGTGAGGGGCGGGTGCAGGGCAGGTTCCGATCCGGTACCGAAAGACGGCGCCGTTCTCACCGGGCCGGGCGGTCCGCGGGCGCGGCGCGATACCTTGAGCGGCACGGCCACGCGGTCCGTCGCACCACGCGCCCGTTGTGAGGATGGCAGGGGGCGGGGGCGGGCATACCAGGGCCGTACACAACGGGAGAACGCAAGGCACGGGAGGGTCAGTGGACCGGACGCCGGGATGGGGCCGGAACGACACGGGCGGCGCCGGAAGCATGGGGGGCAACGCGAGATTCACGGCGGACGCCGGGGCGGGCGCGGGCGGTACCGCCGGCGGACCGTGGGGGGTGGAGGCCGCCGACTTCACGGGACCCGGGAGCGGGGGCTACCCCGCCGCGGAGCCGGACGCCCTCCCCGGACGGCTGCCCTCCGGCTACCAGTTGCTGCGCAAGATCGGCGCGGGCCGGTACAGCAGCGTCCTGCTGTGCCGCGAGGAGGCGCAGGACCAGGAAGTCGCGCTGAAGATGCTGAACCTGACGGTGGAGGACGAGGCGCTGCGGCTGGCCGCGCACGCCGAACTCCTCTCCGTCGGCGCCGCGTCCAAGCACCCGTGCTCGGTCCTGGTGGAGGACGCCGGCTTCACCCCGGACAACCGGCCGTTCCTGGTGCAGCAGTTCTGCCGCGGCGGCAACGCGCAGGCGAAGCTGCTGAACTCCGGCCCGTTCCCGGTGGACGAGGTCATCATCATCGGCATACGGCTGGCGCTGTCGCTGGCCTCCTCGCACCGGCGCGGGGTGCTGCACCTGGACGTGCGCCCGGCCAACATCCTGTTCGACGAGTCCGGTGACGCGCTGCTGGCCGACCACGGGGTGGCCCGCATCCTGCAGCGTTGCGCGCCGCAGCTCGGCGCGGTCTTCGACCCGATGTACTCCTGCCGCGAGATGTTCGGCTGGGAGAAGGCCGGTCCGTCCGCCGACGTCTACAGCCTGGGCGCCACGCTGTACGCGCTGCTCAACGGCCTTCCGGCGTACGCCGAGGCGGGCAGCACCAGCTGGTCGGCCCTCTACAACGAGGTGTTCCGCGGGGAGTTGCCGCCCCCGAACCGGCCGGACGTGCCGCTGCCGCTGATCGACCTGATCCGCCGGATGATGGCGTCCAACGCGGAGGGCCGCCCGCCGCTGACCGAGGTGCACCGGGTGCTGCGGCACCTGCTGCCGCCCACCTACGCGGCGCGCGTCCCCGCCCTGGACCCGGAGCCGGCGCCGGAGCCGATGCTGCCGGGCTGGGACCCGGCCGACGACGTCACGCCGGAGGAGCAGGCCGAGGCCGAGCGGATAGGGCGCGAGCACGAGGCGGAGATGAAGCGCCGCAACCGCCGCCGGATGATCGCGGCGATCGCCGCGCTGGTGGTCTTCGCGGGCGGCGCCACCGCCATCACGCTGCTGGTGCACAACAACGACAAGGCCAAGAAGGCCGGGTCCCAGGCATCGGCGTCCGCCTCGCCGGTGGCCAACCCGTCGGCGCAGGAGGCCCCGGCGGCCCAACTGCCCGCGCTGATGCCGCAGCATGTGACGGTCACCCGGGCGAACGGCCAGGTCCAGGTCTCCTGGCGGCCGCCCAAGAGCGCGGCGGTGGTGGCCGGTTACTACGTGCAGGCGTCCACCGCGGCCGGCAAGCAGTTGGGGCTGAAGTCCGCGGCCCGCACCGAGCCCCAGGCGGTGTTCACCGATCCGGCGACGACGGCCCCCGGCACCTGCTACACGGTGGCCACGCTCATCACCGTCGGCGGCGGCACGGTGGAGTACGCGCCGTCGCAGACGCAGTGCCAGGCGTCCAACGGCTGAAACCCGACCGCCCGCGGCGGCGGGCGAAACGGCGAGAGCGCGCCGCCGCGGTGGGAACCGCGGCGGCGCGCTCTTGTCGCACGTGCCGGACGGGCCGTGCGGGCCCTGGGGCCGGTGCGCCGGCCGGTCGGTGACCGGCGGGCCGGATCAGCGGCCGGCGTGCCGGATCAGTGACCGGCGGCCGAGGCGAGCGACTCGTCCGTCTGGCGCATGGTCTCGACGACCTTGTCCAGGAACTGCGAGAGGCCCTGCAGGCCCTCGATGGTCTTCTGCGCACCGGTGGTGAACTCGGTGTACGACTGCTCGAACGCCTTCGACGCGCGGTCGGTGACGAAGCCGTCGTGCACCAGGTTGTTCACCAGGGTCTGCAGGTGGTGCAGCTTGTCGGTGATCTCGGTCTTGCCGTCCCGAAGCTGCTTGGCCTCCTGCGTCAGCTTCTCGTACTCGACATTCACGTTCGCCATGTGGCTTACCTTTCAAAGCACGCCTCAGGGCCTACCCCCGTGGCTCCTGCCTAGCTGTACAGCTCAGGTCGCGCAGACCCGTTGGTGACTCAGCTTAAGGGTCGAGACGCGACGGGCGCACCCTTCGGTTCCCGGGCGCGCACCCCCATCTTCGGCCAACTTGCGGTTATCGGGGCCGATTTGACGTGACCTCGGTCGCCCACCGTCCGAAATTCACGCTTTCCGCACCGTGCGTTCCCCGATCCTGCACCCCGCACCTCGCACTCGCCTGCGCCCGTGTCGGAGCCCTGAGGCATCATGGTTGCCACTGCAGACGAAAGCATCCAGTGCCCAGGGGGACGGCCGTGGAACTCCAGCTCAGCGTGATCGACCCGGTCCGCGAGGCGCGTGCGGACATGCTGGTCGACGCGGATCCGGCGGCGCCGGTCGGCGCCCTCGCCGGGGAGATCGCCCGGCAGCTCGGCCAGAGCACCTCACCGCAACCGCCCGACCTGCACATCAACGGGTTCCGGATCGATCCGGAGCTGAGCCTGGACGCCTCGCCGGTGCGCGACGGCGCCCTGGTCTCGCTGGCCGCGCCGACCGCCTGCCCCCCGCCCGACGCGCAGGGCACCGTGGAGATCCGGGTGGTCGGCGGCCCGGACGCGGGCTGGGTGCACCGGATGGGCCCGGGCGTCGCGGTCATCGGCAGCGGCGCCGACGCCTGGATCCGCGTCGACGACTCCTCGCTGCCCGCCTCCGCGGTGGAGGTGGACGTCGCGGTGGACGGCACGGTCACCGTGCACCCGTCGTTCGGCGCCCAGGTGACGCTCGACGGGGAGCCGCTGGAGGGCCCCAAGCCGTGGCGGCGGCGCAGCGTCGTCTCGGTCGGCCACACGCTGCTGGAGCTCCAGCACCCCACGTTCGCGGACGCGGCCCTGAAGCCCTCCGACGACGGCACGGGCCTGGACTACAACCGCCCGCCGCGCATCACCCCGCCGCCGCGCCCCACCAAGTTCAGCCTGCCGAGCAAGCCCAAGCAGGGCGACTCCCGCCCGCTGCCGTGGGTGATGGCGGTCGTCCCGCTGGCCGGCTCCGTGCTGATGGCGACGACGATGAAGCAGCCGACGTACCTGTTCATGGCCGTCCTCAGCCCGATGACCATGATCGCCAACTACGTCAACGACCGTAAGCACGGCAAGAAGTCGTTCCGCCACACCCTGGCCGACTGGGAGAAGCAGAAGGACTCCATCGAGCGGCAGGCGCGCAAGGCGGTCGCCGCCGAGACCGGCGCCCGGCGGGACGCCGGCCCGGACCCGGCGGAGGTGCTGCTGACCGCCACCGGGCCCGGCCAGCGGCTGTGGGAGCGGCGCCGCACCGACGCCGACTACGCCCACCTGCGGGTCGGCACCGGGGTGCTGCCCTCCGAGGTGGAGGTCTCCGACCCCTCCCAGGAGGAGCACCGCCGCACCACCCACCGCAACCTGACCGACGTGCCGGTCATGGTGCCGATGGCCGCGCACGGCGTGCTCGGCATCGCCGGCCGCGGCGAGCTGCCCCGGGCCATCGGCCGCTGGCTGCTGGCCCAGGCCGCCGTCCTGCACTCCCCGGCCGACCTCCAGATCTGCGTGCTGAGCGACCCGAGCGGCAAGGACAGCTGGGAGTGGGTGCGCTGGCTGCCGCACGCCCGCGCCCGCGAGGGCCAGTCCGCGATGGCGCTGATCGGCACCGACGCCGACAGCGTGGCGCGCCGCATCAGCGAGCTGCTCGCCCAGGTCACCGCCCGTCAGGACGCGCTGCGCGAGGCCGGCACCTCGTTCGACAAGCCGTGGGGCGGCCCGACGACGCTGGTGGTGCTGGACGGCTCCCGCCGGCTGCGCGCCCTGCCGGGCCTGACCCAGATCCTGCGCGACGGCCCGCGCGTCGGCATCCACCTGATCTGCCTGGACGCCGACCGGCGGCTGCTGCCCGAGGAGTGCCGCGCCCTGGTCGAGGAGGACTACTACGGGCTGCTCCAGGTCTCGATGGCCGGTCAGGAGCCGGTGACCTCGGTGCGCCCGGACTGCGTCTCGCCCGCCTGGTGCGAGCAGGTGGCCCGCGCGATCGCCCCGATCCGGGACGTCAGCGGCGACGACGGCGCGGCCCTGCCGGACGCCTGCCGCCTGCTGGACGTGATCGACCTGGAGCCGCCGACCGCCTCGGGCATCGTCGCGCGGTGGGCCACCGGCGGGCGCAGCACCAAGGCCGTGGTCGGCGCCAGCTTCGACGGGCCCTTCGCCATCGACCTGGTCCGGGACGGACCGCACGGTCTGGTCGCCGGTACGACGGGTTCCGGTAAGTCGGAGCTGCTCCAGACCATCGTGGCCTCGCTGGCGGTGGCCAACCGCCCGGACGCGATGACGTTCGTGCTCGTCGACTACAAGGGCGGCTCGGCGTTCAAGGACTGCGTCAAGCTGCCGCACACCGTCGGCATGGTCACCGACCTCGACACCCACCTGGTGGAGCGGGCCCTGGAGTCGCTCGGCGCCGAACTGCGCCGCCGCGAGCACATCCTGGCCGCGGCCGGCACCAAGGACCTCGAGGACTACATCATCGCGATGCGGACGAACCCGTCGCTCGCGCCGATGCCCCGGCTGCTGATCGTCATCGACGAGTTCGCGTCCATGGCACGTGAGCTGCCCGACTTCGTCACCGGCCTGGTCAACATCGCGCAGCGCGGCCGTTCGCTGGGCATCCACCTGATCCTGGCCACCCAGCGGCCCTCCGGTGTGGTCTCCCCCGAGATCCGCGCCAACACCAACCTGCGCATCGCCCTGCGGGTCACCGACGCGACGGAGTCCGCGGACGTCATCGACGCCCCGGACGCCGGCTACATCGCCAAGTCCACCCCGGGACGCGCCTATGTGCGCCTCGGCGCCTCCTCGCTGCTGCCGTTCCAGTCCGGCCGGGTCGGTGGCCGCCGCCCGGGCCAGGTGGCGGCGACCGCGCCCGCGCCGTGGAGCGTGCCGATCGGCTGGGAGGCGCTGGGCCGCCCGGCGCCCGAGCGGCCCTCGTCCGGCAAGAGCAGCAACGACGACGACCTCCTCACCGACCTCGCCGTCCTGGTCGACGCGATCATCGAGGCCGACGAGCAGCTGGGCATCGGCCCGCAGCACAGCCCGTGGCTGCCCGCCCTGTCCGACGGCCTGACGGTGGACGACCTGGAGCCGCCGCGCCGCCTGTCCCGCGACGGCCTGCTGCCCGCGCCGTTCGCGCTGGAGGACCTGCCGGCCGAGCAGGCCCGGCGCACCGCCTCCATCGACCTGCCGACCTTCGGCCACCTGATCATCGCGGGGGCGCCGCGCACCGGCCGCTCCCAGGCCCTGCGGACCATCGCCGGCTCGCTGGCCCGCGCCAACTCCCCGGCGGACGTGCACCTGTACGGCCTGGACTGCGGCAACGGCGCGCTGCTCGCGCTGACCGCGCTGCCGCACTGCGGCGCCGTGGTGCGCGCCAACGAGGCCGACCGGGCGGTGCGCCTCATCGAGATCCTCTCGGCCGAGGTGCAGCGGCGGATGGCGCTGCTCGGCGAGCGCGGCTTCACCGACATCAACGAGCAGCGGCTCGGCGTCCCGGAGGACCAGCGGCTGCCGCACATCGTGCTGCTGCTGGACCGCTGGGAGGGCTTCATGCCCTCGCTCGGCGAGATCAACGCGGGCTCGCTGACCGACGCGGTCTTCCAGCTGATGCGGGAGGGCGCCTCGGTGGGCGTCCATGTGATCCTCACCGGTGACCGCACCGTGCTGCTCGGCCGGATCTCCACCCTGACCGAGAACAAGATCGTCTTCCAGCTGAGCGACCCCTCCGACTACAGCCTGATCGGCATCAACCCGCGCAAGGCCCCGCCGAGCATGGCCCCCGGCCGCGCGCTGCGCTCCAACGGCGGCATCGAGACGCAGGTCGCACTGCTGACCGAGGACCCGGGCGGCCAGGCGCAGGCCGGGGCGATCGGCGCGATCGCCGAGTGGGTCAAGCAGCGCTGGGCCTCCGTGCCGCGCTCCCGCTGCCCGTTCCGGGTGGACGTGCTGCCGGGGCGGATCAGCTTCGAGGACGCCTGGGCGCTGCGGGACACCACCAGCCCGGACACCGGCAGCACCATGTGGGCGATGGCCGCGGTCGGCGGCGACCAACTGGTGGCGCTCGGCCCGAACCTGGCCACCGGGAACCCGGCGTTCGTCATCGCCGGCCCGCCGCGCTCCGGCCGCAGCACCGCGCTGCTGACCATGACGCGCTCGCTGATGACGATGGGCTCCCAGGTGATCGTGGCCGCGCCGCGCCGCCAGTCGCCGCTGCGCCGCCTGAAGAACGCCCCCGGTGTGATCGGCTACTTCACCGGCGAGAACATCACCTCGGACGAGCTGCGCGAGGCGCTGGACCGGGTCCAGGGCCCCACCGTCATCGTCGTGGACGACGCCGAGCTGCTGCGGCAGTGCGACGCCGGCGACGTGCTCGCCTCGGTGGTGCGCCGCTCGGCCGGCAAGGACATCGGCATCGTGATCGCCGGTGACGCCGACGACGTGTGCGGCGGCTTCTCCGGCTGGCAGGTGGAGATGAAGAAGGCCCGCCGCGGCCTGCTGCTCTCCCCGCAGAACATGTCGGACGGCGAGCTGATGGGCGTGCGCCTGCAGCGCAGCCAGATCGGCAACGCCATCCAGCCCGGGCGCGGCCTGCTGCACCTGGGCGACGGCGAGGTGCGCACCGTGCAGGTGCCGCTCACCGCGGTCTGACGCGGCGGCCCACGGGGGCCTGCCGGGCGGAGCGTTCCGCCCGGAAGGCCCCGGCCGGACGGGGCGAAGCCGGTGGTGTCGCCCACCCGGCG
>JBEHXI010000011.1:0-50859 GCA_048498775.1 Actinomycetota bacterium | reverse complement strand
GACCGCGGCGCACGCAAGGACCGCGGCGGCTTCCCGCCCCCGGCGCGCTCCCGGCCCGCTCAGCCCATGGCCGGGTGGAGCACCACCTTGGTGAAGCCCTCGATGCGCTTGTCGAACTTGTCGTACGCCATCGGCGCCTGGTCGAGCGGCAGCTCGTGCGAGACCACGAAGCTGGGCTTGGCCCGGCCCGCGATGATCATGTCGCGCAGCTGGCGGTTGTACCGCTTGACGTTGCACTGCCCGGTGCCGATCCGCTGCCCCTTCTCGAACATGCGGCCGACCGAGACCAGCAGCTGCCCGTGCCTGGCGTGCTCGTCGGGCGCGCCCGGGTCGGAGGGCACGTACAGGCCGGGGACGCCGAGCATGCCGGTCGGCCGGACCGTCTCGATCAGCGAGTTGAGCACCACGGCCGGTTCCTCGTGGCTGGGCTCCTCGTGGGCCGCCGCCTGGTAGCCGACCGCGTCCACGCCCTTGTCGGTGCCCTCGCCGTCGGTCTGCTCCTTGATCTGCGCGACCGGGTCGCCCTTGGTGAAGTCGATCGGGATGGCGCCGATCTGCTCCGCCTTCGCCAGGCGCTCGGGCACCCGGTCGACGACGAAGACCCGGGCGGCCCCGCGCAGCAGCGCGGAGTACGCGGCCATCAGGCCGACCGGCCCGGCGCCGTAGACGGTCACGCTCTCGCCCGGGGAGACCTCGGCCAGCTCGCAGCCGTGGTAGCCGGTCGGGAAGATGTCCGCGAGCAGCACGAAGTCGGTCTCGAACTGCTCGCCGGGCGGCAGTTTGAGGCAGTTGAAGTCGGCGTAGGGCACCCGCAGGCGTTCGGCCTGCCCGCCCGTGTAGGGGCCCATCGCCACATAGCCGTAGGCGCCGCCGGCGAAGCCGGGGTTCACCGTCAGGCAGAAGCCGGTCTTCCCGGCCAGGCAGTTCTTGCAGAACCCGCAGGCCACGTTGAACGGCATGACGACCCGGTCGCCCTTCTTCAGGGACGTCACGCCGGGGCCGGTCTCCTCGATGACGCCGAGGTTCTCGTGCCCGAAGACGATCCCCGCCTCGGCTGCCGTGCGGCCCTCGTACATGTGCAGGTCCGAACCGCAGATCGCCGATGACGTCACCCGGACCAGCACGTCGTTCGGGTGCTGGATCCGTGGATCGTCGACCTCCCTGACCACCACCGAGAAGGGCTTCTCGTACACGACGGCCTTCATCTGCACCACCTCCGGGGAGGAGAGTTCCGGATGGGGACAGCCGTCAGGTGCCGGGCCGCGGGCACCGGCTCCTTCGCCCGGTGCAGCGGGCCGCGGGTCGACTCCGTCACTCGACTGCCGGTATCTCCAGGTAAACCCCATGCGGCTCCCCGCTCAACTCAGGGAGCGGCCCGGCGGGCCACCCGGGAGCCGCCCGGTGCCCACCCGGACGGCCGTGCCCGGCGGGCGCTCCCCGGGGCCCACGCCCACGATGGCGGGGAACCCCAGGCTCGGCCGGGAGGAGACCAAAGCGACATGAGCGAGCGCTATGAGGGAGAACCGGCCCGCGGAACGGGCCCCGCCCGCAGGTCGGGCCTGATGGGCGAGCTGGCGGCGGAGTTCGTCGGCACCGGCGTCCTCATCCTGTTCGGCTGCGGCTCGGTGGCCCAGGTGGTGGCGGCGAATCTCGGCGGGCACGACAGCATCGCCTGGGGGTGGGGTCTCGGCGTCACGTTCGGCGTGTACATCGCGGCCCGGCTCAGCGGTGCCCACATCAACCCGGCGGTCACGGTGTCGCTCGCCGTCTTCAAGGACTTCCCGTGGTCCAAGGTCGCGCCGTACGCCGTCGCGCAGACCGCGGGCGCCTTCGTGGCGGCCCTGCTGGTGCGGTGGAACTACACCGAGGTCCTGGCGATGGCGGACCCGCACCACACCACCAAGACGCAGATCGTCTTCTCCACCCTGCCCGGCAACGGCACCTTCCCGGTCAGCGAATGGGGCGCGCTGCGCGACCAGATCATCGGCACCGGGATCCTGATCCTGCTGGTCTTCGCGGTCATCGACGTGCTCAACACCCCGCCGAAGGCCAACCTCGCCCCGCTGATCATCGGCCTGATCGTGGTGGCGATCGGCATGGCGTGGGGCACCGACGCCGGATACGCGATCAACCCGGCCCGCGACTTCGGCCCCCGGCTGGCGAGCTTCCTGACCGGATACCACGGGGCCTGGCGGGACCAGTACGGCGGCTACTACTGGTGGGTGCCCATCGTCGGGCCGCTGATCGGCGGGCTGATCGGCGCGGGCGTCTACCAGAGCGCGATCGCCCGCTTCCTGCCCGTCCCCGGCCAGCAGGAGGTCGGCCGCATGCCGGAGGTCTAGTGCCGCATCAGCCGGGGTCTGCCCCGTCGCGACGCCCGGCACGGCACCTCGCTGTGGTGCCGAATCGACCGAGTACGCCCAGTACGAGGCCGATCCGGCGCCTTGCGAGTCACCGCACCGGACGCCGCTCCCTGACGGGCAGACCCCGGCAGACACGGCACTGGGACCTGCGGTCCGCACGGGGGATCGAGAGAGGCGGCGAGAGATGCCCGACTTCGTCGGGGCGGTGGACCAGGGCACCACCAGCACCCGTTTCATGATCTTCGACCACGACGGCACCGAGGTGGCGAAGTACCAGCTGGAACACACCCAGATCATGCCGCGCCCCGGCTGGGTCGAGCACGACCCGGTGGAGATCTGGGAACGCACCAACTCGGTGATGCAGAACGCCGTGCGGCGCAGCGGCCTCGCCCCCGCCGACCTGGCCGCCATCGGCATCACCAACCAGCGCGAGACCACCGTGGTGTGGGATCCGCGCACCGGCCAGCCGTACTGCAACGCCATCGTCTGGCAGGACACCCGCACCGACTCCATCGCCGCCGCGCTGGAGCGCGAGGGCCACGGCGAGACGATCCGCCGCAGGGCCGGGCTGCCGCCGGCCACCTACTTCTCCGGCGGCAAGCTGAAGTGGATCCTGGACAACGTCGACGGGGTGCGCCGGGCCGCCGAGCAGGGGCACGCCCTCTTCGGCAACACCGACGCGTGGGTGCTGTGGAACCTCACCGGCGGCCCGAACGGCGGGGTGCACGCCACCGACGTCACCAACGCCAGCCGCACCATGCTGATGGACCTGGAGACCCTGGACTGGGACGACGAGCTGCTGGAGCTGTTCGGGGTGCCACGGGCGATGCTCCCGGCGATCAACCCCTCGTCCCATCCGGACGCCTACGGGCGCACCCGCACCACCCGGCCGCTGCGCACCGCCGTGCCCGTCACCGGGATGCTCGGCGACCAGCAGGCGGCGACGGTCGGGCAGGTCTGCTTCGCACCCGGCGAGGCGAAGAACACCTACGGCACCGGGAACTTCCTGGTGCTCAACACCGGCACCGAGCTGGTGCGGTCCCGGCACGGCCTGCTGAGCACGGTGGCGTACCGGTTCGGCGACGCTCCCGCGGTGTACGCGCTGGAGGGCTCGATCGCGGTGACCGGCTCGGCGGTGCAGTGGCTGCGGGACCAGCTGAAGATCATCCGGGACGCGGCGGAGAGCGAGCAACTGGCCCGCACCGTGCCGGACAACGGCGGGATCTACTTCGTCCCGGCGTTCTCCGGGCTGTTCGCCCCGTACTGGCGCTCCGACGCGCGCGGGGCGATCGTCGGCCTGGCCCGCTTCAACACCGGCGGGCATCTGGCCCGCGCCACCCTGGAGGCCATCTGCTACCAGAGCCGGGACGTGGTGGAGGCCATGGAGCAGGACTCCGGCGTCCATCTGGACGTGCTGAAGGTGGACGGCGGGGTGACCGTCAACGACCTGTGCATGCAGATCCAGGCGGACGTGCTCGGGGTGCCGGTCAGCCGCCCGGTCGTCGCCGAGACCACCGCGCTGGGCGCCGCCTACGCCGCCGGTCTCGCGGTGGGCTTCTGGCGCGACACCGACGAACTGCGCTCGCACTGGCAGGAGTCGAGGCGCTGGGAGCCCGAGTGGGACGACCGGCGGCGCGCGGAGGGCTACGCGGGCTGGAAGAAGGCCGTGGAGCGGACGCTGGACTGGGTGACGGTGCACTGAACGGGCCGCTGTCCCGCCCGGTGGCCGTGCGGCGGTCGGGCGGGCCCGGCTGCCGCCGTGGCGGGGCCCGGCGGCCGGCTGGTCCAGACGAGTGGAGTAGCCGATCAACCCGATACATCAGGTCATCACACCGGGGAGTGTGAAGGAGCCGGCGACTCGGACGGCCTGACAGAGAGGACTCCCATGACTGCCGTTCTCCAAGGCAGACCCACTGGCGCACCGCGAGGTGCACTGGTCGCGCTCGTCGCCTCCGCGCTCACCCTGGCCGCGACCGGATGCGGCGCCCCGGCCGGCGCCCACCCGGCCGGTTACGCCAAGGGCGACGACGCCGCCCACCACTCCAGGTCGTACTGCGGCCGAATACCGCACCCGGTGCTGACCCAGGAGAGGGACTGGCGCCGCGTGGCCCGGGCGATCGGGCCCGGACATCCCGGGACGCTCACCAACCACCGGGTCTGGCGCTTCCCGCTGCCCCGCCGCGATCTGAAGGTGGTCAGCCACGGCGTGCACATCGCCTGGTCCCTGGCGCTCAGCGGCGACGCGGCGTTCGCCCGGTACTGCGACGGCAGCACGATGCTGATGGGCGACATGGTGCTCACCGACCGCGAACTGCCCAGGGTCACCGACGCCCTGCAGCGCGTCGGCATCCACCAGACCGCCCTCCACAAGCACCTGCCGGAGCAGAAGCCGTCGATCTGGTGGACCCACTTCGAGGCGATGGGCAACCCGGTGATCCTGACGCGGAAGCTGCGCTATGTGCTGTCGTTCACCGCCACACCGCGCATCGCCTCGCTCGAACCGCCCCGGAAGATCCGCCCGAGGCTGGACACCGACGCCATCGACGCGGCGCTGGGCCGCCCGGGCATGGCCGAGGGCAAGACATACAAGTTCTTCCTCCCCCGGCAGGAGAAGATCATCTCCCACGGGCACATCATCCCGCCGGAGATGGGCGTCAGCACCGTCATCAAGTTCCAGGACCTCGGCCACGGCCGCGCGGCCATCAACGGCGACCTGCTGGTGACCGCCGACGAGGTGCAGCGCGCCATCCGCGCCCTGCGCCGGGGCCACATCACCCTCGTCGAGCTGCACAACCACATGCTGGACGAGCACCCGCGGATCTTCTTCCTGCACTACTGGGCCGTCGGCGACGCCGTCGAACTGGCCAGGGGACTGCGTCCCGCGCTGGACCAGACCCGGCTGGTGCCGGCCAACGACGAGGAGGGCGGCCCGGACAAGGGCGGCGAGGGCGACCGCGGCGGGCGCGACGGCAACAGGACGGAGAAGGGCAAGGCGGAAGGCCACGGCCACCGGACCGGCCACGGCGGGACCCGGCACCACCACCGGGCCCATGTGATCGGCTCCTGAGCCGTTTCCCCCGGCCACTCCCCCGGCCCCGGACCGAACCCGCGACGGCGGTGCGGCCCGGGGCCGCCGCCGTTCAGCGCGGTTCGGGCCGCGGCCGCGCCCCGGCCTCGTGCTCGCGCCGCACGAAGACGTCGGCCAGCGCCACGACCAGCGACAGCACCACGAAGGCGTCCGCCACCGCCACGCCGCGCTGGAACGCTCCGGCCCAGTCGCCGGGATGGGCCGTGGTCCGGGCGAAGAAGACCGAGCCGACGGCCGCGATGCCCACCGCCGCGCCGATGCGCTGACCGGTCTGGAGCACACCGCCCGCGCTGCCGGCCCGCGCCACCGGCACCTCGCTCAGCGTCAGCGCCTGGTTGGGCGCGATCACCAGGCCGCTGCCGATCCCGGCGAGCAGCAGCGGCCCCACGGTGATCGCCCCGATGTGCGCCCCGGAGGCGTAGTGGACGGCGACCGCGGAACCGGTCAGCCCCAGCACCACCATGACCAGCCCGACGGCCACCAGCGGCCGGCCGAACCGGCTCACCATCCGGCCACCGGCCGCCGCCGCGACGCCGGACCCCAGCGCGAACGGCGTGATCGACAGCCCCGCGCTCAGCGCGCTGTAGTGCAGCCCGATCTGCAGGTAGAGGGTGAAGATGAAGAAGATCGCGGTGAACCCCGCGAAGTACACCAGGGACAGCAGCACGCCCAGCGAGTACGAGCGGATCCGGAACAGCCGCATGTCGACCAGCGGCTCCCGGCGCCCGGCGTAGCGGCGCTCCCAGCCGGCGAAGAGGGCCAGCAGAATCGCGGCGACCGGCAGCAGCAGCCACTTGCCGGCGCTGTGCCACTGCTGCTGCTGGACGAAGGGCAGCAGCAGCAGAACCGTTCCGGCTCCCAGCAGCGCCACCCCGAACGGATCGAGATCGCCACGCCGGCGCCCCCCGCCCGGCTCCGGGGCGGCCCGGGCGCCCGGCGCGGGCAGCAGCCGGTAGGCGACGGGCAGGGCGGCCAGACCGATCGGCAGGTTCACGTAGAAGACCCAGCGCCAGCCCTCCTGGGCACCGAACCCCTGGATCAGCAGCCCGCCCAGCAGCGGCCCGATCGCGGTGGACAGCCCCACCGTGGCACCCAGGATCCCGAACGCCCGGCCCCGCTCCGCGCCGCTGAACAGCTGCTGGATGAAGCCGGAGACCTGCGGCATCAGCACACCGCCCGCCACTCCCTGCAGCAGCCGGGAGCCGACCAGCCAGCCCTCGTTCTGCGCCGCGCCGACCAGGGCGCTCGCGGCGGTGAACATCACCAGCCCGGCCATGAAGACGGCACGCCTGCTGCGCGCGTCACCGAGCCGGCCCGCCGGGACCAGGGCCAGCCCGAAGGTGAGGGCGTAGCCGGAGACCACCCACTGCAGCGCGCTCTCGCTGGTGTGCAGGCCGGTGCGGATGGCGGGCAGCGCCACGTTGACGATGCTGACGTCCAGCAGCGTCATGAAGGCGGCGACCAGGGCGACGGCGAGCGCCCGCCACCGCCGGCGGTCCTCGCCCCGGTCGCCCCCGGAAGGCCGCGCCGCCCCGGTGCGCGGGGCCGGCCCGGCGCGCTCGGGGGACGGGCGGCCGGCGCCCGGGAAGCCGTCCGCTGGACGTGGTCCGCTCACGATGGAACCTCTCGCTCGACTCCGATCGGGCTCCCCCGCGGCCTCGCGCCGTACGGGGCGTCCGGTACGGCCGCGTCCCGGCGCGTGGGCCGGTCCCCTCGGGACTGCTGCCCGCTCGGCCCGGTCCTAAGAGCTCCGAACAGAGTGAGCGTCCGGCCCGCGGCGGGGGCGTGCCGCCGGTGGCCCGCGCTCGCCCGGGTGGCGGCGTCCGCGGTGACGCTTCCGCCCGTCGCGCGGTTGGAGCGGCGATCACCCGACGGAAGAAGGTGGCTTCGCGATGCAGGCCGGCACCGGCGCGGACGAGGGCCCGCAGGACGTACTTCCCCGTGGCGACGTGCTGTCGGGTGTGATGGAGCTGATGCGGGCCCGGGGACTGCTGGGCCCCTCCGGGGCGGCCGGGGCCGCCCCCTGCCCCGCGTCCGGCGAGGGCCCGGCGGCGGGCCGCCCGGCCGGACGCTCCGGGCATGCGGCCCGCGGCCCGCGGTCCGACGATGGGAGTGTTCCGTTATGCCGGAAACGCCCGCGAGTGGAGGACCGTCCCGATGACCCTGCCCGTACGACACCGGCCCGGCCGGATGATGGAGCGCACGTTCCCCGGCTGGCGCGCCCCGATGAGCGACGTCGAGGAGCTCTTCGACCGCATGAGCCGGCTGCTGGAGTCGGCGCCGATGGCCGAGGGGGTCGGCTGGGTGCCCCTGGCCGACATCTCGGAGACCGACGACGCCTTCGTGATCGAGGTGGAGGTGCCGGGTGTCCGGGGCGAGGACATCGACGTCGAGATGAGCGACCGGGAGCTGATCATCACCGGTGAGCTCGGGGAACCGGAGCACAAGGGCGTCCTGCGCCGCTCCACCCGGCGCTCGGGCCGCTTCGAGTACCGGGCGCTGCTGCCCGGCGAGATCAAGCCGGAGGAGATCACCGCCGACCTCTCCCAGGGCCTGCTGACGGTGACCGTCCCCAAGGCGCAGGCGGCCAGACCCCGCCGCATCGAGGTGAAGTCCCAGGGCTGAGCCCCGGGCACCGTACAGGCGTGCCGCTGCCGCCGGCCCCCTCCCGGGGCCGGCGGCAGCGGCATGTCACACGATCGGTGCGCCCGCGACGGCGGGTCTCACACCTCGCCGCGCCAGGCACCGGTCTCGGCACCGCGGGACTCGATGTACTCCTTGAAGCGCTCCAGGTCGCCCTTCACCCTGCGGCGGACCAGGCCCATGGCGTCACCGGTCTTCTCGACCACGCCCTCGGGCTCGTAGTCCAGCTGCAGCATCACCTTGGCATGCCCGTCCGACAGGCGGTGGAAGGTGACCACGCCGGCCTGCCGCGGCCCCTCCAGGCTTCGCCAGGCGACGCGCTCGTCGGGGTGCTGCTCGGTGATCTGGGCGTCGAACTCCCGCTCCTGGCCGGCCACCTTGGCCTTCCAGTGGGTCAGCGTGTCCGAGACCTGCTCGACCCGCTCCACGCCCTCCATGAAGTGCGGGAAGCTCTCGAACTGGGTCCACTGGTTGTAGGCGGTGGTGACGGGGACGTCGACCGTGATGGATTCCTCGACCTTCGACATCTCTCGTTCCTCCCATGGTGATCTTCCACGCTGTCACAGGGGCACCTGCCCGGCCACACGCGGATGATTCGTCCTGATCCGCAGGATTGGGGCATCCGGGCCGCAACTCCCCCTCCGGGGACGGACGGTGGGACTTCACGGCGCGCGCACGATGTGACGCATTGGGAAAGAACGCCCGCCCACGACCCGCTTGGCCGCCTCAACGCCGTTCGCGCGGTATATCACCGGCCGATTCCCCGGTGATTCGGACCGGTGAATCCGCAGGTGAATGCGCGGATCCCGGCGGGAACGGCACCGCGTTGAACCGGACCCGTGGCGGTTACGTGTCTCTACCGTCATCCGCCCGCGACCAAGGTCCGCAATCGGAAGCGGAGTTGGGACGGGCGGCGGAATTCCCTGGAGGAGAGTTTCCCGTGCGCATTCATCATCTAGCGGTTGGAGCGGCAGCGGGAGCTGCCCTGTTCGCCGGTGCCGCTCCGGCCTTCGCCGGCGTCGGAATGGGCCAGGTGCTCGTCTCCCCGTCGACGGCCACCGCCGGCCAGATCGTGCACATCACCGGCACCTGCCCGAACAACGGCGGCATGCTGCAGTGGGTCGGCTCGTCGGCCTTCGCCGCCAAGGGTGACCACGACGCGTACAAGGCGATGACCGGGCAGGGCGGTTCCGCCACGATGACGTCCACCAACCCGATGAACTGGGCCGGCTGGGCGACCATCGCGGCGAACGTCCGCCCCGGCGCCGTCACCGTCGCGGCCCGCTGCGGCGCCACCACCATCAAGGTCCAGATCACCATCGTGCTCAAGACCAGGACCACGATGAAGACGATGGTCACCCCGACCATGAAGCCCACCATGAAGACCATGCCGACCACGACGGCGATGCCCACCATGAGCGCCGGGACCGGCACCATGACGGTCACCCCGACGGCCACCACCGGGCAGGTCGGCATGATGCCCAGCGGCGCGCCCAACACCGGTCTGGCCAGCTCGGTCATCCCCGGCGGCTACGCCACCGAGGGCGCGGCCGGCGGCGTGCTGTTCGGCGCCGGGATCGCCGGGTTGATGCTGCGGCGCCGGGCCCGGGCCCGCCGTTGAGCCGCCACGCCGCCGCCCGGGCTCCGTCACGCGTCGGGGGGCATCTGGCCACCCTGGTGACGGTGCTCATGGTGGTGGTGGGCGCGGCCGGACTCGCGCTCGGCTACACCCAGTGGAAGTCCGCGTCCGCGCAACCGCCCGAGGTGGCAGGCACGACCGCGAACCCCGTCTCGCAGCCGGGCACCCCGGCGGCCACCCGGATGCCGAACGGTGGCCTGGCACTGGCCCGTTCGGTGCCGGTCCGTCTCACCGTCCCCGCGATCGGGGTGAACACGACGCTGATGAAACTCGGGCTGAATCCCGACAACACGGTGCAGGTGCCGCCGATCGAGAAGGACTCGCCGGCGGGCTGGTACGAGCATTCGCCGACCCCCGGCGAGCTCGGCCCCTCGATCATTCTCGGGCATGTCACGGTCGGCCAATTCGGCGACGGCGTCTTCCTGAAACTCGCCACCCTGCACTCCGGTGACCGTGTGGACGTGACCCGCGCGGACGGCAGTGTCGCGGAGTTCTCCGTGGACAAGGTCGCCGAATACCCCAAGTCCGCATTTCCCACCCAGGAGGTGTACGGAAACATCGACCACGCCGGACTGCGCCTGATCACCTGCGGTGGCGCCAAGAACCTCGCCACCCACACCTATCCGGACAACGTCGTGGTCTTCGCCTCCCTCGTCTCGGCGAAGGGAGCGACCGCCTGACCCGGCCGGCCCGACGCCGGCCGCGCGCCGCCGGGCAGCCGCCGCCCCCGGGGGTGGCCGGCACCACGGCGGCCGCGCCGAACCCGCAACTTGCTTCCCAGGTAGTACCCGCACCTTCCCCCACGGTGCGGAGACAGGAGTGGACACGTGTCTCAACGGCCTCGAAACGGAAGGCACCGATCGTGGCGGCAGATCGTACGGCGACGGCGTTTCTCCACACTCAGCCTTGTCACGATGGGCCTGTCGGTGGTGCTCTTCGGGGTGGGCGGCACGGTGTTCGCCGCCAACCTCGTGAACCAGAACCGGGTGCCAGGGGCCGCCCCCTCGGCCTCCCCTGACGCCTCCCCCACCGCCGGCGCCGCCCAGACGCCGGCGGCCGGGGCGTCCGCCACACCGCAGCCGAGTGCCTCGGGCACCGCGCAGAACCCCATGCAGAACCCCGGAACCACCCAGCAGCAGGCCGCCGCCGCCAACCCCAACCCCAACTGCACGCTGATCGTCCCCGCCAACCCGCTGACCGCCAAGGGCCTGGCCACCCCCTACCAGCTCACCGCCACCAACCCGGCGATGGGCGCCTGCCACGAGGCCAACCCCAACCAGGGGGCGTTCGTGCAGGGCGCCGTCATCGACCCGGCCACCGGCAAGATCTCGCTGTACAACCCGCTGGTCGTCGACAAGGGCACCCAGCCGCTGGCCGCGCCGGTGGTACCGCAGCTGCCGGCGGGCGGTGTGGTCGCCCTGTGGTTCGGCTTCAACGGCACCAACCTGACGCTGGCCCAGGGCGCGAACGGCGCGCTGACGCAGGGCAAGTGCGTCAACGGCACGGCGGGTTCGGTCTTCGGCCAGTTCGCCTACTGCAACGCACCGGCGTTCTTCCAGGCCGCCAACTCCGCCATCGCGGCGGGCCAGCTGGCCATCCCGGCCCTCGGGATGGCCAACGACGGCATGCCGTGCCCCACGACGCGTGACTTCAGCCTGATCGACCAGGACCAGAGCGACAACGTCACCAGCAGCTACCTGTCGGTGGGCGGCCGTACCGCCCAGAACAACGCGGCCAACGCGGCCAAGCTGGCCGCCAACGCCCCGCTCACCAACGCCAGCGACAACCTGCTGCTGGACCAGTTCGTGGACAAGGCGCTGGGCTGCACCCCGATGACCGCGCCGGACCTGGGCAACAACGGCACACCGGCCACCTCGCTGCCCCTCAACGAGCTGCAGGCCGCGGCCCACCAGGCCGCGCCGGTCGCCCTCGTCCCGCTCAACGACCCGATGGTCCTGGTGAACGCCAAGCAGAGCACCGCCAAGGCCAACCTGTACCGGGCGGGCGTCGACCAGGCCCCGGTGGGCAACGCCGCGAGCGGCAACCCCACCACCTACTGCAGGAACATGGTCACCGTCCAGAGCAAGCGGCTCCAGCTGGACATGAAGCTGACCATGAACGTCACCTCGCCGGCCCCGGCGATGGCGAACAACCTCTTCACCTTCCTGGCCAACCGGCTGCAGCAGTCCTTCGTCAACCTCGGCTGCATGAACCTGCTGAAGATGAAGAACCCCGTCACCGTCACCACCAACGGCCAGGGCGTGGTCACCGCCGCGACCTTCGCCGCCGCTCCGCGCGGATGACATCGGAGGTCCCCGGACGATGTCCCCCAGGGCAGCACAGCAGACGGCCGTACGAGAGCCGGAACCCGCCGAGGACGATGAGGCCCTGCGGACGCTGTACGCCACACACGCCGGATCGTTGCTCAGATACGTGCTGCGCCTGACCCGGGGCGACCGCCAGCGCGCGGAGGACGTGGTCCAGGAGACCATGCTCCGCGCCTGGCGGAGTCTCGGCGTTCTGGACCCGGCCCGTGGCTCGGCACGGGGCTGGCTGTGTACCGTGGCGCGCAACCTGGTCATCGACCAGGAACGGATGCGTCGGGCGCGTCCCGTCGAAGTCGGTGAGGAGCCGCTGGTGCTTTTTCCCGCGTCAGGTCCCGAACCCGACGAGGCGTTCGCCAGGGCCCTGCTGTCCTGGCAGCTCGCCGAGGCCCTGTCCATGCTCTCCCCCGACCATCGCGCCGTCCTCCTGGAGCTGTACTACCGGGAGCGCACGGTCGCGGAGGCCGCGGAGGCACTGGGTATCCCGGCGGGAACCGTCAAGTCACGGGCGTTCTACGCCGTGCGGGCGCTCCGGTTGGTCTGCGAGGAACGAGGACTGACCCGATGACGGCGTCCGGTATCGGTGAGGGCTGCGAGCCCATGCGGCTCTCGCTCGGCGCCTTCGTCCTGGGTGCGCTTTCCGCCGAGGAGTCCAGGGAGGTGCGCCGGCATCTGGCCGGCTGCCCGGACTGCCGGCGGGAGCACCAGGAGATGGAGGGAATGCCGAGCGTTCTCGGCCTGCTGTCGCGGGCCGAGGCCGAGGCGGTGGTCTCCGGCTGGGCGCCGGCCGACCCGCCCGGCCTGCCGGTGCCGGCTCCCTCCGCCCCTCCGCCGTTCGCGGCGGGACCCTTCGCACCGGGGCAGCCGCCGCCCGGCGCGCCCGCCGCCGACGAGCGCTTCGCGGCGCTCGGCCGGCTGCAGCGCCGGGGACGGCTGCGCCGGTCCCGGCGGCGGCGCCTGGCGCTCGCCGTCGCGGCCGCCCTCGTCGTCTTCGCCGGGGGCGGCGCGACGTGGGCGGCCATCGAGCCGCAGCAGCAGGTCTCGGCGGCGGCGGCCACCCGGGTCGTCTCGGCCGTGGACCACTCCACCGGGGTGGGCGCCTCGGTCTCGATGCAGGCCGTGGAGTGGGGCAGCCGCCTGACCCTCGCGCTGCACAACGCCCCACCGGGATCCAGCTGTTCGCTGATCGCGGTGGGGCGGGACGGGGAGCGTCAGGTGGCGGCGAGCTGGACGGCGAAGTACATGGGGGATCTGACGATCCCGGGGGCCGTCGCCATGTCGCCGGGCGACATCACCCGGTTCGAGGTGAAGACGTTCGACGGCCACATGCTGGTGTCCGTCCCCGACTGAGCCGGCCGTGCCGGGTGGTCCGCGGGGCAGGCGTTCGGAGATCCGTACGGCCGCGGTTCGCGCGGCTCCCGGCGGCCGTTGTGCCGGTGTGCGCGGGGATGCCCGCGCGGATGGGGGTGGGGGCGGCCGTACGGAGTCCGGTGCGCTCGGCTCAGCCGCGGACTCCCTGCTCCTCCAGGGTGCGCCGCAGCGCCCGAAGCCCGTAGTGCACCCGGGACTTGGCGGTGCCGTGCGGGATGCCGAGCACGTCGGCGGCCTGGCGGATGGTCCGTCCGGCCAGGTACGACTCGACGATGGCCTCGCGGTGGGCGGGCGTCAGGGTGGCCAGCGCGTCGCCGATGGTCATGGCGGACAGGGCGCGGTCCAGCTCGTCGGGTCCCGCGAGCGTCTCGAGCGCCTTGTCGCCGGTCTCCTGCGGCCGGGCGCGCCGGCTGCGGTAGTCGTCGATGACGATGCGGCGGGCGACCGTGGCCAGCCAGGGACGCAGGCTGGCGGTGCCGTCCGCGAGGTTCTCCGCGTGGCGCCAGGCCCGTACCAGCGTCTCCTGGACGACGTCCTCCGCCCAGTGGGAGTCGCCGCCGGTCAGGGTGAGGACGTAGCGGTGGAGTGCCGAGGCGTGTTCCCGGTACAGCCGGCCCACCAGGCTCTCGCCGGGGGTGTCCGCCGGTGGGCGGTGGCGCAGCAGCTGGACGGCGCGGCGCGGCGCGGACTCCTCGGTCGCCTGGGCGTGGATGCGCGGTCGTATCACCGACCGCCGGTGCAGGTGTCGCATGGCGGCGTCCCTCACCAGCCGCTCACCGCGGCGCCGGCGCGCCGTTCACGGCTCACCGGTGGTGCGTCGAACGCCGGTTGGCAAGGCTGACGGTCCATCAGGCGCAGGCTCGCACGGAGCGGCAGCACCTCGGCCGTCGCCGCGGCCGGTCTGCTCGCGGGTGGCGCGGCCGGCCGTGGGCCGTGACCAACCGCCTTGAGGATACAGGCCAGTTGGCCTTCGGCGCCGCGGGACGCGGCGGCTCGGCCTCCCCGTGCCGCGAACGGCACCACGACGCGTTCCGGCGCGTTCGTGACGCGGGCGGGGAGGGGTGCCCCCACGACCGAGGCCCTGGGGACACCGCATGGATGGTGTGCGGACATGGCAACACGCTCCTGAACAGTGGGGGACAGTGCGGCGCGGCGGGCCACGGCGTGCGCGACGCGGCCGGCGCCACCTGCTGGCGTGCGCAGGTGTGGTTCGACTGCGGTGTCCGGCATGGACGGCCCGTGGCGGCCGGCGGGCCGCACCCGTGGGACCGGATGCGGCACCGACGCCGCCGCGGCATGCCGGAACTGGCAATCGCGTTTGTGGAGCTCGTGAGTAATACCGACGGTAACAGGGAAAAACCTTGTTGCCGCCGCTCCGAGGCGTTGCCTCGAAGTACCGCGGATGCTAACCGGAAGCGCGAGTACATATCAATGGGATGACGGTTTTCCCTGATCGCGCCCGTGCCGTGCCCCACATAGGGGAATATTTGGGACTTTTAGCCCCCTTGTCATCCACAGACGGCGCGAAGCGCACCCACAGTCGGGCGGATTCGACGGGGATTCCCCGGACATAGGGAGGAACACGGGAGAAATCCAGGGGGAATGCGGTCTGGACCTTTCGACGCCCCGGGCACCCCGATCACCGGTAAGACCTTTCAGTAAAGAAGCGGTAAATGAAATGTGAAGGTGAACCTTTTCCGCCACCCTCCCGTAGTCCAGGAGGCAGACTGGCGCCCCTGCCTCCGCCGCACCCCGTACGGGAGGTCGCGCGATGAGCTACCTCGACACGCTCCTGTCCCCGCACCCACGCGGACGCCACCGGGCCGTACGGCGCGCAGGCAGCGCGCCCGGCCCCCGCGACGCGGTCGCCCGTACGCTGTACCTGCGGTTCGTGCGCGTCACATACCCGCTGGTGGTGCGGGCGTTCGGCCCCGAGACACCCGGCGGGCGGCTGCTGCACATCCTCGTTCCCGCGGGCCTGTACGACCGGCTGGCGCACTCCACCCTCCCCCGCAGACTGCACCGCCGCCTGGCCTCCGCGACCCTGCCCGACGTGCTCTACGACCTGCTCGTGCGGGCTCCAGGGCTGGCCGCGCTCGGCGGCTTCATCCCCTATGTCCTGCTGTCCGCGTTCGTCCCCGCGCTGATGAACGCCCCGGTGGCCGGCGGGCTCGACGTCGGGGCCGTCCTCGGGCTGCTGCAATTGGCCGGATTCCTCTGCTACGCGGCGTGGGCACCGCACAGCGCCCCACTGGACGCGCCCGCCCTGGAGGAGGACGGCGGCGAGACCGGGGAGGCGCGGCGGTGACCATCGCTCCCTCCGCCCAGACCGCCGCGGTCGTCATCTTCTCCGTACTGGCCACCCTGGCCATGCTGTTGTGCATCCTGACCGGCGCGGACCCCGACGACCTGGCCGACTTCTACACCGGGTACCGCACGCTGACCCCGCTCACCAACGGCCTGGCCATCGCGGGCGACTACATCTCGGCGGCCACCGTGCTGAGCGCCTCCGGGGTGGTGGCGCTCAGCGGCTACGACGGGCTGGTGCTGCTGCTGAGCACCGTCCTGTCCCTGCTGCTGATGATGTCGCTGTGGGCCGAACCCCTGCGCCGCGCGGGGCGGTTCACCCTCGGGGACGTCCTGGCGCGCCGGATGCCGGGCCGCCGGGTGCGCACCGCGGCGGCCGCGGTCACGCTCGCCGCGCTGCTGCCGTTCCTGCTGGTGCAGTTGTCGGTGGCCGGCTCGGTGGTCACGTTCATCCTGGGCGTCGACGAGGACGGCGCCAAGGCGGCGGCCATCTGCGTCGTCGGGATCCTGATGATCGCCTACGCGGCGGTCGGCGGGATGAAGGGCACCGCGCTGGTGCAGATCATCAAGATGCTGATGCTGCTGGGCGCCTGTCTGGCCATCAGCCTGCTGATCCTCGCCCACTTCGGCTGGAGCACCGGCGCGCTGCTGGACGCCGCCGAGGCCGGGTCGGGCGCCGGCACCGGTTACGTCCACCAGGGCCTGGAGCTCGGCCGCGGCATCGCCGGCCGGCTGGACTTCATCAGCCTCCAGCTGAGCGTCGTGCTCGGCGCCGCCTGGCTGCCGCACGTCACCATGCGCATGAACGCCGGGGCGCACGCGCCGGGGATGCGCCGCTCGATGTCCTGGGCGGTCGGCTCGACGGCGGTGGTGGCCCTGTGCCTGACGCTGATGGGGGTCGCCGCCGCCGCGCTGGTCGGCCGGCAGCTGATCCTCGCCGGGGACCCGCAGGGCAGCGCCTCGGTGCTGAAGCTCTCCCGCGCGCTGGGCGCCGGCTACTCCCCGTTCGGCGCCGCCGTCCTGCACGCCGCCGTCGGCGGAGCCGTCTTCATGACGCTGCTGGCGTCCGTGGCCGGGCTGACGCTGGCCGCGGCCACCTCGCTCGCCCATGACGTCTACGCGGGCGTGGTGCGCCGCCGCACGCCCGTGGAGCGCGCCGAGATGGGCGTGGCGCGCTGGGCCACACTCGGCGTCGGCCTGCCCGCCATCGGCCTGGCCGTGCTGGTGCGCGGCTGGAACCTCCAGGTGCTCATCACCCTCGGGTTCTGCATCGGCGCCTCCGCGATCGCCCCGGCGATGGTCTACAGCCTGTTCTGGTCCGGCTTCACCCGCCGCGGACTGCTGGCCACCCTGATCGGCGGCACCGCCTGCGTGGTGGTGCTGATGGCGTTCTCCCCGGCGGTCTCCGGCGGCCCGGCCGCGCTGTTCCCCAGCCATGACTTCCGCTGGTTCCCGTTGCAGATCCCCGGGCTGGTGTCGGTGCCGTTCGGCTTCCTGGCCGGGTGGCTGGGCAGCCGCCCGCCGCGGAGGGCCGGGGCGGACGCCGCGCCGCAGGACGGCCGGCAGGCGGAGCTGAACGGGCGTCAGGAGGCGTCCGCGGCGCGGCGCACCCGCGCGTAAGGGGCGATTTGCCCACTGGGCTGGCGCAGAATGGGCAGACTCCGCCTGTCTGGAACCCCCGGTCCATGGGAGCTGCGCCGCCGTGAGTGTGAACCCCGAGCGAAATCCCGAGCGAGACCCCGAACACGAGCTGGGCGTCCTGGCCGCGCTCGACCAGCGGGCCCCTACGACGTTCTACTGGTCCCTGACACTGCTCGCGACCATCGGCGGCTTCCTGTTCGGCTACGACACCGCCAACATCGGCTCGGCACTCAACTTCGTACCGTACGACCTCAGCGGGTTCGCCCTCGGCTACCTGGTCGCCGGCACCTCGATCGGCGCCGCGGTGGGCGCGATGCTCGCCGGGCCGCTGACCGACCGCTTCGGCCGAAAGTCGCTGCTGATCGCGGACGCCGGCATCTACACCGTCGGCGCGCTGCTGTCCGCCGTCAGCTGGCACGCCTGGGTGCTGCTGAGCGCCCGTACCCTGATCGGCCTGGCGATCGGCGCCGACTCGGCCATCGCGACCGCCTACATCGCCGAGTACGCGCCCCGCGAGCGGCGCGGCGCGCTCAGCCTGCTCCAGCAGTGGATGATCACGGTGGGCATCCTGGTGTCGTACCTGGTCGCCCTGGTCATCCTGAAGACGGCACCGGGCAGCGCCTACGGCCTGGACTGGCGGCTGATCTTCGGGCTCGGCGCGCTTCCGGCGTTCGTCGGACTGCTGCTGCGCACCCGGATGCCGGAATCCCCGCGCTGGCTGCTGTCCAAGGGCCGCCACTCCGACGTCCGGCGCGCCCTGGCCCAGCTGGGCGTGGAGGTGACGGTGGAGGAGGTGGAGCGCACCGCCGCGCGGCTCACCGCCGCCGAGCAGGAGCGCACCGGCGCCGGGCAGGGCTCCCCCTGGACGCGGGGCGTCAAGCGGGCGCTCGCCGTGGTGTGCACCTTCTTCGTCTTCCAGCAGATCACCGGCATCAACGTGCCGCTGTACTACGGCCCGCACCTGCTGGCCCCACTGTTCCAGGGTGGCGGCTCCAAGGTGGACGCGGCCACCGCGGGCGTCGAGGTCACCGCGATCATGTCGGCGGTCAACGTGGCCGCCACCTACCTCGGCTTCCGGTGGATCGACCGCCACGGCCGGCGCCGCCTGTCCATGGGCGGCTACACCGGCATGGCGGTCTCGGCCCTGGTGGCCGCCGCGGGCCTGGGGTTCCTGTCCGGCACCGCGCAGATCGTGCTGGTGATGATCGGCCTGGACCTGTTCATCGCGTCGTTCGCCGTGGGGGTCGGCGGCACCGGCTGGCTGATCCAGGGCGAGTCCTTCCCGACGGCGGTGCGCGGGCGCGCCGCGGCCACCGGGGCGACCGTCGACTGGCTGGCGAACTTCGCCCTGGTGGAGGTCTTCCCGGTGTGGGAGAGCGGCATCGGCCTGGGGTGGGTGCTGGTGTGCTTCACGGCGCTGTGCCTGGCCGCCATCGTCTTCATCTTCCGTTTCCTGCCGGAGACCAAGGGGCTGTCGGTCGACGAGATCATCCACCTGTACGAGACCGCGGAGCTCACGGCGTAGCAGCCCGCCGTGCGGGGGTGCGCGGGTGCCCATATCGTGAGGGGCGGAACCGGGCATACCACGGATAAGGAGGGCATATGAACCCGCGGGCCGTGTGCCGCCAACTGCCGCTCAGGCTGCCGATGGGCGCCTTCTTCCTCAACTCCGGGCTGTCCAAGTGGAACGCGGACGACACGACCGCCGAGCAGCTGCACGGCTTCGCCGCCGCCACCTACCCGTTCCTCGCGGGGATGCCGCCGCGCCGGTTCGTGCGGCTGCTGGCGGGCGGGGAGATCGCGCTGGGCACCGCGCTGGCCGTGCCGGTGTTCCCGGCGGCGCCGGCCGGGGCCGGGCTGACCGCCTTCGGCCTGGGCACCCTGGGGCTGTATCTGCGCACCCCCGGCATGCGCCGGGAGCACTCGCTGCGCCCCACCGAGCAGGGCATCGGGCTGGCCAAGGACGTGTGGCTGGTCGGGACGGGCCTGTCGCTGCTGGTGGACGGGATCGCGGAGTGCCGTGGCCGGCTGCGCGGGCGCCGCGGGCGGGGCCGGAGGTGCCGCGGGCGGCGCTGAGCCCCCGCTTCGGGGGGAATTGCCCCGGTGCGCGGGCGCGGTGGTCGCCGCCCTTCGCCCACTGTTGCGGGTTTCGTTGGCCGGGCGACACCGGCAGGGGACCGTTCCCGGACAAGGGTGTCGCGGGCCGCCGATTCGCCACCCGTCCCCCACCCGCCCGGCGGCGCCCCCCACACCGCGCCCTGGAGGAACCGTCCCGATGCGTCTTGCCACCCGTGCCCGCCTCGTGGCCCAGCGGACCGCGCGCCTGCCGCTCCAGCGCTCCGCGCCGCCCGCCCGCCCCGCCGAGCCGGGACCGCACCAGCCGGCCGGCCCGCAGACCCCGCTGCGCGCCCTGGTGATCTCCGGGAGCGTCGGCGCGGGACACGACGGCGCCGCGCACGAGCTGGTACGCCGTCTGGAGGCACGCGGGGTGCGGGCCGACTTCCGCGACTTCCTCGACGCGCTGCCCGGCCCGCACCGGCGGATCCTGCGCGACGGCTACACCTTCAGCGCCAGCCACGCGCCGGGCGTCTTCGACTGGCTGTTCCGCACCAACGAGAACGCCTCCGGGGTGCGCCGGCTGGCCATGCACTGCTGCCGGCTGGCCCGCGGCCCGGTGACCCGCTGGATGGCCGAGGGATACGACGTGGTGGTCACCACGTTCCCGTTCGCCGCGCAGACCCTCGGGATGCTCAAGGAGGACGGCGGCCTCGCGGTGCCCGCGGTGTGCTACCTGACCGACCCGGCCCCGCACTGGCTGTGGGTGCACCCGCGGCTGGACGCGCATCTGACGGTCACCGAGGCGACGGCGGCCGAGGGCACCGAGCGCTACCGGGTGCCGATGGCGGCCGCCGGGCCGCTGGCACCGGCCGCCTTCGGCGAGCCCGCCCACCCGGCGGACCGTGCCGCGGTGCGCGAGGAGCTCGGCGTGCCCGAGGGGCACCGGATGGCGCTGCTGATGACCGGTTCGCTGGGCCTGGGCGACGTGATGGCCAGCGTCCGCGCCATGGGGGCGGCCCGGCACACCACCTCGGTGGTGCTGTGCGGCCGCAACGAGCGGCTGCGGCGCCGGGTCGCCGCCGTCCCCGGCGTGGTGGCGCTCGGCTGGCGCAGCGACGTGCCGCGGCTGATGGCGGCGGCCGACGTGCTGGTGCACAACGCCGGCGGGCTGTCGCTGACCGAGGCGCTGGTGGCGGGTGTGCCGGCGGTCAGCTACGAGGTGCTGTCCGGGCACGGCCGGGCCAACGCGGCCACCCTGGCGGCGTCCGGGATCGCCCCGTGGCCGCGGACGCCCGCCGCGCTGGCGGACGCGCTGGAGGAGCAGGCCGCGCGGGGCCGGGTGCGGCTGCCCGCGCTGCCGGCCGAGCGCCAGGCGGCCAGTGTCGTCGAGGAGTTCGCGCGCCGCGGCCGTGCGGCGCGGTCGGGCTGCGACCCGGTCTTCGGGCGGCCCGCCGGCGGGGCGCTCGCCCGGCTGCGCGGCCGGTCCCGGCGCCGCGCGGAGACGGCTGCCTGACGGCCCGTCAGGCAGCGGCGGCGCGCAGCGCCGTCCGGGCCGGGACCCGGCTGACGGAGCGTCCCAGCGCCGCGGTGACCTGGGCGAACAGCACCGCGTCCAGCACCGCGGCGCCACCCGGGTCGTTGTTGAAGTACGCGTACACCTCGTCGGCGTCGTCCGGCCAGGCCGCGGTGATCCGCTGTGCCCAGGTGGCCAGCGACCGGCGGCCGTAGCGCGGCCAGGGCCGGGCGATGCCGCTGTGGAAGCGCACATAGCCCCAGGCGGCGGTGCGCCACAGCGGGGTGACCGGGCGGGCTCCCCAGTCCGCCCAGCACAGCGCGGCGCCGCGCCGCTCCAGCACGGCGGTGGTCCGCGGCGTCCACCAGGAGTCGTGGCGCGGTTCGACGGCCACCCGCACGCCGGGCGGGAAGCACTCCAGGCAGGCGTCCAGCAGTCCGGCGTCCGCGCGCAGGGTGGGCGGCAGTTGCAGCAGCACCGGGCCCAGCTTCCCGCCGAGGCCCGCGACCCGGCCCATCAGCCGCTCCACCGGCTCCCGCGGGTCGCGCAGCCGCTTCATGTGGGTCAGGAAGCGGCTGGCCTTGACGGCCATCACGAAGTCGCCCGGGGTGGCCTCGCGCCAGGCCGCGAACGTCTCGGTGGCGGGCAGCCGGTAGAAGGCGTTGTTGTTCTCCACGGTGGCGAAGTGCCGGGCGTACTCCTCCAGCCACAGCCGCTGGGGACGGCCCGGCGGGTAGAGGACGCCGCGCCAGTCGCGGTACTGCCACCCCGAGGTGCCGACGAGAACCGGCATGGCGTCCTCCCGTCCGGGAACCCGTTGGGAACCTAGTCGTCCTGTTCGGCCTGCCTGCGCCGCTCGACCCGCTCGCGCTGCGGGACCACCGTGTACTTGGGGTCCTTTGCGGACTCCACCCCGGCGTGAAAGATCCCGAACCGGGTGCAGGCGGAGGCCGCGAGCAGGGCCGCGCCGCTGACGGCCGCGGCGGTGCGGCTGCGGCGGCCCAGCAGCGCGGCGCCGGCCGCCCCGGCCACCGTCAGGGCCTCGGCGGCCTTCATCAGCCGCCCGGCCCGGCCCGTCCGGTAGGTCTCGGCGACCATGCCCAGGCGGCGCTCCATCAGCTTGACGGCGGCGGTCTCCAGGGCCGCGCCGAAGACGGCGGCGCCGCGCGCGGGCGCGTTCTCCGCGGTCGGGGCGGCCAGCAGCGCCATCCCGGCGGCGGCCGCGGCGGCCGAGCCGGTGAAGACGAACGGCATCTCCCGGTAGCCGTCGTGCCAGCCCGGCACCGCGGTGTCGGCGGCCAGGACGGCGGTGTAGGAGGCCACCGCGGGACCGATCGCCGCGGCACCCAGGGTGGCCGCCCGCCCCAGCCGGGGCAGCCGCCCGGCCAGGTCGAGCACCGCCGCGCCGCCCGCCGCCGGACCGTAGGCGGCCAGCAGCCAGGAGCCCACGCTCATCGGCGAGGTCGGCTTGAGGACCCGCAGCATGTTGGCGAAGCGCTCCGGGCGCCCGAGGTCGTGGACGAGCGCGGCGGTCGAGCCGGCCAGCGCGACCGCCGAGGAGACCTTCAGCGCCCGGGCCGTCACCGGACGGCCGGTCAGCTCCGCACCCGCGGCCAGTACCGACCCGGCGCCCGCCAGACCGCCGAGGAAGAAGTACCCGGCGATGTTCAACGGCTCCCAGGCGGGCGGGTTGAGCACCGGCTTGCCGTAGTACGACGTGAACTCGGCCCTGGGGACCATCAGTTGCTCGCCGCGCCGCCCGCCGCGGCGGGGCGTGGCCGCGCCCTGCCCGGTCGCGGCCTCGCGGCCGGGCCGCTCGCCCCGCAGGCCGTTCCTGGTGACGTCACTCATCGGCGGTTCCTCCCGGAGGCGGCGACGACGGCGGCCAGACCGCCGAGCAGGGTGAGCGCGGCGGCGCCCGCGTGCTTCCACATGGACGGCAGGTCGCGGGTGGTCACCACCGGGTCCGGCGGCAGCCCGTAGACCTCGGGTTCGTCCAGCAGCAGGAAGAACGCGCCGTCGCCGCCGACCCCGTCGTGCGGGTCCTCGCCGTACAGGCGGGCGTCGGTGACCCCGTCCCGGTGCAGTTGGTCGACGCGGGCGGCGGCGCGCTCGCGCAGCTCGTCCAGCGGCCCGAACTGGATGGAGTCGGTGGGGCACGCCTTGGCGCAGGCCGGTTCCATCCCGGCGCCGAGCCGGTCGTAGCACAGCGTGCACTTGAACGCCCGCCCGTCGCCGGGGCGTTGCTCGATGACGCCGTACGGGCAGGCCGGCACGCAGTAGCCGCAGCCGTTGCAGACGTCCTCCTGGACGACGACGGTGCCGAACTCGGTGCGGAACAGCGAGCCGGTCGGGCACACGTCCAGGCAGGCCGCGTGGGTGCAGTGCTTGCACACGTCGGACGACATCAGCCAGCGCAGCTCGGTGCGGCCGTCCGGGGCGGGCACCGCGGCGTCCCCGTCGGAGGGCGGCGCCGGGACCGGGCGGCTCTGCTCGACGAAGGCGACGTGCCGCCAGGTGGAGGCGCCCAGGCCCTGGGTGTTGTCGTAGGACATGCCGGTCAGTTCCAGGCCGTCCTCGGGGACCGCGTTCCACTCCTTGCAGGCCACCTCGCACGCCTTGCAGCCGATGCAGAGCGAGGTGTCGGTGAAGAAGCCGACCCGCGGCGGGTGGCCGGTGTGACCGGAGTCCCCGGCCGGGTCGGGCTCGTCGCCGGAGAAGAGGTTGCCGTCGAGCAGGTTCCGGCCGATCAGCGAGTCGGTCATCCCCGCACCTCCATGCCGGTGCGCTCGGTGATGCCGGCGCGCACCCGGTACTCGTTCAGCATCTCCAGCCGCTGGGGCCCGCGCGGGCGGCGGCCGGGGCGGATGTCCGCGGTCAGCGCCTTCACCTCCTGGATGTGCACGTTCGGGTCGAGGGCGACGGCGGACAGCTCGTTGGCCGCGTCGCCGGTGCTGTAGCCGTTCGGGCCCCAGTGGTAGGGCAGGCCGATCTGGTGGACGGTGCGTCCGCCGACGGTCAGCGGGGTCATCCGCTCGGTGACCATCACCCGGGCCTCGATGACCCCGCGGGCGGTGACCAGGGTCGCCCAGCCGTTGTGCGTCAGGCCGCGTTCGGCGGCGAGCTCCGGGGAGACCTCGCAGAAGAACTCGGGCTGCAACTCGGCCAGATACGGCGTCCAGCGGGTCATGCCCCCGGCGGTGAAGTGCTCGGTCAGCCGGTAGGTGGTCACCACGTACGGGAACACCTCGGAGCCGGGGTCGCCCGCGCTGGGGTGGAAGCGGTTCTCGGCGCGGGAGAAGATCTGCCGCGCCGGGTTGCGCTGCTGGCGGCCGTAGAGCGGGTTGCGCACCGGGGAGTCCTGCGGCTCGTAGTGCGTCGGCAGCGGGCCGTCGACCAGCCCGGCGGGCGCGAACAGCCAGCCCTTGCCGTCCGCCTGCATGATGAACGGGTCGGTGCCGGACAGGGCGTCGGTGCCGGTGGCGCCCTCGGGCGGGCGGTAGTCCGGTGCCCGGTCGGGGATGAAGTCCGGTACGTCGTGGCCGGTCCAGCGGCCCTGCTCGGCGTCCCACCACACATACGCCTTGCGTTCGCTCCACGGCTTGCCGTCGGGGTCCGCGGAGGCGCGGTTGTACAGGATGCGGCGGTTGGCCGGCCAGGCCCACGCCCACTCGGCGGCCACCCAGTCCTGCTCGGTGTGCGGCTTGCGGCGGGCGGCCTGGTTGACGCCGTCCGCGTACACGCCGCAGTAGATCCAGCAGCCGCACGACGTCGAGCCGTCGTCCTTCAGCTCGGTGTACGCGCTCAGCGGGCGGCCGCCGGCGCCGTGGCCGTTGATCTCGGCGAGCACCGCCTCGGCGTTGGGTTCGGCGATGGTCCCCTCGGTCGGGTAGTCCCAGGTCAGGTCGGCGACCGGGCGGTCCATCGGGTCGGTGGAGCCCTTCAGCCGCTCCCGGATGCGCTTGCCCAGGTGGTACATGAACCACAGGTCGCTGCGGGCGTCGCCGTCCGGCTCCTTGGCGGCGAAGTGCCACTGGAGCATGCGGTTGGTGTTGGTGAACGACCCGGCCTTCTCGGTGTGGGCCGCGGCCGGGAAGAAGAACACCTCGGTGCCGATGTCCTCGGTGCGCAGCTCACCGCTGTCGATCTCGGGGCCGTCCTTCCACCAGGTGGCGGACTCGATCAGGGAGAAGTCCCGCACCACCAGCCAGTCCAGCTTGGACATCCCCAGCCGCTGCATCCGGGCGTTGGCCGAACCGACCGCCGGGTTCTCCCCCAGCAGGAAGTAGCCCTTGCACACCCCGTCGAGCTGCGCCATGACGGTCTCGTAGGTGCTGTGCGAACCGGTCAGCCGGGGCAGGTAGTCGAAGCAGAAGTCGTTCTCCTCGGTGGCCGCGTCGCCCCAGTAGGCCTTGAGCAGACTGACGAGGTAGGAGCGCATGTTCGCCCAGAAGCCCTTGTCGGTCCGCACCGCCTGGATGTAGCTGTCCAGGTCCTCGTGCTGGTGGGCGTGGGGCATCGGGATGTAGCCGGGCAGCAGGTTGAACAGCGTGGGGATGTCGCTGGAGCCCTGGATGGAGGCGTGGCCGCGCAGCGCCTGGATGCCGCCGCCGGGACGGCCGATGTTGCCCAGCAGCAGTTGCAGGATGCAGGCGGTGCGGATGTACTGCGCGCCGACACTGTGCTGTGTCCAGCCCACCGCGTAGACGAACTCGCTGGTCCGGTCCCGCCCGGAGTTCTCCGTCAGCAGCCGGCACACCTCCAGGAACGTCTCCTGGGGGATGCCGCAGGTCTCCTCGACCATCTGCGGGGTGTAGCGGGCGTAGTGCCGCTTGAGGATCTGGTAGACGCAGCGCGGATGCTTCAGGGTGCGGTCGTACTCCGGCTCGCCGGCGATCGCCGCGCCGCCCGAGCCGTGCGACTCGGAGCGGCCGGAGGACGAGATGCTGGCCCCGCCCTTGGTGCGCTCGTCATAGAGCTTGTCGCGTTCACCGGAGGCCGCCTGCACCTCGACGCCCTCGTACTGCCAGGTGTCGATGTCGTAGTGCCCGGTCTCCTCGTTCAGCCCGGAGAAGATCCCGTCGAGGTCCTCGGTGTCCTGGAACTCCTCGCCGACGATGGCGGCGGCGTTGGTGTACTCCAGGACGTACTCGCGGAAGTCCAACTCGTTGGCCAGGACGTGGTTGACGATCCCGCCGAGGAAGGCGATGTCGGTGCCGGCCCGGATGGGGACGTGCAGGTCGGCCTGCGCGCTGGTGCGGGTGAAGCGGGGGTCGACGTGGATGACCTTGGCGCCGCGCGCCTTGGCCTCCATCACCCACTGGAAGCCGACCGGGTGGGCCTCGGCGAAGTTGGAGCCCTCGATGACGATGCAGTCGGAGTTCTGCAGGTCCTGAAGGTAGGTGGTGGCGCCGCCGCGGCCGAAGGAGGTGCCGAGCCCGGCGACCGTCGAGCTGTGGCAGACCCGGGCCTGGTTCTCCACCTGGATGATGCCCAGCGCCGTCCACAGCTTCTTGATGAGGTAGTTCTCCTCGTTGTCCAGCGTGGCGCCGCCCAGGCTGGCGATGCCCATGGTGCGGCGCACCCGCTTGTCCCCGGCCTCCCACTCCCAGGTCTCGCGGCGGGTGCGCAGCACCCGGTCCACCACCATGTCCATGGCGGTGTCCAGGTCGATGCGCTCCCACTCGGTGCCGTACGGCCGTCGGTAGAGGACCTGGTGCTCACGTGCGGAGCCGGTGGTGAGCTGGAGGCTCGCCGAGCCCTTGGGGCACAGCCGGCCCCGGCTGACCGGCGAGTCGGGGTCACCCTCGATCTGGACGACCTTGTCGTCCTTGACGTAGACGTTCTGGGCGCAGCCGACCGCGCAGTAGGGGCAGATCGACTTGACGACCTTGTCGGCGGTCTCGGTGCGCGGCGTGAGCGTGCGGGTGACCCGTGAGGCCGCCGCCGCGCCGCGCCCCAGTGGATCCGTCCCCGTCAGCTGCCGATACACCGGCCAGTCCTGGATCCACGTCCGTACGCCCATCGTCCGTCCTTTCACGTGCCGCTGTTCGCCGTGGACCGGCCGCCGGACGGTCCGCGCTCGAGGGCGTGTGTTCCGGCCGGCAGCGGTCAGCCGCGACACAGCCAGTGCCCGGATCGGCGGATTTCAACCCCCGCCGGCTCGGGCGCGGCGGTGCGGGCCGGGTCGGCGGGGCCCGGTGGCCGAAGAGCCTTCGGGGGAGCGGCACGCGCCCGGGGGGCGCCCCGGGCCTGTCGCGAGCGCCCGGCGGCGCCCCCGTCAGCGGCGGTGCGGCGAACCGTGGTGAGCGGCGTGCACCGGCCGGGCGTGCACCGGCCGGCGCAGCGCCTGATGACCGCCGGTGGCCAGCATGCGGACCTCGCCGCGGTCGCTGATCTCGGCCTTCACGATGCCGGTGTCGTCCATGTAGAGCGGATGCCCGCCCGCGCCCTTGTACTCGGTGCGCCGGACGGTCACCGTGTCGCTGTCCTCGCTGACCGACGAGGAGAAGATCAGTTCATAGCATTCGGGGTAACTCATAGCGCGCCTCCTGGCTGACCCCGCCCTTACCTCCAGTGGACCATATTGCGCTTTTGCGGTGAAAGGCCGAGGCCGTCAGGTAAGGACGATTTCACGTATGTATGTCCTGACAAAACCAGGGCCAATCGCGGGACGCGGCGGCCGGGGCCGCGGGGGCGTCACGGTGGTGGTCCGGCCGGGCGCGGCGGCCGGACAAGCGCAGGTCACAGGGGGTGGGGAGCGGTCCTGGGGGCGCCCGCGAACCGGGACGTCCGGGGGCGCGGGCGGCGCGGAGGGCGCACAGCGCCGCGCGGACGGCCCGCTCGGCGGAGTCTGCGCGCCGCCTCTCCGACGCCCCAGGGGCGGGCGGCGGCCGGGAGAGCCCTCAGCGGCCCTTGCTGTCGCCGCCGCCGACCCCGTTGACGATGGCCAGGCCCGCCCGGGTGCCGGAGTCGATGGCCGGGCCGAGGAAGCTGCCGGCGCTCAGGTAGCCGAACAGCAGGAGCACGGTGACGAGCCACAGCGGGGGCCGGGCGAGGCGGTAGCCGAGGTAGCCGAGGACGGCGATCAGGCCGATCAGCGGGAGGTGGATGGTCATGGCGGGGTCCTCTCCGGTCGAGCTCGGTCGTGGCGATCCTGACTGAGCCGGGCCGGAGCGGGCCGCGCGGCGGCGGCGGGACACGGACGATTGGGCTGCCCCGGTGACCGCCGCGCGGGGCGGCGGGAGCCGTTCGGGTCAGGGCGCCTCCGCACCGGACGCCGACCCGGACCGGGCGCCACGCCCGGAACGCCCGACTCCCCGTCAGCCGTACGATCATTTGTTAACGTGCGTAGCGATTTGTCCTATATTTAGCGGCCGATACGGGGGTGCCGTGACGTTTTCGCAGAGAAGTGCCCGGCAGACCACCCACGGCCCGGCCGGCGGCGCCGCCCCGCCGGGACCCGCCCCCGTTCCGCTGCCCGCCGCGCCGTCCGGCGAGGGCCCCGCCGACACCGCCGCGCACCCGCCCCGCTACGACTACGAGCGCTTCAGCCGCCTGGCCGGCCCGCTGACCGACCCCTCGGACTCCCCCGGCGCCCCCTCCGGTGCCCCCTACCGCGTCCGCTACCGCCGTCTGCTGTCCGCCTCCGGGCACCCCGTACGCGGCGCGCTGCTGCCGGCCGCGGCCCCGCTGCTCTCCCTGACGCTGCTGGTGTGGCTGATGCAGCCGGCGCACTGGGTGCACCGGCTGCACGTCCCGTGGTGGCGGACGGCAGCCGACACCGTGATGCTGGTCTCCATCGGGCTGATCGAGACGTTCCGCCTGGTCAACGTGGTCTCCAACGCCCACGCCACACTGGTGGCCCGCGATCCCGTCCCGGTCACCCCGCGGCCCGGCACCCGGGTGGCGTTCCTGACCAGCTTCGTGCCGGGCAAGGAGCCCCTGGACATGGTCCGGGCCACCCTGCAGGCCGCGGTGCGCCTGCGGCACGACGGCCCGCTGGACGTCTGGCTGCTCGACGAGGGCGACGCGCCCGAGGTCCGCGCCCTGTGCCTGGCGCTGGGCGTACGGCACTTCAGCCGCAAAGGGGTCACCGAGTGGAACCGGCCCACCGGCCCGTACCGCGCCAGGACCAAGCACGGCAACTACAACGCCTGGCTGGCCGCGCACGGCGGCGCCTACGAGTTCATGGCCTGCGTCGACCCCGACCACCGGCCGCTGCCGGACTTCCTGGAGCGGATGCTCGGCTACTTCCGGGACCCCGACGTGGCGTTCGTGGTCGGCCCGCAGGTGTACGGCAACTACGACAGCGTCGTCACCAAGGCGTCGGAGAGCCAGCAGTTCCTCTTCCACGCCCTGATCCAGCGGGCCGGCAACGCCTACGGCTCCCCCATGTTCGTCGGCACCAACAACTGCCTGCGCGTCACGGCGCTGCGCCAGGTCGGCGGCCTGTACGACTCCATCACCGAGGACATGGCCACCGGCCTGGAGATCCACGGCAGCCGCAACCCGGCCACCGGCCGCCGCTGGGCTTCCGTCTACACCCCCGACGTGCTCGCGGTGGGCGAGGGCCCGTCCACCTGGACGGACTTCTTCAACCAGCAGCTGCGCTGGAGCCGCGGCACCTACGAGACGCTGCTGCGGCAGTTCTGGAAGGCGCCGTTCACCCTGGGCCCCGGCCGGCTCCTCAACTACGCGCTGATGGTGGCGTACTACCCGATGACGGCCGTCAACTGGATGCTGGGGGCGCTGTCCTGCGCGCTGTTCCTGGTGCTGGGCGCCTCCGGGCTGCACATCGAGCCCCGGGTGTGGCTGATGCTGTACGGGGACGCGGCCGCCGCCCAGGTCGGCCTGTACCTGTGGAACCGCCGCCACAACGTCAGCCCGCACGAGCCGCGGGGCTCCTCGGGCACCGCGGGCATGGCGATGTCCGCGGTCTCCGCGCCGCTGTACGCCCGCTCGCTGGTGGCCGCGGTGCTGCGGCGCCGGGCGCGGTTCGTGGTGACGTCCAAGGGGCCGGTCGCGAGCCCGGACCGGCCGGCGACGTTCGCCACCCACCTGTGCTGGGCGGCCCTGTTCGCGGCCTGCCTGCTGGCGTCGTTCCTCCTCGGGCACACCCATGTCGCCATGCGCACCTGGGCCGTCCTGGCGCTGGCCATCGCGCTGGCGCCGCCCGTGGTGTGGCGGGTCACCGAGGCGCTGCGCGAGCGGCGCGCCGCCGCCCCCGCGAGCGGGCCGCCCGCCGCCGGGACCGCCGCCCGGGCCCTGACCGAAGGGAGGACGCCGTGACCTACCGCCCCAGCCCGAAGGTGCGGAAGGCCGCCCTCGTCGTCACCGCCGTCGCCGCCCTGGCCGGTGCGAACGGCCCGGCGGTCTACGGGTTCGCCGCGCGCGCCTGGCACCGCCACGAGATCGAGCGCCCGGAGTACAAGGCCCGCTACGGCCACTGGGACCTGGTGCCGGTGCCCGCGCGCTTCCGGCTCAACGCCATCCACGCCGCCCTGCTCAGCACCGGCAAGGTGCTGCTGATCGCCGGCTCCGGCAACGACGAACGCGACTTTCGGGCCGGCACGTTCCGCAGCGTGCTGTGGGACCCGCGGAACAACACCTTCCGGCAGATCCCCACGCCGAAGGACATGTTCTGCGCCGGTCACGCCCAACTCCCCGACGGGCGGCTGCTGGTGGCCGGCGGCACCGCCCGCTACGAGAAGCTCAAGGGCGACGTGAAACGGGCCGGCGGCACCATGCTCGTCCGGAACGAGGACCCCGACGCCCCCCGCCTGCTGCGCAAGGGCACCGTCTTCCGCGGCTCCACCGGCAGGGAGTACCGCGCCCAGTCCGACGTCCTGCTGCCGCCCGCCGCCAAGACGGTGACCGGCCAGGGCAAGGACCTGAAGGTCACCGTGAAGGCCGGAGCGGCCCGGGTCTACGTCGAGGCGGTCCGCGAGGGCGAGGACGGCGTGTCCAACACCGCCGACCAGTACCGGATCGCCGGCCTGCGGGGCGCCGACGCCCGCAACCACTACGGCCTGGCGGCCAAACTCGGCCTGGACAAGAAGGACTTCCAGGGCCTCCCGGACGCCTACGAGTTCGATCCGCGCACCGAGTCCTACGTCCGCGTCCACCGCATGGCCGTGGCCCGCTGGTACCCCACCCTCGTCACGCTGCCGGACGGCCGGGTGCTGGCCGTCTCGGGACTGGACGACATGGGCGAGATCATCCCCGGCGACAACGAGGTCTTCGACCCGGCCACCCGCCGCTGGTCCCCCGGCCCGCACCGCTACTTCCCCACCTATCCCGCGCTGTTCCTCACCCGCGGCGGGGACCTGTTCTACTCCGGTTCCAACGCCGGGTACGGACCGGCCGACAAGGGCCGCACCCCGGGCGTGTGGCACCTGGGCACCAACACCTTCACCCCGGTGCCCGGGCTGGGCGCGCCGGACGAACTGGAGACCTCCGCGTCCGTCCTGCTGCCGCCCGCGCAGCGGCAGTCGGTGATGGTGCTGGGCGGCGGCGGGGTCGGCGAGTCCCACGCGTCGACCCCGCGCACCGCCGTCGTGGACCTCACCCGGCGCACGCCCCGCTTCACCGAGGGACCGCCGCTGCCCCAGGGCACCCGCTACCTCAACGCGGTCCTGCTGCCCGACGACACCGTCTTCACCACCGGCGGCTCACGCGACTACCGCGGCAAGGGCGCCAGCGACATCCTGCGGGCCCAGATCTACGACCCGGCCGCCCGCGCCTTCCGCCCGGCAGCGGCACCCACCGTGGGCCGCGACTACCACTCCGAGGCGCTGCTGCTCCCCGACGGCCGGGTCGCCGTCTTCGGCTCCAACCCGCTCTTCGCCGACCGGGCGAACTCCGAACCGGCGCCGTTCGAGCAGCGCATCGAGGTCTACAGCCCGCCGTACCTGTTCCGCGGCGCCCGCCCGGCGTTCGGCGGCGGGCCGGTCCAGGTGCGGGCTGGCTCCACCGCCACCTTCCGGGTCGCGGACGGGACGCGGGTGCGGACGGCCCGGCTGATGCGGCCCAGCGCCGTCACCCATGTCACCGACGTCGAGCAGCGGTCCGTGGCGCTGGGGGTGACGGCCCGCGGCGGGCGGGTGACCGTCTCGGTGCCGCGCGATCCGGGGCTGGTGCCGCGCGGCTGGTACCTGCTGTTCCTCACCGACGACCGGGGGACTCCGGCACCCGCGCGATGGCTCCACGTGTCCTGAGTGCCCTGACCGTCTCCCAGTCGCTCGCCCGGCGGGCCAGCCGCAGGGCGTAGTCGGCCCACCACCGGCCCGCGGGCGGGCCGCCCCGGCAGGTGCCGTCCGACTCCCCCGGATTCTTCACCCACAGGTAGGCGTCCACCCGGCGGTCGCCGGTGCGGACGGTCGGCGGCGCCCCCAGCGCCCGGCCCGGCGGGTTGCACCAGGCCTCCTCCCCGGTGCCGTCCTGCCCGGCGGCGGGCAGCGGGCCCCGGCCGTTGCGGCTGGTGTCGATGACGTAGTGGGCGCCGCCCAGCGCCTCGGACAGCCGGTCGCCGTACGCCCGGGTGGCGCGGGTGGTCTGGAAGTTGGCCACGTTCAGGGCGAAGCCGTCGGCCCGCCCGGCACCGGCGGCCCGCAGCACCCGCGCCACCGCGTCCGGGTCGGGGATCCACCCGGCGTTGCCGGCGTCCAGGTAGACCCGGGCGCCGGGGCGGGCGGTCAGCGCCCGGATCGCGAAGGACAGCAGCGCGAGCCGCTCGCCCGCGTCGGCGCCCGGACAACCGGTCACCAGGTGGGCCACCGCGTCCGGCTCCAGCACGATCAGCGCCCGGCGGTCCTCCAGACCGGCCGCCACCCGCCGCACCCAGGCGCGGTACCGTCCGGCGTCGGCGGCCCCGCCCGCCGAGTAGCGGCCCCCGCAGTCCCGGTGCGGGATGTTGTACGCGACGAGCACCGGCACCCGGTGCGCCAGCGTGGCCGCCATGGTGATCCGCCGGACCTGCTCCTCCGGGTCGCCGTCGTCCAGCCAGACGGCGGCCGGGTGGTCGGCGATGCGCCGCAGCAGCGTCGCGTCGCGCTCGCGGCCCCGCTCCTGCCAGAGGGCGGCCTGGCGGCGGGCGGCGCTGCCGGGGTTCACCCAGAACGGGGAGTCGTCGGCCGGCGGCGGTCCCCCGCCGGCGAGCACCGGCGCCACGGGCCCGGCCGCCAGCAGTCCGGCGGCCGCCAGCAGTCCCGCGGCGACCCGCGCGGCGGCGGCGTGGCGGCCCGCGTGTTCTCCCAGCATGCGCCTCACCTTCCGTCCGCCCAGGGGACGCCACCAGGCTCACACGGCACGGGGTGATCCACGGCGGCTGCCGCACCGTACGGAAGGGTGAATCGCCGAAGGCACCGGCGGCCCCATCCTGCTCCGGCCCGCCCCGCCCCCTTGTTCTCCGGCCCGCCTCGGCGAGCGAGCCGAAGGTGCCCGCGCCTGCCGAAAGCGAGGAGACCCAGCGACCGGGGAACGAGGGAGTGCGGCGTCGACGAGCGTCGACAGGTGCTTCCGGGCACCCGGAGGCGAGCCGAGCCCCGATCAGGGGGTTTCGCCCCGGAGATAACGGGCGCCGGGGCCGCGCTGGCCGGCGGTGTCGCCCGGGTTGTACAGGCTGCACCTGGTCAGCGACAGGCAGCCGCAGCCGATGCACCCGGTCAGCCGGTCCCGCAGTCGCCGCAACTCCTCGATCTGCCCGTCGATCCGCTCCTGCCAGGACCGCGCCACCCCGGCCCATTCGGCGGCGTTCGGCGTGCGGTCGGCCGGGAGCCCCGCCAGGGCGGCCCCGGCCTCCTCCAGGCTCAGCCCGACCTGCCGGGCGGCCCGGATGAAGGCGATGCGCCGCAGCGTGGCACGCGGGTAGCGGCGCCGGCCGCTCGCGGTGCGCTCCGCGTGGATCAGCCCGATCTCCTCGTAGTACCGCAGCGCCGAGGGGGCCAGTCCGCTGCGTGCGGACAGTTCACCGATCGTCAGCCGGTCGTGCGGATGGGCGGCCATGCGGGCCAGCCTAGTGCGGTGGCCGAGGGTCCGCGCTTGACCTCAAGTGGACTTGAGATTGCACGCTCGGTCCATGACTACCACGGGCACAAGGCGCCCGGACGGTGCGGCGTACGCCGACCTGACCGGGCTGATGTCGTTGATGACGGGTGACGAGAAGCACGGGCCGGCGGCCACCTCCACGCTGGACGTGCTGTGGGTGCTCTACGACCGGGTGCTGCGGGTCGGCCCGGACACCGCCGGGGCACCGGACCGGGACCGTTTCCTGCTCTCCAAGGGGCACGGCCCGATGGCGTACTACGCGGTGCTGGCCGCCAAGGGCTTCGTCCCGGTGGAGTGGCTGACCTCGTTCGGCACGTTCGACTCGCCGCTGGGCTACCACCCGGACCGCACGCTGGTGCCCGGGGTGGAGATCGGCTCCGGTTCGCTGGGGCACGGCCTGCCGCTCGCGGTCGGCACCGCGCTGGGCCTGCGGGCCCGGGGGCTCACCGCCGCCAGGACATGGGTGCTGGTCGGCGACGCGGAGATGGAGGAGGGCAGCAACCACGAGGCGGTGGCCTTCGCCGGCGCGGCCGGTCTGGAGCGACTGCACGTGGTGGCCATCGACAACGCCTCCGCGACCTACGGCTGGCGCGGCGGCCTCGCCTCGCGCTTCACCGCCGAGGGCTGGTCCGCGGTCACCGTGGACGGCCGCGACCACGACGCGCTGTACGAGGCGTTCACCGCCCCGCACCCGGGCCGGCCGCACGCGGTGGTCGCCCGCGTCGAGCCCAAGTACGCCTGAAGTAGGCCGAAGTACGCCCGAAGTACGCCCGAAATCCCCGCATACCACCGAGAGTTGAGGCACCGTCATGGACACCATGCGCGAGCGTTTCGCGGCCGTCGCCACCCGGCTGCTCGACGAGGACCCCCGGCTGGCCGTGGTCCTCGCGGTCATCTCCGCCGACCGCTTCACGGCCGCGGCGCGCGCCCACCCCGACCGGGTGATCGACGTCGGCATCCGCGAGCAGCTGCTGGTCAGCGTGGCCGGCGGGCTGGCGCTCAGCGGGATGCGGCCCATCGCCCACACCTTCGCCGGCTTCCTGGTCGAGCGCGCCTTCGAGCAGGTCAAGCTGGACCTCAACCACCAGGGCGTGGGCGCGGTGCTGGTCAGCGCCGGCGGCTCCTACGACATCGCCGCGGGCGGGCGCACCCACCAGGCGCCCGGCGACGTGGCGCTGCTGGACACCCTGGACGACTGGACGGTCCATGTCCCCGGGCACCCGGACGAGGCCGAGGCGCTGCTGCGGCACGCGGCCGCGGACGGCGACCGCCGGGTGTACGTCCGGCTGAGCGAGCAGAGCAACCGCGAGGCGCGGCCGGTGGAGCCCGGGCGCTTCCGGCTGGTGCGCGAGGGGCGGGCCGGGGCCGTGCTGGCGGTCGGCCCGATGCTGGACGCGGTCCTGGAGGCGGTCCGGGACCTGGACGTGTCCGTGCTGTACGCCTCCACGGTGCGCCCGTTCGACGGCGCGGCGCTGCGGGCGGCGACGGCCGACGGGAACGTGGTGCTGGTCGAGCCGTATCTGGCGGGGACGTCCACGGCGTTCGCCGCGGAGGCGCTGCGTGACGTGCCGCACCGGATCCTGGCGCTCGGCACCGCGCGCGAGGAGCTGCGCCGGTACGGCACCTGGCAGGAGCATGTGGCGGCGCACGGTCTGGACGCCCGGGGCCTGCGGGACCGCATCACCGCCTTCACCGGGGTGTGACGGCCGGAGCGGCTACGGCACGACGGTGACCGGCCAGCGGGCCGTCTTGACCAGCCGTACCGCCAGCGAGCCGACGAAGCGGTGGCCCGCCTGCTCGGAGGCGCCGACCACCACCGCGTCCGCGCGCATCTCGTCCGCCGCCTGCACCAGCCCGGCGAACGGGTCGCCGGGGAAGGTGTGGAACTCCCAGCGCAGCCGGTAGGCGTCGCCCATCCGGGTGGCGGCGTCCCGCGCCTGGGTGACGATGTCCTCGGCGATCTGGGAGGTGGTCTCGGCCATCGCCGCGCCGAGCCCGGCCGTCGGCACCATGGCCATCGGCTGCACGTACACCATGGCCAGCAGCGAGCCCTGCCGCCGGGCCAGCCCGGCGGCGTAGGCGGCCGCGCGCCAGGACGAGTCGGAACCGTCCACGCCCACCACGATCACCTTGGGGCCGTCCGTCCCGCGTTCGAACACCGACTCGCTCTCTCGCTCGGTCACACTGTCGAGCGTATCGGCAGCCCGGGCGCCCGCCGACGGCCGGTTCGGGCCGGATTCCCCGCACAGGAACCACCAAGATCCCTCACAACGTACCCCCGCCCGTCCTCCCCGTGATCGCCTCGGTGCAGACTGGCCCCACCATCTCGCTCCTTCGTGGACGACTTCCGAGGACGGTCGCATGCACCTGGCCCCGCGCCGGCCCCGGCCCAGCGGCCGGCGGTCCTGGACGAGCCGCCGGCGGCTGGCCGCCGCGGCGGCGGCGATCGCGGTACTGGCGGGCGGTGGCACGGCGGCGCTGGCCGTCGCCGGCGCGCCGGAGCCCGTGCACCGCGAGGACCACCTGATGTCCATGCCCGTCACCCCGGGCAGTCCGGGGGACGTCCGCATCGACACCTCGTTCTTCACCGCGGGCCCGCCCGGACGGCGGCCCGCGGTGCTGCTCGCCCACGGCTTCGGCGGCAGCAAGGACGACATGACCGGCCAGGCCGAGCAACTGGCCCGGGACGGCTACGCGGTACTGACCTGGTCCGCGCGCGGCTTCGGCCGCTCCACCGGGCAGATCGGCCTGGACGCCCCGGACCGCGAGGTGGCCGACGTCCGCCGGCTGATCGACTGGCTGGGCCGGCGCGACGACGTCCAGCTCGACGGTCCCGACGACCCCCGGGTCGGCATCGCGGGCGCCTCCTACGGCGGGGCCATCGCCCTGCTGGCCGCCGGATACGACAAGCGGGTCGACGCCATCGCCCCGCAGATCACCTGGTGGAACCTGGCCGACGCGCTGTTCCCGCAGAGCGCGTCAGGCCAGGGCGCCGGGCCCGGGGTCCTCAAGAAGCTGTGGGCGGGCATCTTCTTCACCACCGACACCACCACCGCGGGCGGCGCGCCCCGGACCGGCCCCACCGGCTGCCGGTTCACCGCCGAACTGTGCACTGCCTACCAGCGGGCGGCCGTCTCCGGGCGCCCGGATCCGGCGACCACGGCGCTGCTGGACCGCTCCTCGCCGTCCTCGGTCGCCACCCGCATCACGGTGCCGACGCTGGTGGTGCAGGGCCAGAACGACTCGCTCTTCCCGCTCGGCCAGGGCGACGCCATGGCCCGGGCCATCGCGGCCAACGGCGCGCCGGTGTCCGTCGACTGGAGCTCGGGCGGCCACGACGGCGGCGACCAGGAGGACTCCCGCGTCCAGGCCCGGATCGCCGCCTGGTTCGACCACTACCTCAAGCGCCGGGCGAACTCCACCGGGCCGCTGTTCCGCGTCACCCGCTCCGGCGGGGTGGACACCACCACCGGCCAGGTCGTCGAACGCGGCGCCACCGCCCCGCGCTACCCGGGTCTGGACGGGACCACCCGCCGGACCATCGCGCTGACCGGGCCGCCGCAGCCCGTCGCCAACCCGGCCGGCGGCGCCCCGCCCGCCATCTCCGCGGTGCCCGGGGTCGCCGGGCTGGCGCAGCTCGCCGGCGCCGGGCAGGGCCTTTCCCTGGACTTCCCCGGGCAGTTCGCCGCCTTCGACTCCGCGCCGCTGACCGCGCCGCTGACCCTGACCGGCGCACCGCGGGCCCGGATCACGGTGCGGTCCGACGCGCCGGACGGCGAGGCGGTGCTCTTCGCGAAGGTCTACGACGTCGGCCCGGACGGCCGCGCGTCGCTGCCGCACCAACTCGTCGCCCCGCTGCGGGTGGTGAACGCCGGCGGTGGGCAGACGGTGAGCGTCCGGCTGCCCGCCGTGGACCACCAGTTCCCCGCCGGGCACCGCCTCCGCCTGGTGCTGGCCGCCACCGACCTGGCGTACGCCTCCCCGGCCACCCCGGCCTCGTACCGGATCTCCCTGGCACCGGGCGGCGCGGCGCTGACGGTGCCGGTGGTGCCCGCGCTGGTCACCGAGGACGCGGGGATCTCCGCCTGGGTGTGGTGGCTGCCGGTGGGCGCCCTGGCGGTGGCCGCCGCGCTGCTGCTCGTCCGCCGCCGCGGCCCGGCGGCGCACCCGGCCGAGGAACCGGAGCTCGCCGACGTGCCGTTGGCGATCTCCGGGCTGTCCAAGCGGTACCGGGGCGCGGCCGACCGCTACGCGGTGCGCGACCTGACCTTCCGTGTCGAACGCGGGCAGGTGCTGGGGCTGCTCGGCCCGAACGGCGCCGGCAAGACCACCACCATGCGGATGCTGATGGGGCTGATCCGGCCCGACGCCGGGGAGATCCGGGTCTTCGGGCAGGCGGTGCGGCCCGGGGCGCCGGTCCTCTCCCGCGTCGGCTCGTTCGTGGAGGGCGCCGGCTTCCTGCCGCACCTGAGCGGCCGGGCCAACCTCGACCTGTACTGGCGCGCCACCGGCCGCCCCGCCGAGGACGCGCACGTGGACGAGGCCCTGCGGATCGCGGACCTCGGCGAGGCGCTGGAGCGGCCGGTGCGCACCTACTCCCAGGGCATGCGCCAGCGGCTCGCCATCGCCCAGGCCATGCTGGGCCTGCCCGACCTGCTCATCCTCGACGAACCGACCAACGGGCTGGACCCGCCGCAGATCCGCGAGATGCGCGCGGTCGTGACCCGCTACGCGGCCGGCGGCCGTACCGTCATCGTCTCCAGTCACCTGCTCTCCGAGGTGGAGCAGAGCTGCACCCACCTGGTCGTCATGGACAAGGGGCAGCTTGTCGCCGCCGGGCCGGTCGAGGAGATCACCGGTGGCGGCAGCGGCGGCACCCTGCTGGTGGGCACCGGCGAGCTCGCCGCCGACCGGCTGGCCGAGGCCGCGGCCGAGCTGGGCAAGCTGGAGGGCGTCGGCGCGGTCACCGCCGTGGACGGCGGGCTGCTGGTCCGCCTCGACGGCCTGCCCGTACCGCGGCTGCTGGCCGAACTGCTGCGCCTTCAGGTGCCGGTGGAGCGCGTCGGCCCGCACCGCCGCCTGGAGGACGCGTTCCTGACCCTGATCGGAGGCCCGGCATGAGCCAGCCGCACGGCGCACCGCCGGAGGCCGTCCCCGCCACGCCCGCCACGACCGCCGCCCCCGGCACGCCCGGTCCCGCCGACCGGGCCCCCGGCTTCCGGCCGCACCACACCCTCCCGCTGCGGGTGGAAGCCGTGCGCCAGCTGCTGCGGCGCCGCACCCTGGTGGCGTTCACCGTGGTGCTGTGCCTGCCGGTGGTGGTGTGGGCGGCCTTCACCATCGGCGGCACCCCGCACCGCCGGGACAACGTCCCCTCGCTGATCGACGCCGCCACCTCCTCCGGGGTGAACTTCGCGTTCGGCGTGCTCTTCGTCTCCAGCGGCTTCCTGCTGACCGTGCCCGTGGCGCTCTTCTTCGGCGACACGGTGGCCTCCGAGGCCGGCTGGTCCTCGCTGCGCTATCTGCTGGCCGCGCCGGTGCCCCGCGCCCGGCTGCTGACCAGCAAGCTGCTGGTCTCGCTGGCGTTCAGCGCCGCCGCCGTCCTGGCGCTGCCCGCCGTCGCGCTGCTGGTCGGCACCGTCGCCTATGGGTGGCGGGACCTCCAGCTGCCCACGGCAGGCGCGGTGCCGGTGGACACCGCCGTGTGGCGTTTCGCGCTCATCGCCGGTTACGTCTTCGTCAGCCAACTGGCCGTCGCGGGGCTGGCGTTCTGGCTGTCCACGGTCACCGACGCGCCGCTGGGGGCGGTCGGCGGCGCGGTCGGCGCGGCCATCCTGTCCAACATCCTGGACGCCATCACCGCCCTGGGGTCGGCGCGCTATGTGCTGCCGACGCACTGGCAGTACGCGTGGGTGGACGCGCTCCAGCCGAGCGCCGAGTGGTCGGGCATGGTCAAGGGCGTGTCGGTGTCGGTGTCGATCGCGGTGGTGTGCTTCGCTCTCGCCTACCGGGGCTTCCGCACCAAGGACATCGTGTCCTGAAGCGGGCGGCCGCCGTTGCGGGGGCGCGGCGACCCCTTCCACGATGGCGGCCGCACCCGTCCCCGACCCCGAGGGAGCCCCCATGCCGCCCGGTCCGCCGCCGGCCGACCCGGTGCTCTCCCCCTGCACCGGCTGGACGCGCGCCCACTGGGAGGCGCTCGCCGACCGCCTGCTGGACGCGCTGGTCCCCTACGCCACACCGCACTTCGCCCAGTACCGTCTGCCGGGGCGTGCCAGTTCGTCCGGACCGCTCTGCGACGGCCTCGAAGGGTTCGCTCGCTCATTCCTGCTGGCCTCCTTCCGGATCGCGGGCGCGGGTGACCGTGCCGACCAGGTCGCCGGCGCCATGATCGAACGGTACGCGGAGGGTCTGACAACGGGCGCCGCCCCGGACGGCCCGGAGGCCTGGCCGCGGATCACCGACCGCTCGCAGCCGATGGTGGAGGCCGCGTCCATCGCCGTGGCCCTGCACGAGACGCGGCCGTGGATCTGGGACCGGCTCGATCCCGGGGCCCGGCAGCGCGTCGTCGACTGGCTCGGCGGCTTCACCGGCCGGCGCCCCTGGGACAACAACTGGCGCCTGTTCCAGGTGATCGTCGGCGAGTTCCTGGCCTCGGTGGGCGCGCCGCACGACCGCGCGGAGATCGAGGCCGGGCTGGACCGGATCGAGGACTGGTACACCGGCGACGGCTGGTACAGCGACGGCGACGGCCGCGCCTTCGACTACTACAACGGCTGGGCGCTGCACCTGTATCCGCTGCTGTGGGCGCGGATCGCGGGACAGCGCGCCGTCCCGGACCGGGTCACCCGCTACCGCGACCGGCTGCGCCTGTTCCTGACGGGCTATCAGCACTTCTTCGGCGGTGACGGCGCCCCGGTCCACCAGGGCCGTTCGCTGACGTACCGCTTCGCGGCCGTCGCGCCGGTGTGGATGGGCGCGCTGGCCGGGGCCACCCCGCTGGAGCCGGGCCTGACCCGCCGGCTCGCCTCCGGCGTGGTGCGGCACTTCACGGAGCGCGGCGCGCCCGACGAGCGGGGGCTGCTGACGCTCGGCTGGTACCACCCCTTCCTCCCGGTGACCCAGAGCTACTCCGGCCCGGCGTCGCCGTACTGGGCGGCCAAGGGCTTCCTGGGGCTGCTGCTGCCGCCCGGCGACCCGGTGTGGACGGCGACCGAGGTCCCGCTGCCCGTGGAACGCGCCGACCGGTACACCGCCCTGCCCGCCCCCGGCTGGCTGCTGCACGGCACCCGCGCGGACGGCGTCGTGCGGCTGCTCAACCACGGCAGCGACCGCCCCGTCACGGACGGCACGGGGCCCGGGGCGCCCGACGACGACCCGCACTACGCCAGGCTCGCCTACTCCTCCCGGACGGCGCCGGAATCCGGCGGCCCGGCACGGCAATCCCGCGTCGACAACCACATCGCGCTGCTCGCCCCGGACGGCGCCGCCTCGCCCCGTACCGCGATCCACCCGATCGCGACCGCCGGCCGGCGCGCCGCCTCCTGGTACCCGGCCCGGCTGCCCGGCGACCCGGCGGACCACCGCATCGAGACGACGGCGGCGCTGCACGGCCGCTGGGAGATCCGGGTCCACCGCTTCCAGGCGCCGCCCGGGGCGCGCCTGCGGGACGGCGGGCACGCGGTCGCCGGGCGGCGCCCGCCGGACGCCGAGACCGGCGACGGCTGGGCCCTGGTCCGCCGGAGCGACGGCCTGACCTGCGCGGTGATCGGCCTGTACGGCTGGGAACGGGCGGCGGTGGCCCGTCACACCGGTGCCAACGCCCTCGGCGAGCACTCGGCCGTACCCTTCCTGCTGACCGCGCCCCAACCCGGCGGAACCGGCGTCCTGGTGACCCTGGTGGCGCTCACCGGCGAGCCGGTGCCCGTACCGGCCCTCCGGGCGGGCACCGAGGTCACCGTGCGCCCGCGGCGGGACGGCACCGAGGTGACCGTGGCCTTCCCGGACGGCGGCCGGCTGGTGCTGTGACCACCGGCGGGAAGCGTCCGGTCAGGCCTCCGCGCCCTCCGCCCGGACGGCCTCGGCGACCGGCTCAGCGAGCGGCTCGGCGAGCGGTTCCACCGCCGCCTGCGCCGGGACGGCCACCTCCGCGACGGCCGGCGCGGGCGCCGCGATCGCCCGCCACCACGGCTCGACCGGCACCTCGCCGGCCGGTTCGAACGGCAGGCCGGGCGGCGGCACCGCGTACTTCGCCCCGGCCGCGCGGGCCGCGGCCGCCGTGCGCTCGGCCGGCTCCTCCCAGGGGTGCGGGGCCAGGTTGAAGGTGCCCCAGTGGATGGGCAGCAGCGTGCCGGCCGGAGCGCCGCCGGACAGGTCCAGATGGGTGCGCAGACCCTCCTCCGGCGTCATGTGGATGTCCGGCCACAGGTCGGAGTACGCCCCGATCTGGATCATCGTGGCGTCGAACGGCCCGTGCTGCGCGCCGATCTCGGCGAAGCCGGGGAAGTACCCGGTGTCGCCGCTGTGGTAGACGCGGTGCTCCGGGCCCGCCACGACCCAGGACGCCCACAGGGTGTGCTGCCTGTTGCGTATCGCGCGGCCGCAGAAGTGCCGGGCCGGGGTCGCGGTGAGGGTCAGTCCGGCGATCGCGGCGGACTCGTTCCAGTCCAGCTCCACCAGCCGGTTCGCGGGCACGCCCCAGCGCTCCAGGTGCGCCCCGACCCCCAGCGGGACGGCGAACACCGCGTCGCCGCGCAGCAGTTCGCGGATCGTCGGCAGGTCCAGGTGGTCGTAGTGGTCGTGCGAGATGACGACCGCGTCGAGGGATCCGAGGGCGTCCAGCGCGATCGGCACCGGGTGGACCCGCTTCGGCCCGGCGAAGGAGAACGGCGAGCAGCGCTCCCCCCACACCGGGTCGAACAGCACCCGGCGCCCGTCGATCTCCGCGAGGACGCTGGAGTGGCCCATCCAGGTCACCCGCAGCCCCGAGGCGGGCGGCACGGCCAGGTCGGCGGCGGTCAGCGGGCGCACCGGCACGGCCCCGGCGGGCCGCCTGCGCACCCGGTCGGCCTTGCGTAGCTGGCCGGCGAGGAAGTCCCGGCCGGAGCCGCGCGGCCGCGGGTCGGCGGGCGGGTTGCGGAAGATCCCGGCCGCGGTGTCGAAGTGGGGGGAGCGCCTGATGCGTTCCAGCCGCTCCCCCGCCGGCTCGGCGCCGAAGGCCGCGGGACGCCAGGCGCTCACGCGGTCCGCCCCGGCTGGCCGTAGGCGTGCTCGACGGGCAGCCGCAGCACCAGGCGGCGGTCCTGGACCATCGCGGCGCGGTACTCGTCCCAGTCGGGGTGTTCGCCGTGGACCGCCCGGTACAGGTCGATCAGCTCCTCGACGACCGCGTCGTGCGGGTCGGCGGCGACGGGCGTCAGCTCGGCGGTGCCCTCGGCGACCGTCCACGTCCAGCGGTCCGCGGAGGTGACGTGGTAGGAGGCGCGCGGGTCGCGGCGCAGGTTGCGGGTCTTGACCCGGTCGTCGGTGAGCGAGACCCGGATGGTGCGCTCCCGCGGGTCGTAGTGGTGGGTGACGTTGGACAGGTGCGGGCGTCCGTCCCGCTTGAGGGTGACCAGCACCCCGCCGTCCACTTCGGTGAGCAGCTTCAGCAGCGCGTCCCGGCGCTCGTCCGTTTCCGTCATGTCGGCCTCAACGTGCAAGCGGTGCCGGGTGTTCCGCCGGTGCCGCGAGAGCTCACCCGCGCGGCCGGTCCGCTCCCTCCGCCAGCGCGGCGCCGTGCTCGCGCAGGGGTCCGACGGTCAGCCCGCGGCGTTCGCAGCTGTCCAGGAGCAGCGGGAGGGCCCCGAGGGCCGAACGCCACGCGCCGGGTGCGGAGGTGCAGTCGGAGTCGTGGAGCAGGATCGTTCCTCCGCCGCGCAGGTCCGCCATGACGGTGCGGTAGACGCTGTGCGGGGTGGCGCGCCGGGTCCAGTCCTCGCCCCAGCAGGTCCACAGCACCGGGGTCAGGCCGAGGCGGCGCGCGGCCAGGTGGGCGGAGGTGCTCATCACCCCGTACGGGGGACGGAACAGGCGGGGCACCTCGCCGGTGATGTCGGCGACCGCGTCCCGGGCGCGGGCGAAGTCCTCGTAGGTGGCGCGCGGGCCGCGCAGCAGCAGCGGCCGGTGGTGCCAGCCGTGGATGCCTATCTCGTGGCCGGCGGCGGCCATCTCCTTCAGCAGCCCGGGCGCCCCGGAGGCCATGGAGCCCAGGACGAAGAAGGTGGCCCGGATGCCGCGTTCGTCCAGCCGGCGCAGGAAGAACGGCGTCGACAGCGGGTCGGGCCCGTCGTCGAAGGTCAGCGCCACGTGGTCGGGCCGGCCCGCACCCGTCAGGCCGGGCATCAGCCGCTTGCGCAGCGGGCCGAAGGTGGACACGACGGGGGCCGCGTGAGCGGCGGCGAGGACCGGCAGAGCGGCGCAGCCGGCCTTCACCGCGGTACGGGCCAGACGGGAACCAGTCACGAGTGGGTCCTTCCAGCGGAGGCGGTCAGCGGTGATCGGCGTGCAGGACGTGCAGCAGGTGCGACCCGCTCCGGGCGACGGCCACCTCGGTGGTCTCCGGCCCCACGGCGAAGACGACGCTCGCCAGGACCACCGCGAGGGCTGCGGCGGTGCTGCGCCTGCGGGTTCTGCGGCGGACCGGGGGCGCGGCGGGCGCCGTCACCCGGCCGGCGGCGCGGGCGATCTCGGCGACCGGGCCGCCGTCCCGCACGGCGGTGAACAGGTCGAAGGCGGCGGTCCGCTGGGCGAGACCCAGGGGGCCCTCCAGGAGTTCGCCCAGCACCGGCTTGAGGTCGGCGGCCGAGCGGATCCACACCGCCAGGCCCGCCTCGTCGAGCGCTGCGGCGTTCGTCCGACCGTGTCCCGGTATGCACCCGTAACTGGCCACCGGCAGACCGCTGGCGAAGGCCTCCAGGGAGGTCAGGCCGCCCGCGTTCTGCACCAGGACGTCGCAGGCGTGCATCAGCCCGGGCATGTCGTCCACCCAGCCGAAGGCGTACTCCACCCCGGCCGCGCGCAGCCGCTCCACCAGCGCGGAGTTGCGCCCGCAGACCACCACGGGCACCGCGGCCCCGGTGTCGCGGATCTCGGCGGCGGCCTGCTCCACCGGGCCGACGCCCCACGAGCCGGCCACCAGCAGTGCCAGCGGGGCCTGGCCGGGCAGCCCGAACCGCTCGCGGGCCGCGGCGCGCTCGCCCGTCGACGCGGGCCGGAAGCGGGGGTTGACGACCGGCCCGGAGACGACGACCCGCCGGGCGCCGTTGGCCCGGGCCTGGCCGGCCGGCACGGCGTGGGCGGCGAGGTGGGTGTCGACGCCCTCGGCGACCCACAGCGGGTGCACCGAGAAGTCGGTCAGGTACGTCAGCACCGGGATGTCCAGCCGCCCGGCGCGGCGCAGCGAGCCCAGGATGTGACTGGCGCCGAAGTAGGTGGAGACCACCGCCCTGGTGTCCGGCGGCAGGACCCGCAGCGTGCGGCGTTCCGCGGTGCGCAGCAGGGCGCGCGCCACCGGCCCGACGCCGCCGGCCCGTTCGGTGCTGGCGTAGATGCGCTGGTAGGCCGAGGGCATGACGGTGAGCATGCGGTGGTAGCCGCCGCTGATCAGCCGTCCGAGCCGGGCGGGCAGCAGATCGAGGAAGTCGTGCCGGTCCACCGGGTGCCCGGCGGCGGTCAGACGGCGGGCGAGTTCTGCGGCGGCACCGTCGTGCCCCGCGCCGACGCTCGCGGAGATGATCACGATCCGGCCCGGATCGTCGGACTTGGACACGGCCGACCTGCCTTCGTACGTCGGGGAACTCACCGCACGAGGGCGATCGGGTGCCCGAGCCGGGGGTCGGCGCGGAGGGTTGCCAGTGCGGGCAGGCGAACTCTACAACGTGTAGTAGTTAGCCGAGGAGAGACGGGGGTAGGCGCACAGCGGGCTCACAGCCAAGGCCGCCCGCGGTCCATCGACCTTTCACTAGAAGTAGTAGGTTATGGGGTTGAATCTGGCCGGGTGGTTGTCATGGGCGAGGAGGCCGCTGGCGTGAGGGTCGGCAAGAACCGCGATCGTCGGACGGGCCGCCGCGCCGCCGGTGAGCTCGAAGCCGGTGTCCTGGCCGCCCTGTGGGCCGCCGACTCCCCGCTGACGGCCGCGCAGGTCAACGAGCAGCTGACCGGGGAACTCGCGTACACCACGGTGCTGACCATCCTGACCCGCCTGCACGACAAGGGGATGCTGACCCGGCACCGGGTCGGCCGCGGCTACGCGTACGCGCCGGTGGACGACGCCGCCACCCACACCGCGGAGCGGATGCGCTCGCTGCTCGACCAGGGGCCGGACCGCGCCGCGGTGCTCTCCCGCTTCGTCTCCGAGCTGTCGGAGCAGGACGAGCGCCTGCTGCACCAACTGCTCGCCGAGCACGACCAGCACCAGGACCCGCGCTGACCCCTGGCCGGATCCGTCCGGCCCTGGTCAACATTTCGGTGAACATCATCTGTCACCCAGGTGAACGGGCACTCCCCGCCCGAAATGGGATTTACGGCCTGTAGTACTTTCTCCGTGCCCCGCGCCGCCGAGGCACGGCACTGTGTCCAGGCCGTGCCCCCGAACCGAAGGCCGTTGATGTCCGCCCTCACCTATCCCGAAGCCATCGGCGTCGGCCTGCTCCAAGGCGTCACCGAGCTGTTCCCGGTCTCCAGCCTCGGCCACAGCATCCTGCTCCCGGCCCTGCTGGGCGGGCACTGGAAGCAGGACCTCAACGTCTCCGCCGAGGGCTCCCCGTACCTGAGCGTGCTGATCGGCCTGCACCTGGCGACGGCGCTCGCGCTGATCGTCTACTTCTGGAAGGACTGGCGCCGGATCATCCGCGGCCTGTTCACCTCCATCACCCAGCGCCGCATCGAGACGGTGGAGCAGCGCATGGCGTGGCTGCTCATCGCGGGCACCATCCCGGTCGGCATCGCGGGCCTGGCGCTGGACAAGTTCTTCCGCACGGTGCTGGGCAACCCGATACCCACCGCGATCTTCCTGTCCCTCAACGGCATCGTCCTGTACGTCACCGAGCAGTTGAAGCGCGGCGGCACCGGGCGGCGCCGGGCGGGCGCGTCGGTCGCCCCGGAGGACGCCCACCTGGACCCGGACGAGCTGTCCGACCGCCGGATAGCCGGGCTCACCTGGGGCCAGGCCATCTCCATCGGCGCGGCGCAGATCCTGGCCCTGCTGCCCGGCATCAGCCGGTCCGGCTCCACCATCAGCGCCGGCATCTTCCGCGGCATGAACCACGAGGACTCGGCCCGCTTCGCCTTCCTGCTGGCCACCCCGGTGATCGGCGCCGCCGCCCTGCTGAAGGTGCCCTCCCTGCTGGGCAGCGCGGGCGACGGCATCCGCGGCCAGCTGCTGGCCGGCAGCGTCGCCGCCTTCGTCGCGGGCTACATCGCCGTGCGCTTCCTGACCAAGTACTTCGAGACCCGCACGCTCACCCCGTTCGCCATCTACTGCACGGTGGCGGGCCTGGGCAGCCTGGCCTACTTCGCCCTGACCTGAGCCCGGCGCACCGGACAGCGGTGGCCGCGGTCAGCGGCCGATCTCCTTGCGGACGACCCGCCGCAGCCGGCCGCGCTGCGAGCGGTCCAGCATCAGGTAGCCGGCCACCGGCACACCGACGATGACCAGCACGGCGATCCAGAACGGCAGCAGCCACAGCAGCACAAGGGCCGCCGCGGCACCACCCACCGCGTATGTCGCGCGCTTCGACATGGCTCAACCCTCCGTCCACGGCACCGGTGGCATCGCCCCGGGCCGTGCTCGTCATCCCCGCCTCGTTGTCCGAGGTCGCCTCATTCCAACGCGTATCGCACCGGAGCGGTTCCCGCGGGCGAGCGCCCGCCGGGCCGGCGCCGGAGCACCGGACTCCCCTCACGCGCCATGAACCCCTAGGGTGGCTGCCGGCACCATGCCCCGGAGCGGCTGACGGGCCGCCACCGGAACGGCGTACCGGCCGGGTTCCCGGCCGGATCCCCCGAGATGCGGTGGTGACGACAAGATCACTAGGATCGCAAACACACCCGGCTCTGACGGCGTTCACATCCTTCTCTCAGACTCGTTGCGCACCATCGTCGGCAGGAGCGGTCCCCCCACCCCTCCCCCCGACAGGAAGGGCCAGCACATGTACGGGCTCGAGCGGCGCACCGGCGAAAGCACCGGCCGGCGCCTGTACCGCAACACGGCCCTGATCTCGTCCTTCCTGGTCCTCGTCGCGATAGGCAGCACCGCCAGCGCGGCGGCGGCCACCTCCTCGAACTCCACGCTCGGCATCTCCCACCAGGTCACCGACGTCCGGCAGACCGCCGCGGTCGGCGCGATCTTCCACGGCGCCGTCGCCTCCTCCGGCGACCACTACTGCACCGCGAGCGTGGTCCGCAGCCCCGGCCGGAACCTGATCATCACCGCCGCGCACTGCCTCAGCGGCGGCACCGACGACCTGTACTTCGTACCCGGCTACCACGACGGCCGGGCGCCGTACGGCATCTGGAAGATCGGGACGGTCTACCGCGACGCCCGCTGGGACAACGACCACGACGACGACCTCGACGTCGCCTTCGCCGTGGTCGAGCCGCTCTCCGGCCACCAGGTGGAGGACGTGGTCGGCGGCCACCCCCTCCGGGTGAACCGCGGGACCGGCGGCGCCATCCGCATCACCGGCTACCCCAGCGATCTGGACGAGCCCATCACCTGCGTCAACCGCATCAGCGAGTTCACCGACCACCAGATGCGCATCGCGTGCACGGCCTACAGCTCGGGCACCAGCGGCAGCCCCTGGCTGACCCGGGACGGCGCGGTCATCGGGGTCATCGGCGGCTTCGAGGAGGGCGGCGACACCGACGACGTGTCCTACAGCAGCTACTTCGACAGCGATGTCGAAACCCTCTACCAGCAGGCCGTGGCCGCCACCGCCTGAGCGTCCGGGCCGCGGCCCATGGCCGATCCGGACTCCGCGCGCTACCGTACCGACTGGTCGGTAGCACGATCCGGTGGAGCTGGAGCGAAAGAGGGCGCGCACACGATGGGACGCATCACGGCGAACGGCGTCGAGCTGGAGTACGGGACCTTCGGCAGTCCGGACGATCCGACGGTGCTGCTGGTCGCAGGTCTCGGCATGCAGATGACCGGCTGGCACGAGGAGTTCTGCGGCGAACTGGCGGCCCGCGGCTTCCACGTCGTCCGCTACGACAACCGGGACTGCGGGCTGTCCGGCGGCCCCGCCGACCCCCCGCACCCGGACTTCGCCGCCATCCGCACCGGCGACTACTCCTCCGCCGCCTACACCATCCCGGACCTGGCGCTCGACGCCGTGGGCCTGCTGGACGGACTGGGCGTGGAGGCCGCGCACGTGGTGGGCGTCTCCATGGGCGGCATGATCGTCCAGCAGCTGGCGATCGACCATCCGGAGCGGGTGCTCAGCCTGTGCTCCGTGATGTCGACGCCCGGACGGACCAGGGGCCGCTCGACCCCGCAGGCGCAGGCGGTGCTGTTCCGCCCGCCGGGCACCACCCGCGAGGAGGTCATCGAGCAGGGCCTGGAGACCTGGACGGTCATCGGCTCCCCCGACTACCCGGCCGACCCCGAGGAGCTGCGCGCCCGCGTGACGGCCGAGTACGACCGCGCCTTCCGCCCGGACGGCACCGCGCGCCAGCTCACCGCGATCATGGCCTCCCCCGAGCGGACCGAGGCGCTGGCCCGCGTCACGGCCCCCACCCTGGTCATCCACGGCACCGCCGACCAGCTGATCACGCCGGACGGCGGCGAGGCCACGGCCGAGGCGGTGCCCGGCGCCGAGCTGCTGATGGTGCCCGGAATGGGCCACGACCTGCCGCGCCCCCTCTGGCCGACCCTGATCGACGCCATCGCCCGCAACGCCAAGGCGGTCTGAGGGCCCGTCGGAGCCCCGTCGCCCACCCCGGCCGTGGTCCGTTCGGACCCCGGCCGGGACCAATGTCCCCTGCTCGCCCGCCCCGCCGCCGACCACCCTGGAAGCGTGCGGGAGACGGGATCGCCCGCCGATCGGACGCGGACAGGGCGGTGGTGGACATGATGTACGGCGACGGCTGGGGCTGGGGCGGCTGGCTGGTGATGGCACTGATGATGATCGTCTTCTGGGGGCTGCTCATCGCGGGGGTCATCGCCCTGGTGCACTACACGCGCGGCACCCGTCAGGCGCCGGGCCCGGGCGGCGGGCCGGTCTACCCGCCCGGCGAGCACGGCTGGGGGCGCGGCCGGGCCGAGGAGGTGCTCCGTGAGCGGTTCGCCCGCGGGGAGATCGACGAGGAGGAGTACCGCAGGCGGCTGGCCCTCCTGAGGGAGCACCCGTGACCCGGGTGCGCCTGGTGGTCGCCGCCGCCTCGGCCGCGGTGGTGCTGGGCGTCGCGACCACGGTGACGCTCGCCGCCACCGGCGCGCTGGACGGCCGGGGCCCGACGGCACCATGGCGGGCCGGTGCGCGGTGCACCGCTCCGGCACTGCCGGGCCGGGTGGTGGACGTGACCGTCACCGACATGGGCTCCATGATGGGCGGCGGGCCGGGCACCGGCCCCGGCCGCTACGGCACCGGGATGATGCGGCTGCTGGCCGCGCCGGGCACGGTGCCCGCCGGAACGGTCTCCCTGCGGGTGGTCAACGCCGGATCGCTGCCGCACGAGGTGCTGGTGCTGCCGCTGGCGGCAGACGGCGTCCCGGGCGCGCGCCCGGCCGGCCCGGACGGCCGGGTCGACGAGGCGGGCAGCCTGGGCGAGGCGTCGCGTGACTGCGGGGCGGGCGAGGGCGACGGCATCGCCCCCGGCTCGGC
>JBEHXI010000010.1:0-52340 GCA_048498775.1 Actinomycetota bacterium | reverse complement strand
GGCACGGTCGTCGACGACGCGGTGCTGATCCTTTCGGAACTGCTCAGCAACGCGTACCGGCATGCCCGGCCGATCGAGTCCCTGTCGTCGGCGTCGTCGTCGTCGGCCGCCGGCCGGAACGGCGCGGGACCGCAGCCGTCCATCCGGGCGGCCTGGCACCTCGCCGAGGACGGGCTGCTGATCCTGGAGGTCACCGACGGCGGCGGCCCGACCAGGCCGATGCCGTCCAGCCCCTCGCTCACCGCCCGGGGCGGCCGGGGCCTGGGCATCGTGGGCTCGCTCGCCCTGGACTGGGGGGTGCGCGAGGACGCGCCGGGCGAGGTCACGGTGTGGGCCTGCCTGCCGGTGCGCGGGCGGCACGCCAGGCGCGACGGGCTGCGGGGCTCCCCGCGGCTGGGCATGCCGGCGATGGGGCCGGTGCCGGGGCTCGCGGAACTCTTCGACGAACTGCCGTAGGGCGGGAGGCGGATCCCCCGGGGCACCGTCACCTTTCGGCCAACGAGGCGACCCGGTGCGCCGGATGCCGCGGTGCGACGTGGGCCGGCGGACGCGGCACTAGGCTCGCGGCGGAAACGTAACGCCCACGCGGGAGACCCACCCATGGCCACAAAGCGCCCCCAGACCACGGCACGGCAGACCAGGGACCGCTCATCCGCCACGCGGACGGCAGAGGGGCAGGTGCCGGTCGTCGGCGCCCGCGAACCCTGCCCGTGCGGCTCGGGCCGCCGCTACAAGGCGTGCCACGGACGGGAGGCCGCCCACGCGGTCACCGAACTGGTGCGCCGGCCGTTCGAGGGCCTGCCCGGCGAGTGCGACTGGGTGGCGCTGCGCGAACTGGTGCCGTCCGCGACGGTGGAGCTGACGCTCGCCGCCGGGCTGCCGGCAGGCGTGCCCTCGGTGACCCTGGCCACCGTGCTGCCGATGGCGTGGCCCGCGCTGCGCCGGGACAGCGGCGCCGTCCTGCTCGGCCTGCAGAACGACACGGCCTCCGGCGACCTCAGCCGGGACCTGGCCGGAACGCTGCTGCGGGCGCTGGAGACGGAGCCGGGCAACCCGGTCCAGGCGCGGCGTCCGGAGGGCGGCGGGCCGCGGCTGCAGGACGTGCTCGACCTGAACGCGCCGTTCCGCCCCGAGGTGCACAGCGGCTTCGAGTTCTGGCTGGGCGGCGAGGAGGACGCGGCCAACGCGACCGGTGAGGTCGCCGCGAGCCTGGAGCGGGCCAACGCCGCCGTCCTGCCCACGGTGCGCCTGACGCAGGTGGAGGCGGCCTACTGGTGCGCCACGCCGGAGCGGAACCATCTGCGCTGGGTGATGCCGCATCCGGAGGAGAAGCTGCTCGACGCGCTGGCCCGGCTGCACGCCGCGGGCACCTCGTCGCTGGGCGAGGGCACCCGGCTGGTCGGCTCGTTCCGCGCCCACGGGCTGATGGTCCCGGTCTGGGACCTGCCGACGCAGCTGGGGGCGGACGACGTCGAGAAGCCGGCCGCGGCCTTCCAGGAGCGGCTGGCCGAGGCGCTGGCCTCCGCTGAGCCGCTGACGGCGGCGGAGCGCAAGGCGCGCAACGGGCTGGCCAACCGGCAGGTGACCCTCAGCTGAAGCCCCCGGCCGTTCGGCCGCCGGCTGCCCGAGCCCCGCGAACCCCGGCCGTTCGGCCGCCGGCTGCCCGAGCCCCGCGAACCCCGGCCGTTCGGGCCGTCGGCTGTCCGGTCCGCCGCGCGCGGGGCCGGACAGCCGTGATCATGGAGTGATTCCTGTCACAGCTACCCCGCCCACCTCGGTGAACAGGGGTTCGGTGGGCTCGGTCGAATTTGCGAACCGGCGAACTCTTGTTACCGTTGAATTAGCCCGGTCGCTGGTGCATCCCCCGTCGCCAGCGATCGGGCGTTTCCATGCCCGGACGCGGGTGCCACGCGACGCCGCGACGAGTGCGGCGACGGCGAGGGCCCGGCCGGATGGCCGGGCCCGCCGCGCAGCGCACCGTCGCCTAGTACGCCAGCCGGTTGCCGTCCGAGGCGCTGTCCGGAGCGCTGACCCCGGCCCGCACCAGCGTGTCGATGATGCCCGAGACACCGGGCAGCCACGGCGCCGCGCCGTCGGCGCCCGGGCGCGGCTCGCGCACCCACTCCACCGGCCCGGCGGCCGTCCGGGAGGGCGGCAGCACCACATAGCCGCCGCTGCCGTGGAACCGCAGCGCGTGCGGCACCCAGTCGTGCCGCTCCAGCAGTTCGCCGAGCTCCTCGAAGGAGTAGGGCGCCACCAGCAGGACGACCCGGCCGGGGGTGGCCAGCACCGGGCCGAGCCGGAAGCCGAGCGCGTCGAAGACGGCCAGCGCCTGGGCGCCGGCGGCGGTCGGCAGGCTCACCGCGGAGACCCGGCTCCCGGTCGCCAGCAGGACGGGCGCGTCGGGGCGCCTGGTCCACCACCAGCCGACCATCCGCGGATCGGTGGTCGCCGCCAGCAGCCCCGGATCGTAGGGGTGGACGCCCGGCACCGGGCAGTCCGGACGGGGGCATGCGCATCCCGTGCCCGCCGCCGGCTTTCTGCGGTCACCCGGACGGCCCTCGGTCACCTGCCCGTCGCACCCGACCCCGGGCACCACCGGCCACTGCCATCGCTCGGCGCATGTCAGTGCCGCCGAGCGCAGCGCCGAACGCTCTCGCCTGGACCACCTGAACCAGCGTCGCCTTCCGAGGATCTCGCGCATCTGCGCTCGTCCCTTCCCGTAAACGCTCCGAGGACCTGCCCATTACCACCAGCGCCGCGAACTCCCCATGAGGGCGGCACATGCGTACGTACGAGGCAGCGCGTCTCGCCGTCGGCCGAGTGTGAAACGTAGCGAGGGGGTGGTGCCCCACAAGTTCGCGGAGCACCGTGTGGTTCCTGGTCCCGCAGGTGGTGCTTGCTACTCGTTCGCTTGCAACCCCTCGGCAGGGGATGGTCGGCCGTCGTCGTGTAGGACGCGCGGGCCGGGTATCGGGTTCCGGCCGCCTCGCGTGGATCGCGATGGCCCGGCCGCCCTGCGCCTGTCCCACCTCGTACGTACCCGCCGACGCGGAGATGACGCACTGTGAATGTTTCCAGTCGATCGCGTACTGAGGTCGGGGGCAGCGTTTTTCGGTCAACCCTACTCCGGAAACACCGTCGTGCCGATCAGGGCAATCCTGGACACTCCTCACCCGCGCGTGTAGAAGTGGAACCACGGATAGCGGCGCGGCATGCGATGGGGGTTTGCAATGCTATTGACCGAAAAGGGCAGTTCGGAAGCCCCCCGGCCGGCCGGGAGCCTCAGAGGAAGCCGCCACCGATGAGTACGGTCCCTCAGCTTCCGAAAGTGGCTGGAATCGAGCCATCCATTCCCGCCAGCCCGCACACTGTTGCGCGCGCGAACGACAGAACCGCCACCGCGGGCAGCGCGTCCGCGCCACGCCAGGTCGACCACGTCGCCGCCCTTCAGGACCGGCTGGCCGCCTGGATCCACGACCTGACGACCCTTCAGGACCTCACCGGCCGGCTGGCGCGCACCGCCACCCTGGACGACGCGCTCGACGAACTGCTGCGCGCCGGAGCCGCCCTGGTCGGGGCGCGCCGCGGGCTCGTCATCCTCGAACCGTCGGACGGCCTCGGCCCGAACACCACCGCCGGGTACGGGCTGCTCCACGCCGACCTGGGCGCCATCGAGACCGCGCCGCGCAGCACCGCCGACGGCCTGCCCGAGGAGCTCCACCCCGACCTCGCCCACGAGCCCGGCCTGGACCCGCGCCACCGCGAGGTCGCCGCCCACCTGGGGTTCAGCGCCAGCTACGCGCTGCGCCTGGCCACCGAGCAGACCGGGCGCATCGGCTCGGTCATCTGGTTCTACGACGAGCCCGCCCAGCCCACCGAGCGCCACCGCCACCTCGCCGGGCTGTACGCGCGTCAGGCGGCCGAGCACCTCGCCCGGCACATCGAGCTGTTCCGCAGCCAGGCGCAGGTCGCGCTGCTGTGCGAGGGGCTGCTGCCGGGCCGGCTGCCGCAGGTGCCCGGGATGCGCCTGGCGGTTCGGCACCGCACCGGGCGGCAGGGCGGCGGTGACTGGTACGACGCGCTGCCGCTGCCGGAGGGCGCGCTGGGGCTCACGGTCGGGTCGGTGACCGGATCGGGACCCTCGGCCGTCGCGGCGATGGGGCGGCTGCGGGCGTCGCTGCGCGCCTACGCGGTCATGGAGGGCGAGGATCCGGTGGCCGTCCTGTCCGACCTGGAGCTGCTGCTCCGGCTGACCGAGCCGGCCCGGTCGGCGACCGCCCTGTTCGCCTACGCCGATCCGGCCGACGGACGGGTGCTGCTGGCCGGGGCCGGGCACTGCCCGCCGCTGGTCGTCGGCGACCGGCGCACCGACTACGTCGAGACCTCGCTGTCCGCGCCGCTGGGCATGGTCAGCTGGTGGGAGGCGCCCAGCGTCGAGCTGGAGATGGCGCCCGGCGAGACCCTGCTGCTGTTCACCGACGGCCTGCTGCGCCGCACCGGCCGGCCGATCGACCGGGCGTTCGCCCTGGTGCAGGCGGCGGCCGTGGGCGCCCCGCGGTCCGTCCGCCGGGATCCCGACCTGCTGGTGGACCATGTGCTGCACTGCTGCCTGCCGGACGGCGCCGGTGCGCGCCGGGAGGAGGACGTGGTGCTGCTCGCCGCGCGGTTCGACGAGACCTGATCCGGGCGCCACCCTGGGGTCTGACGAGGACGCGACAGGAGTTGTCCACAGGCCCGGGCCGCGCCGTCCCTTCCCGCATACGATGAGGGAGTCCCCCTGATCACAAGGCCGGGGGCCGAGTGCGAGGAGGCATGACGTGGCCGAGGAGCGCGCCCCGGAGACCCCGGAGCCCCTTCGGACGCCGGAGGTCCCGGAGGTCCCGGAGGGCGACGAGCCCATCAAGCAGCGGAAGAACGGCCTGTACCCGGCCGTCTCCGAGGAGCTGGCCGAGTGGATGACGTCCGGCTGGGCCGACACCGAGCTGCGCGACCTGCCGCCGGTGCCGCAGGCCGGGTACGCCGCCGAGCGCCGCGCCGCGCTCTCCGGCCGCTTCCCGGGCGAGCGCCTGGTGATCCCGGCGGGGAACCTGCGCACCCGCTCCAACGACACCGACTACCCGTTCCGCGCCTCCTCGGAGTACGTGCACCTCACCGGTGACCAGACGCAGGACGCGGTGCTGGTGCTGGAGCCGCGCGCCGCCGGGGACGGCCACGACGCCACCGTCTACCTGCTGCCCCGCTCGGACCGGGAGAACGGCGAGTTCTGGCTGGACGGCCAGGGCGAGCTGTGGGTGGGCCGCCGCTACAGCCTGGCCGAGGGCGAGCGCCGCCTGGGCATACCGGCCCGGGACGTGCGCAGGGCCGCCGAGGAGCTGGCCGCCGCCCCCGCCGCGCCGACCCGCGTCGTCCGCGGCCACGACGCCGGTCTGGAGGAGGTGCTGGCCGGGGTGACCGACCCGGAGCGCGACGAGGAGCTCAAGGAGTTCCTCAGCGAGCTGCGCCTGGTCAAGGACGCCTGGGAGATCGGCGAGCTGGAGAAGGCCGTCGCCTCCACGGTGCGCGGCTTCGAGGACGTGGTGCGGGTCCTGGAGCGGGCGCAGGCCACCTCCGAGCGGTACATCGAGGGCACCTTCTTCCTGCGCGCCCGGGTCGAGGGCAACGACGTCGGCTACGGCTCGATCTGCGCGTCCGGCCCGCACGCCACCACGCTGCACTGGGTCCGCAACGACGGGCCGGTGCGCGCCGGGGACCTGCTGCTGCTCGACGCCGGGGTGGAGACCCACTCCCTGTACACCGCGGACGTCACCCGCACCCTGCCGGTGACGGGCACGTACACCGAGGTGCAGCGCCGGGTGTACGACGCGGTGTACGAGGCCCAGGAGGCCGGGATCGCCGCCGTCCGCCCGGGGGCGAAGTTCCGCGACTTCCACGAGGCCGCCCAGCGGGTCCTGGCCGCCAGGCTCGTCGCGTGGGGGCTGCTGGAGGGCCCGGTCGAGCGGGTGCTGGAGCTGGGCCTGCAGCGCCGCTACACCCTGCACGGCACCGGCCACATGCTCGGCCTCGACGTCCACGACTGCGCCCAGGCCCGTACCGAGACCTATGTGGACGGCACCCTGGAGCCCGGGATGGTGCTCACCGTGGAGCCCGGCCTGTACTTCCAGCCGGACGACCTGACGGTGCCCGCCGAGTACCGGGGCATCGGGGTGCGCATCGAGGACGACCTCCTGGTGACGGAGGACGGCAACCGCAATCTGTCGGCGGCTCTTCCGCGCACCGCGGACGACGTCGAGGCGTGGATGCGCCGGCTGCGCGGCTGACCGCCCGTAACCGGACCCGGTCGGTCACGGCCGGGCCGCGCCGCCGCACCGGGTGCGGCGGCGCGGGGCGTCCCGGCGCGAGGGCCGGTCAGGACGCCCGCGCCAGTGCGCCGTCACGCCACTTCAGGATCTTGTCGAAGCTGACGACGGCGCCGCTTCCCGGTCTGTTCTGGAAGTCCACATGGTCGACGAGGGCCTCGATCAGGAACAGGCCCCGGCCGTGCTCCGACGGCTGGGGCGCCGTCTTGATGACCGGTGGAGTGGCAGGGCGGCGCGCGCGCTTGGGTGTGAAACCCGGTCCGGAATCGGTGACCTCGATGCGGCAGCGGTCGCCGTCGATGTGGGCGGTGACCTGGTACTCGCCGTCGCTGCCGCTCGCGTGCTCCACGGCGTTGGCACACGCCTCGGAGAGTGCGACCGACAGGTCGTAGGAGATGTCCGGGTCCACTCCCGCGGTCTCCATCGTTCCGAGCAGAAGCCGGCGGGCGAGCGGAACGCTCGCAGCTTCGCGCCGCAAATGGAGTGACCACCAGATGCTCATGCTCCAGCCTCCTGGCTGCGGCTCGACATACGCATACGTATTGCCGCGAATGCCCTGTAGTAAGCACGGGGTTGACAGGAAGACGCTCGATCGGCCGACGCGGCGGGCCCGCCGAACGCGCTAGGGCACCCGCCGTTCGCCCGAGGTGAGCCCTGAGATGGCCGCCAAACCGCCCTGGCGGGTGGTGTGAACGGCGCCCGACACCCTCCATGAAACGCTCATATCGGGACAAAGACCAGACAACCCCTCAGCTTCCCTCCGCCAGGCGTCATTCGGGTGAAGCGCGGACGCCCCGCGCTCCGGTACGGGCCCCGGGTGGGCGGCCGGCGAGCGGGATGGGATGATGACGCCCGCTATGACTGTCCCGGTGCGCGCAGGCGCCGACATGCGACTGATCAGGGCCGCGGTGTTCTCCGCGGTCTGCGTCACGCTGTCCGCCGCCGGGCACTCGATGGCGTCCGGGGAGAGCATTCCGCCGTGGGCCCTGCTGGCCGGCTGGCTGGGCGTCCTGGTGGTCGCCGCGTCGCTCGCCGGGCGGGAGCGCTCGCTCCCCGGCATCGCGGCCGCGCTGCTCGGCGGGCAACTGGGCCTGCACGCGGTGTTCAGCGCGGGCCAGTGGTGCGCGCAGGGAACACCGGCCGGCCGGTCCGCGCAGGTGATGGCGCTCGCCGCCCGCCTGGTCTGCGACGACGGGGGACAACTGCGTCTCACGCCGGCCACCGCGGCCCGCATCGTGCGGCAGGCCGGCATCGACCCGGCGACCGTCACCTTCCCAACCTTCCCAGCGGGCGGAACGTCAGCAGCACCAGCGATGCCCGGTATGACCGGCTCGATGGGCGGCGCGCACGGCGCCATGGCCATGGGCTACTCGCTGCCCATGCTCTGCGGTCACCTGGTGGCCGCCCTGATCGCGGGCTGGCTGCTGCGCCGCGGTGAGGCCGCCCTGTGGCGGCTGGTGCGGCTGTCCACGCAGTGCGCCGACCGGATCGCCGCGCTGCTGCCGATGCACGCGGTGCTCGCCGCCGTCCGCGCCCTGACAGCGCTCACCGCGCTGCTCACCGAACGGGTGGCGGCGGCGCGTCGCCCCCGGCGCACCGCGCACTCCGGCAGAAGGCTGGAGTCCGTGGCGTTGCGGCACTCGGTGATCCGGCGCGGGCCGCCGCGGCTGGTCCTCGCGGCCTGAGCGGCTCGACCGCGCTCTCCCCCTGACCCGGCGACGGGTCACCCCTCCGTGGCGGACGCCCCGGTGGCGGCGGTGGACGGTGGCGCGGCGGGCGGCGCTCGGCGCGTACCCGTCACCCACCACCTCACGTCTCCCGTGGAGTTCTTTCATGAACATCTCCGCCAGGCGCGCCGCCACCCGTACGGCGGCGCTCGGCGCGGCCGCCGCCACCGCCGTCCTGCTGGGCGCCGGACCGGCCTTCGCGCACGTCACCGTCCAGCCGTCCGCCGTCCCCCAGGGCGGTTACAGCACCGTGGACTTCACCGTCCCCAACGAGCAGGACAGCGCCGCAACCGTCAAGGTCGAGGTCTACTTCCCCGCGGACCACCCGCTGGCCTCGGTGCAGACCGAACCGGTCCCGGGCTGGACCGCCACGGTCACGAAGACCAAGCTCGCCAAGCCCATCACCACCGACGACGGCCAGGTCACCGAGGGCGTCTCCAAGATCACCTGGACCGGCGGGCAGATCAAACCGGGCGAGTTCCAGCGGTTCCCGGTCTCCCTGGGGCCGCTGCCCACCGACACCCGCACGCTGGCCTTCAAGGCCCTCCAGACCTACGACAACGGCCAGGTCGCGCGCTGGATCGAACTGCCCACGGCGGGCGGCGCCGAACCCGAGCACCCCGCCCCGACGCTGACCCTGACGGCGGCCGGCGCCGACGGGAACGCCCAGGCCGCCGCGGACACCGGTACCTCGAAGGGCTCGTCGGGCGGCAGTGACACCACCGCCCGGGTGCTCGGGGCCGCCGGCGTCGCGCTGGGCGCGGGCGGCGTGGCCTACGGCGTCCTGGCGGGCCGCCGCCGCGGCGGCACCCGCTCCTGATCCGGCCGCGGCCGGACCGGGCCGGCCGCCACCGTGCGGCCGCCCGGGCCTCCCGCGTCCCCTTCTCGCGAGGAACCCTTCCCATGCGTACTCACCGCCTGACCATCGGCGCGGCCCTGGCCGCCGCCGCGGCGCTCACGCTCACCGCGTGCGGCACCGCGGCGAGCGGCGACCAGCCCGTCGCCGTGGTCTCCGCGTCACCCTCCACCGCGGGCGTGGTGCTCGACCAGCCGTTCGCCAAGCCGGACGTGGTCCTCACCGACACCCACGGCACACCGTTCGACCTGGCCAAGCGGACCGCGGGCAAGCCGACGCTGCTGTACTTCGGCTACACCCACTGCCCCGACGTCTGCCCGACCACCATGGCCGACATCGGCACCGCCAAGCGCCGACTGCCCAAGGCCGACCAGGACCGGCTCCAGGTCGTCTTCGTCACCACCGACCCCGAACGGGACACCCCGCAGCGCCTGGGGCAGTGGCTGGGCGCGATGGACCCCGGCTTCATCGGGCTGACCGGCGACTTCACCACGATCCAGCGGGCCGCCCGCAGCGTCGGGGTCATGATCGAGAAGCCCGTGAAGCAGAAGGACGGCAGCGTCACCGTGGCCCACGGTGCCGAGGTCCTCGCCTTCTCCCCCACCGACGACAAGGCCCACTACCTCTACACCTCCGGGGTCACCGCCGACCAGTACGCGGCCGACCTGCCGAAGCTGATCAAGGGAGAGACCCCGTGAACCGCAGAATGACCACCGCACTGATCGCCGCCACCGCCGCCACCGCCGCCGCCCTGACCGGCTGCTCGGCCGGCACCCAGGCCGCGACCGCGGACACCACCGCGCGGGCCGCGTCGCCCGCCGCCGCGGTCCCCGTGCTGAAGGTCACCGGCGGCTACGTCCGCGAGCCGCTGATGAAGGACATGGCCGGCGGCTACGTCACCATCGTCAACACCGGCCGGGCGGACGACCGGCTCACCTCCGTCACCAGCGACCTGGCCGCGGAGGTGAGCATGCACCGCACCACCGCCGCCGGGCAGATGGAACCGGTCACGTCCTTCACCATCCCGGCCGGCGGCCGCCTGGTGCTGGCCAAGGGCGGCAACCACCTGATGCTGATGAACCTCAGGCGGATGCCGGCCGTCGGCGACACGGTCACCTTCCAACTGCACTTCGCGAAGTCCGCGCCGCTCACCGTGCGGGTGCCGGTCCAGCCGACGTCGTACGTGCCGAAGGGCTGAGCGCCGATGAGGTCCGCCGAGCGGCTGGTCGTCACCCTGGGCGCGCTGCTCGTCGCCCTGCTGGCCGGGGCGGCGCCGGCGTACGCGCACGCCGCCCTGGTCCGGGCCGAACCGGGCGCGGGGTCGGTGATCTGCTCCGGCCCGGGCCAGGTGCTGCTCACCTTCTCCGAGGACGTCCTGCTCTCGGACGACTCGGTGCGGGTGCTCGACCCGTCCGGGCACGACGTCGAACGGGGCACCGCCCACCACACGGCCGACGGCGCGGCCACCGCCGCCGTCGCGCTGCGGCCGGGGCTGGCGCACGGCACGTACACGGTGGCGTGGCGGGTCGTCTCGGCGGACACCCATCCGGTCTCCGGCGCGTTCACCTTCTCGGTGGGCGCGCCCTCCCGGACCTCGGCGGTGCTGCCGCAGCGGCAGGCCGGCGGCGGGCCCGCGGGCGTGCTGTACGGCATCGGGCGCTGGGTCGCCTACGGGGGGTTCGCGGTGCTGGTGGGCGCCTCGGCGTTCCTGGCCGGGTGCTGGCCGCGCGGCGCCCGGCAGCGGGTGATGCAGCGGCTGGCGGTCGGCGGCTGGACGGCGCTCACCGCCGCCACCCTCGCGCTGCTGCTGCTGCGCGGCCCGTACGTCGCGGGGACCGGGCTGTCCGGGGTCCTCGACCTGACCGGACTGCGGGCGGCGGTGACGACCGGGCCGGGGGAGGCGCTGGTCGCCCGGCTGCTGCTGATGGCGGTCGCCGCGGTCTTCCTGTCGGTGCTGTTCGGCGCCTACGCCCGGCGCGAGGACCCGGCCGAGCGGCGCGACCTGGGCTTCGGGCTGGCCACGGGGGGCACGGTCGTCGCGGTGGGCATCGCGCTCACCTGGGCCGCGTCCGAGCACGCGTCGGTGGGCCTTCAGCCGTCGGTCGCCATGCCGGTGGACGTGCTCCATCTGCTGGCGATGGCGGTGTGGCTGGGCGGGCTGGCGGCGCTGCTGACCGCCCTGTACCGGGCTCCCGGCATCGAGGCGGCGGCGGTGCGGCGCTTCTCGCGGGTCGCGTTCACGAGCGTGTGCCTGCTGGTGGCGACGGGGGTCTACCAGTCGTGGCGGCAGGTCGGGTCCTGGGGGGCGCTGACCGGGACCTCCTACGGGCGGCTGCTGATGGCCAAGGTCGCGCTGGTGGCGGTGCTGGTGGGGATCGCGGGGTTCTCGCGGCGCTGGACCGGGCGCCTGGGCGAGGCGGCGGTGGCCGGACAGAGCGCGGAGAGCCCCCCGGCGGAAGCCGTCGAGGTCGCCGCCGCGCCGCCCGCTCCGGCTCCCGCGCCCGCTCGGGCGACCGCTCCCGCTCCCGATCCGGCGACCGCTCCGGCGACCGCCGACCCCGTGCGGGCGGCCCAACTCGCCCGCCAGCAGGCCGCGTTCGCGACCGCCCGGGCCAGGAGGCAGCGGGACGCCGATCCGGTCCGCGCCGGGCTGCGCCGCTCGGTGCTCGCCGAGGCGGTCGTGGCGGTGGCGGTGCTGGCGGTGACCACGGCCCTCAGCGGCAGCGAACCGGCCCGCACCGCCGCCGCGGCCGCCGCGGGCACGGCCGCACCCGCGGCGTCCGGCGGCCCGGCGACCGTGACGCTCCCCTACGACACCGGGGGCGCCCACGGCCGGGGCACCGCCGTGCTGCACCTCGACCCGGCCCGCACCGGCGCCAACCAGCTGCACATGATCCTGACCGACCCGGCGGGCCGGCCGGTCGACGTCCCCGAGGTGGACCTGGAGTTCACCCTGCGCTCCCGCCGCATCGGACCGCTGACCGTGCCGCTGACGCACGCCGGCACCGGTGAGTGGACGGCGAGCGCCCTCCAACTGCCGGTGCCGGGGCGGTGGCAGGTGGCCCTGACCGTCCGCACCTCCGACATCGACGAGGTCACCGAGACCGGCACCGTGACGATCGAGCAAGGCTGAGACATGACGGACACACAGCACATCTCCCGCAGGCGCCTGCTGGGCACCGCGACCGCCGCGGGCGCCGTGGGGCTGGCCGCCGGCGGGGCGGGCGGCGCCCTCGCCCACGCGGCGGCGGCCGGGACCGGCACCCCGCTGACCTCCCTCGGCAGCACCGCCGTCCCCTTCCACGGCACCCACCAGGCGGGCATCACCACCCCGCCGCAGGCCGTCGGCCATCTGACCGCCTTCGACCTGTCCGCCGACGCCGGGCGCCGGGGCGCGATCGCGCTGCTGCGCCGCTGGTCGGCGGCGGCCGAGGCGATGACCGCGGGCCGGCCGCCGGGCTCCGACGACCAGATCGCGCTGGACGCCGGACCCGCGTCGCTGACCGTGACCTTCGGCTTCGGCCGGGGCTTCTTCGACCGCACCGGTCTGGGCGGGCGCGTCCCGGCGGCCCTGCGGCCGATCCCCGCGTTCCCTTCCGACGCCCTCGACCCCAGGCGCTCCGACGGCGACCTGTTCGTGCAGATCGGCGCGGACGATCCGCTGGTCGCCTTCCACGCGCTGCGCGTCCTGCAGAAGGAGGCGGGCTCGCTGGCCGGCGTGCGCTGGCAGATGAACGGCTTCAACCGCGCCCCCGGCGCCACCGCGCGCCCCATGACCGCCCGCAACCTGATGGGCCAGATCGACGGCACCAACAACCCCAGCCCCTCGGACCCCACCTTCGACGCCCGGATCTTCGTCTCCGGAGCCCGCGGCACCGACGCCTGGATGAACGGCGGCTCCTACGCGGTGGTGCGCCGCATCCGGATGCTGCTGGACGACTGGGACAAGCTCACCCTCGGACAGCAGGAGGCGGTCATCGGGCGGCGCAAGTCGGACGGCGCGCCGCTGTCCGGCGGCACCGAGACCACCCCCGTCGACCTGAACAAGATCAACGCGGACGGCTCGCTGGCCGTCGGCGGGGACGCGCACATCCGGGTGGCCGCGCCGGCCTCCAACGGCGGGGCGGCGATGCTGCGGCGCGCGTTCTCGTACCACGACGGGTTCGGCGTGGACGGCCGGCCGGACGCCGGGCTGCTGTTCGTCGCCTGGCAGGCCGACCCGGAGAACGGCTTCGTCAAGGTGCAGCGCAAGCTGGACGGCGGCGACGGGCTGACCCGTTTCATCCGGCACGAGTCGAGCGCGCTGTTCGCGGTGCCGGGCGGGCCGGCGCCGGGCGAGTACGTGGGGCAGCGGCTGCTGGAGGCGTGAGCGGAACGCGGGCCGCGACCGGCGGCGCGGCGGACTAGTGTGGCGTCCATGATGGCCTCCACCTCGCCCGCCGCCCGCTACACCTACCTCGGCCCCGAGGGCACCTTCACCGAGGCCGCCCTGCGCACGCTGCCCGAGGCGGCGACCCGCGAACTGGTGCCCATGGTGTCGGTGCCCACCGCCCTGGACGCGGTACGGGCCGGGGAGGCGGGCGGCTCGCTGGTGCCCATCGAGAACTCCGTGGAGGGCGGGGTCACCGCGACCCTGGACGAGCTGGCGACCGGCACCCCGCTGATGATCTACCGCGAGGTGCTGCTGCCGATCGCCTTCGCGCTGCTGGTGCGGCCCGGGACGACGCTGGCGGAGATCAAGACGGTCACCGGTCACCCGGTGGCCCAGCCGCAGGTGCGCAACTGGCTGGCCGCGCACCTGCCGGACGCCTCCTGGGAGTCGGCGGCCTCCAACGCGGACGGTGCGCGGCTGGTGCAGGAGGGCCGGTTCGACGGCGCGTTCGCGGGCGAGTTCGCGGCGGCCAGGTACGGTCTGGAGCCGCTGGTCACCGAGATCCACGACGCGGCGAACGCGCAGACCCGGTTCGTGCTGGTGGGCCGGCCCGGGCGGCCCGCGGCGCCGACCGGCGCGGACAAGACGTCGGCGGTCTTCTGGCTGGGCGACGACCACCCGGGCGCGCTGCTCGAACTGCTCCAGGAGTTCGCGGTGCGCGGGGTGAACCTGATCCGGATCGAGTCGCGGCCGACCGGCGAGGGCATCGGGCGGTACTGCTTCTCGGTGGACTGCGAGGGGCACATCACCGACCGCCGGGTGGGGGAGGCGCTGATGGGGCTGAAGCGGATCTGCCCGCAGGTGCGGTTCCTCGGCTCGTATCCGCGCGCGGACCGGGTGGGGCCGCAGGTGCGGCGCGGCACCACGGACCAGGAGTTCGCGGAGGCGGCGGACTGGCTCAGCAGGGCGCTGGACGGGCGGGCCTGAGCGGCCCGGAGCGAGAGCCGCGCCGGTCTGTCCACCGGCCTGTCCACCGGCCTGTCCACCGGCCTGTCCACGGCGTGGGACGGGCGGCTGCCGATGCCTGGGTTATCCACCGAAGTTATCCACAGGGGCTTCGCACACCTTGGGGATAAGTCGACATGCCTACGCCTCGACAACGTGACCTTGTCGACGAATCGTCACACAAGCCCTTCGGGACTCCACATCAGCACCGATCACCCCAAATCACCCCGATCTCGTCAGGCAACCCGGCGAAGAACGTGCTTCTTACCCAAAACCGCGTGTCAAACCGTGTCGAGCGGGGAATCCTGCGGCAGCGATCCAGCGGCCCGGAATGATCAAATCCGTCTTCCACAGTTCGCACACACATCCTGTGGATAAGCGGGGAGCGGGAGACGGAGAAATCCCCAGCCCCCTGTGGATAACTTTCCGGTAACCGCCTCTCCCGCCCTTCCCCGAGGCCGCGCCACGATAGCCTGTCCCCCGTGATTGACCTTCGCCTGCTTCGTGAGGACCCCGACCGTGTGCGCGCCTCCCAGCGCGCCCGTGGAGAGGACGTCGACCTCGTCGACGCGCTGCTCTCCGCCGACGAGCGGCGCAGGTCGTCCGGTTCCCGCTTCGACCAGCTGCGCGCCGAGCAGAAGGTGCTCGGCAAGCGCATCCCCAAGGCGAGCGGCGACGAGAAGGCCGAACTGCTGCGGCAGGCGAGCGAGCTGGCCGCCGCGGTGAAGGCCGCCGACGCCGAGCGCGACGCGGCCGCCGCCGAGGCCGAGGCCCTCCAGCTGCGGCTCGGCAACATCGTCCACCCGGACGTGCCGGTCGGCGGCGAGGACGACTTCACCGTCCTGGAGACCATCGGCACCCCCCGCGACTTCACCGCCGAGGGCTTCGACCCCAAGGACCACCTGGAGCTCGGCCAGCTGCTCGGCGCGATCGACGTCGAGCGCGCCGCCAAGGTGTCCGGCTCGCGCTTCTACTACCTCACCGGCGTCGGCGCCCTGCTGGAACTGGCCCTGATCAACGCGGCCATCGCGCAGGCCACCGAGGCGGGCTTCATCCCGATGCTCACCCCCGCGCTGGTCAAGCCGCGCGCCATGGAGGGCACCGGCTTCCTCGGCCAGGCCGCCGAGAACGTCTACCACCTGGAGCGGGACGACTACTACCTGGTCGGCACCTCCGAGGTCCCGCTCGCCGGGTACCACATGGACGAGATCCTGGACGCCGGCGAGCTGCCCCGGCGCTACGCCGGCTTCTCGCCCTGCTTCCGCCGCGAGGCGGGCACCTACGGCAAGGACACCCGCGGCATCTTCCGCGTCCACCAGTTCGACAAGGTGGAGATGTTCTCCTACGTCCTCCCGGAGGACTCCGAGGCGGAGCACGCCCGCCTGCTGGAGTGGGAGAAGCAGTGGCTGACCGGCCTCGGTCTGCCCTTCCGGGTGATCGACGTGGCCAGCGGCGACCTGGGTGCCTCGGCCTCGCGCAAGTTCGACTGCGAGGCGTGGATCCCCACCCAGGGCAAGTACCGCGAGCTGACCTCCGCGTCGAACTGCAACGAGTTCCAGGCGCGGCGCCTGGGCATCCGGCTGCGCGAGGAGCGCGGCACCCGCCCGCTCGCCACGCTCAACGGCACGCTGTGCGCCGTCCCCCGCACCATCGTCGCGCTGCTGGAGAACCACCAGCAGCCGGACGGTTCGGTGGCCGTGCCCGAGGTGCTGCGCCCCTACCTCGGCGGCCGGGAACTCCTCGAGCCCGTCGCCAAGTGAGCCGCACGTTTCCGTACGCGCTGATCGCCACCGACCTCGACGGCACGCTGCTGCGCAGCGACCTGACGGTCTCCCAGCGCACCCGTGACGCGCTCGCCGCGGCCACCGCGGCGGGCGCGGCCCACCTCATCGTCACCGGCCGGCCCGTCGCCCACACCCTGCGCGTCTTCGCGGCCCTGGACTACCGGGGCCTGGCGGTGTGCGGGCAGGGGGCGCAGGTCTACCACGCCGGCGAGGGCACGCTGCTGACGTCGGTGACCCTGGACCGGGAGCTGGCCGCGCTGGCCCTGGCGAAGCTGGAGGCCGAGGTCGGTCCGCTGGCGGTCGCCGCCAACCGCGACGGCCTGGACGGCGCCTTCCTGGCCGCCCCCGGCTACCGCTACCTGCCGGAGCTGCCCGCCGTCCCGGTGGACGACGTGGCCGAGCTGTGGAAGGCGCCGATCGGCAAGGTCTTCGTCCAGCACCCGGTGCTCGGCGACGACGAGCTCGCCGACGCGGCCCGCCGGGTCGTCGGCGACCTGGTGGGCGTGGTGGTCGCGGGCCCCGGGCTGGTGGAACTGCTGCCCCCGGGGCTGTCCAAGGCCACCGGGCTGCGGATCGCCGCCCGCCGCCTGGGGGTGACCGCGGCCGGGACCATAGCCTTCGGCGACATGCCCAACGACGTGCCGATGTTCCGCTGGGCCGGGTACGGCGTGGCGATGGCCGGAGCGCACCCGCTGCTGCGGGAGATCGCCGACGAGGTGACGGCGGGCAACGACGAGGACGGCATAGCCGTCGTCCTGGAACGGCTCACCGCCGGCGCGGAAACCGAGGCGAGGGCAAACCCGGCGGGCCGATAGGATTCAGACCATGGCGGCCACTGGATCCGAGCAGCAGGGGACGAAGACGTTCTACGTCACGACCCCCATCTACTACGTCAACGATGCTCCCCACCTGGGCCACGCCTATACGACCGTCGCGGGCGACGTGCTCACCCGCTGGCACCGCCAGCGTGGCGAGAAGGTGTGGTACCTCACCGGCACGGACGAGCACGGTCAGAAGATCATGCGCACCGCGGACGCGCACGGGGTCACCCCGCAGGAGTGGTGCGACAAGCTGGTGGAGGAGGCGTGGAAGCCCCTCTGGCAGCACCTGGAGATCGCCAACGACGACTTCATCCGCACCACCCAGGAGCGGCACACCGCCCGCGTCCAGGAGTTCGTGCAGGACCTGTACGACAAGGGCGAGATCTACCGCGGCGGCTACGAGGGCCCGTACTGCGTCGGGTGCGAGGAGTACAAGAGCCCCGGCGAGCTGCTGGACGGCGAGGGCGGCGCCAAGCTCTGCCCGATCCACAAGAAGCCCGTGGAGATGCTCAAGGAGGAGAACTACTTCTTCCGGCTCTCCGAGTACGGGCCGAAGCTGCTGGAGTTCTACGAGCGGCACCCGGACTTCATCCAGCCGGAGTCGGCGCGCAACGAGGTGCTCCAGTTCGTCCGGCAGGGCCTGGACGACCTGTCGATCTCCCGTTCGACGTTCGACTGGGGCATCCCCATCCCGTGGGACCCCAAGCACGTGATCTACGTGTGGGTGGACGCCCTGCTGAACTACGCCACCGCGGTCGGCTACGGCGCGGACCAGGCGAAGTTCGAGGAGACCTTCCCGGCGAACGTGCACCTGGTGGGCAAGGACATCCTCCGCTTCCACGCGGTGATCTGGCCGGCGATGCTGATGGCCAACGGGCTGCCGCTGCCGGGGAAGGTCGCGGCCAACGGCTGGCTGATGGTCGGCGGCGAGAAGATGAGCAAGTCCAACCTGACGGGCATCTCGCCGCAGCAGCTGACCGAGCACTTCGGGGTGGACGCCTACCGCTGGTACTTCCTGCGGGCGATCCACTTCGGCCAGGACGGCTCGTTCTCCTGGGAGGACTTCACCGCCCGCTACACCAGCGAGCTGGCCAACGACTTCGGCAACCTGGCCTCCCGGGTGGCGGCCATGGTCGGCAAGTACTTCGGCGGCACCCTGCCGGAGGCGACCGCGGTGGGCGACGCCGAGCGGGCCATCGCCGACGGGCTGGCCACGGCGGCCGCCGAGGCGGACGCGCGGATCGGCGACCGGCTGGACTTCGCGGGCGGCATCGCGGCCGTCTTCGAGTTCATCAAGCAGGTCAACGGCTACCTCACCGAGCAGGAGCCGTGGAAGGTCGCCAAGGACACCTCCGACGAGGCGCAGGCCCGGCTGGCCACCATCCTCTACACCGCGGCCGAGTCGCTGCGGGCGGTGGCGGTGCTGCTCAACCCGGTGATGCCGGGGACCTGCGAGAAGCTGTGGGCGTCGCTGGGCGCCGCCGCGCACCTCGGCCCGCTGGCCGGGCAGCGGGTGCAGGACTCCGGTGCCTGGGGGCTGCTGCCCGCCGGGGCCGAGGTCACCAAGGGCGAGGCGCTCTTCCCCCGGCTGGAGGAGCCCAAGGGCGCCTGACGCACCGTTCGACGCGAGAACGGGGTCCCGTGGTCGCGGGACCCCGTTTCCGTGGGCGCCGGTCAGGCCGTCAGCAGGCCGCGGCCGAGCCAGTCGCGGTTGTCGCGGACCCCGGGCAGGGCGAAGAAGTAGCCGCCGCCGGTCGGGGAGATGTAGTCGACCAGCGGCTCGTCGATCAGCCGGGTCTGCACGGCCTCGAACTGCCGCACCACGTCCTGCTGGTAGCAGCAGAAGACCAGGCCCATGTCGAGGTTGCCCACGTCGTCCACCCCGCGGTCGTAGTTGTAGCCGCGGCGCAGGATGCGGGAGTCGTCGGTGCGGGAGGTGCGGGGGTTGGCCAGGCGGATGTGGGCGTCCAGGGGGATCGCCTCGCCCTTGGGGTCGCGGGCGAAGTCGGGGGCGTCGGTCTCGTTGACGCCGTCCAGCGGGGCGCCGGTGTCCTTGCGGCGGCCGAACATCTTCTCCTGCTCGGTGAGCGAGACCCGGTCCCAGAACTCCACCAGCATCCGGATGGTGCGGATCACCTGGTAGCTGCCGCCGGCCGCCCAGGACGGCTCACCGGAGGCGCCGGTGGCCCACACCAGGCGGTCCATCTCGCGGGCGGAGGCGGTGTCGGGGTTGACGATGCCGTCCTTGAAGCCCAGCAGGTTGCGCTGGGCGCCGGCCGGCCGCGGGGCGTTCTGGAAGCCGTCGATCCGCCATCTGACCTGCATCGCGCCGCGGGTGTGCCGGGCGATGTCGCGCAGCGCGTGCAGCACGGTGTCCCGGCTGTTCGCGCAGATCTGGAGCGACAGGTCGCCGTGGCAGCGGGCCGGGTCCAGGTTGTCGTTGGGGAAGGTGCGCATCGGCGTCAGGCGGCGCGGCCGGGCCGCGGCGAGCCCGTAGCGGTCGTCGAAGAGGGAGGCGCCGACGCCCACGGTGACGGTGAGCGCGTCGGCGGGCACCGTCGGGCCGAGTATGCCGTTGTCGGCGGGCGGGGCGCCGACGCCCAGGTCGGCGGGGGTGCCTCCGGAGGTCAGGAAGCGGGCCCGGGCGGTGATGGTCTTCAGCAGCTCGGCGAGGTCCGCGCGCTTCTCGGCGATGACGTCGAACGAGACGAACGCGGCCTGCGCGGGCGCGGGGGTGGTGATGCCCGCCTGATGGGGGCCGTGGAAGGGGACGGCCGCGGCGGCCCCGGCGACCGGGGTGCCGGAGTGGTCCCGTGCGGCGGCCAGGGCGAGACCGCCGCCGCCGGCCAGGGCCGCGCCGGCGGCACCCGCGCCCAGGGCGGTGCGGACGAAGGCGCGCCGGGCGGGGCCCGCCGGGCAGCCGGACCGCTCTGTGGACGGTGCGTGTCCTTCGTGGGGGACGGGGCAGGTCATCAGGCGGCCTTCCGGATCTCGAGCAGGTCGGGGATGGGCGCGAGGTCTTCGAGCAACTGGCCGGTGGCTCCGTCGAGTTCGGTGCGCGCGGCCGCGTCGAGGCGCTGGACGGGGGTCCAGTGGCCGCCGGAGTACGCGGCGTCCAGCAGGCGCTGCTCGCGGGCCAGGTCGGCGTCGACGCGGGAGAGCAGCCCGGGGTCGCGCTGGGTGATCAACGGGCGCAGGACGCCGAGGAGTTCACGGGTGCCGTCGAGGTTGGCGCGGGCGGTGGCCAGGTTGGTGCCGCTGCCCTCGTCGGTGTCGCCGGTCAGCTCGAACTGGAGGGTGTTCTCCAGGATCTCGTGGGTGCGCAGCGGGAGGTCGGAGACGTCGAAGTCCTGGTGCGGGAAGGCCTTCTGGAGGGCGGCCACATCGTCGGCGAGCCGGTCGGCGGCGCCCTGGATCCGGTCGGCGGGGTCGGAGTGCCACAGCTGGTACTCCACCCGGTGGAAGCCGGTGAAGCCGGGGTCCCGCTCGCCGCGCGGCAGGCCGTCGGCGCGGCCGTCGATCCGCTGGGCGAAGTCCTCGAAGGTCCCGTAGGCGGCACCGAGCGAGGAGTACGTCAGGTGGGCGGTCAGCCAGTCGGCGCGGGCCCGCTCCAGGTCGCCGCCGCGGATGTCGTCGGCCAGCCGGCGGGTCTGGCCGGCCAGTTCGGTGAGCCCCCGGTCGACGTAGGCGCGGTACGCGGTCAGGGCGGGCCGCAGGTCGTCCTCGGAGACCGGGCGCACCGCGGCGGCGCCGCCGCCACCGCTGACCGTCACGGCCGCGGAGGTGACCGGGTGGCCGCCGGTGGGCACGCAGCGCCAGGCGTACCGGCCGCCGGCGATGGTGGCGACCAGGTCGCGGGTGGTGCCCGGCGCCAGGCCCTCGATCTCCCCGTAGACGGCGCCGGTTGCCGGGTCGATGAGGTAGACCTCGGAGACCTGGGAGCCGGTGTTGTGCATCCGGAAGGTCTGCTGTCCCCGCGCGGGGGCGGTGAAGCCCTTGCCGCAGCCGGTCGCCGAGACGGCGACGGTCTGCGCCTGGGCGGATCCGGAACCGCCGAGGGCGATCACCGACGCGGCGGCGACGACGGGGACGGTCACCACGGCGGCGGGGACCAGCCAGGCGGGCCTGCGGCGCGGGGCGCGGGCCGGCTCCGGTTCCGGTTCCTGTTCCGGTTCTGGTTCCTGTTCCGGTTCTGGTTCCTGCCGCGGGGCCTGCTGCGGGGCCTGCTGCGGCTCCTTCCGCGGTGCGGCCTTCGCCGCCTTCGGCGCGGCCGTCCGCAGCCCGCGGACGAACAGCGCCATCACGGTGACCAGGTACAGCACGTACGCGGCCACCTGGAGCCAGGTCATCTGCGGGGTGAGGTTGAAGACGCCCTGGAGCACGGTGGCGTACCAGGATCCGGCGTCCACGCTGCCGGTCAGGTCGAACGCGAACCCGGTGGCGCCGGGCAGGACCCCGCCTTCCTGGAGGTCGCGCAGGCCGTAGCCGAGCACCCCGGAGGCGATGACGATCAGCACCACGCCGGTATAGGTGAAGAAGCGGGTGAGGTTGATCTTCAGCACCCTGCGGTACAGCCCCCAGCACAGTCCCGCCGCCAGCAGCAGGCCGGCCGCGGCACCGGCCATCGGCCCGGCCGACTCACCGGCCGCCCGGGCGGTGGTCCACAGGAAGAGCGCGGTCTCCAGGCCCTCGCGGCCCACCGCGAGGAAGGAGGTGAGCACCAGCACCGCGGCGCCCATGCCGAGCGCCGAGGTGACCTTCTCGCGGATCTCGGCGGAGAGGTTCCGCGCGGAGCGCCGCATCCAGAAGATCATCGCGGTGACGAAGGCGACGGCGATGACGCTCAGGGTGCCGCCGAACGCCTCCTGTGCGGCGGTGGGCAGGTTGGCGGCGGTGAACGTCAGCACCGCGCCGAAGCTCATGGACACGGCGACGGCGGCCAGCACTCCCGTCCACACCTGCGGCAGGCGCGCCCGGTTGCCGGCCCTGACCAGGGTGGCGACGAGGATGGAGACGATCAGCCCGGCCTCCAGGCCCTCCCGCAGCCCGATCAGGAAACTGGGGAACGCGTCGCCCCACATGTGCTCCTCCTCCCCTCACGCACCGCCGCCGTGGACGGTTCGTCTTCACCCGGACGGCGGTCAGCTTAGGCTAACCTAACCTCTGGGGACAACGTGACGGGCGTCTCCCGGCGCCACCCCGAACGGGCGCGTCCATGCCCCGGCCGGAGCCATATGGCGAGGCGTCAGATCACGGGGCCGGGTATCACGGAAGCGTCTCATTCCCGATCTTCCGGAGGGCACCGCCCTTGTCTCCCCACGCCAGACCCCCGATACCAGCACTGCTGCGGACGGTGTTCGTCACCGCCGGCACCCTGGCCGTCCTCGGCTCCGGCGCCGCCGCGGCCGACGCGGCGCCCGCGGCGCATCACCACCACAATCACCAGGTCCACCACAGCCATCCGGGGCACCACGCCTGGCATCACGGTGGGCACCGGCCGGGCCGCCCCACCCTCCGGAGCATGCCCCGCCTCTTCCAGCGGAGCGCCGAGACCGCGATCCACTTCGCGCTGGCGCATCTGGGCGACCGGTACGTCTTCGGCGCCAACGGCCCCCATCGGTGGGACTGTTCCGCGCTCGTCCAGCAGGCGTACCGCCGGGCCGGCGTCCGGCTGCCGAGAGTCGCCGCCGCCCAGTACCGGGCGGCCGTCCCCATCCGCCGCTCCCAGCTGCGCCGCGGCGACCTGGTCTTCTGGACCACCAACGGACGCTCTTCCGGAATCCACCATGTGGCCGTCTACATCGGCAGGGGCCGCTATGTGGAGGCACCGAGTCCGGGTCGCCGGGTCCAGGTGTCCTCGTTCGCGCGGGCCCGGCCCACGATGTACGCACGCGTCTGAACGGGACGGGCACAGCACGACGGCCGCGCGGCGGGCAGCCGCGCGGCCGTCGGTGTGGTCCGCGGGGGTTACTTGGCGGGCGGGGGCTTGCGGACGGAGAGGTGCAGCTCCTTCAGCCGCGCCTCGTCCACCTCGCTCGGCGCGCCCATCAGCAGGTCCTGGGCGGTCTGGTTGAGCGGGAAGGCGATGGTCTCGCGGATGTTGGGCTCGTCGGCGAGCAGCATCACGATCCGGTCGATGCCGGGGGCGATGCCACCGTGCGGCGGGGCGCCGAAGTGGAAGGCGCGCAGCATGCCGCCGAACTCCTTCTCCACCGTCTCCCGCGAGTAGCCCGCGATCTCGAACGCGGCGTACATGATCTCCGGCTCGTGGTTCCGGATCGCGCCGGAGGACAGCTCCACGCCGTTGCAGACGATGTCGTACTGCCACGCCAGAATGTCCAGCGGGTCCTTGGTGCGCAGCGCCTCCAGGCCGCCCTGCGGCATGGAGAACGGGTTGTGCGAGAACTCGATCGCGCCGGTGTCCTCGTTCCGCTCGAACATCGGGAAGTCGACGATCCAGCAGAACCGGAAGACGCCCTCCTCGAACCGGCCGGCCCGCTTGGCCGCCTCGACGCGCACCGCGCCCATGATCTTGGAGACCTCGTCGAACTCGCCCGCGCCGAAGAAGACGGCGGTACCGGGCCTGCCGTCGACCGCCTCGATCAGCGCCTTGGCGTCATCCTCGGTGAGGAACTTGGCGATCGGGCCGGTCAGCGCGTTGTCCTCGCCGATGCGCAGCCACGCCAGGCCCTTGGCGCCCTGCTCGACGGCGTACTCGCCGAGCTGGTCGAAGAACCGGCGCGGCTGGTCGGCGGTGTCCGGCACGGCCAGGGCACGCACGTGCTTGCCGGCGAACGCCTTGAAGCCGGACTCGGCGAACACCGCGGAGACGTCCACGAGTTCCAGGGTGGTGCGCAGGTCGGGCTTGTCGTTGCCGTACTTGAGCATCGCCTCGCGGAACGGGATGCGCGGGAACGGGGAGGTGACGTGGCGGCCGCCGCCGAACTCCTCGAACAGCTCGGTCATCACCTTCTCGATGACCCCGAAGACGTCCTCCTGCTCGACGAAGCTCATCTCCATGTCGAGCTGGTAGAACTCGCCGGGCGAGCGGTCCGCGCGGCTGTCCTCGTCGCGGAAGCACGGCGCGATCTGGAAGTAGCGGTCGAAGCCGGCGATCATCAGCAGCTGCTTGAACTGCTGCGGCGCCTGCGGCAGCGCGTAGAACTTCCCGGGATGGATCCGGGAGGGCACCAGGAAGTCCCGGGCGCCCTCGGGGGAGGTCGCCGACAGGATCGGGGTGGCCAGCTCGTTGAAGCCGAGCGCGGTCATCTTCTCGCGGATGGCGCGGATGACGGCCGAGCGCAGCATGATGTTGCGGTGCATGCGCTGGCGGCGCAGGTCGAGGAAGCGGTTGGTCAGCCGCGCCTCCTCGTTGGCGTTGTCCTCGGGGAAGACCGGGAAGGGCAGCGGGTCGGCGGCGCCGAGCACCTCGACCTCGCGGACCTCGACCTCGATCTCGCCGGTGGGCAGCTCCGGGTTGACGTTCTCGGCGCTGCGGGCCAGCACCCGGCCGTCGACGCGCAGCACGCTCTCCTTGGACTGCCGCTCCAGCGCCTCGTAGCCGGGGGTGCCGGGGTGGGCGATCAGCTGGACGACGCCGTAGTGGTCCCGCAGGTCGACGAAGAGGATGCCGCCCAGATTGCGCCGGTTGTGCAGCCAGCCGGACAGGCGTACCTCTGTGTCGACGTCAGCGGCGCGGAGCTCGCCGCAGGTGTGGGACCGGTACCGATGCATCGTTCATCCAAGTCGTCGGATCAGGTTGATCAAGGGCCTCGGACCCGCTGCGAGGCCCGGTGCGAGGCATGTATCAGGCTCCCCAAGCCTACCGTGCACCCCCACCCTGATCGTTGACATATACATGGCGCGGCGGGCGGGCCCGGCCGGGCGGCCGACCCGTGGGGGGCATTCCGGACGAATACCTCATACAACGGGATATGTCATCACGGCGGTGCACGGGCCGCCGTCGCACCACACCACCGGCCCGCCGGCCGACCGCGGCGAGGACGACGTGACCCTGCTGCTGCGCTGCGGCGAGCCGGAGGGCCGCCGCCGCTGCCCGCCCCGCCGCACCATCCGCACCGTCGCCCAGGACAGCGCCTGCCGGGTCAAGGGCGCCCGCGACGAGGTGCGCGCGCTACCGGACGGCGAGCGCCGCCTGGCCGCGGCGGAGTGCGTCTAGCAGGCGCCGTCGAGTTCCGGTTCCAGTTCCAGGAACGCCCGCAGGGCGCTCGCCAGCAGATACGGGTCCCGGGCGCCGCACAGCTCCCGCGCCGAGTGCATCGACAGCATGGCGATGCCCACGTCCACGGTGGTGATGCCGTAGCGGGCGGCGGTGATCGGGCCGATCGTCGTCCCGCAGGGCATCGCGTTGTTGGAGACGAACGACTGCCACGGCACGCCCGCCGCCTCGCAGGCCGCCGTGAAGACGCCCCGGCCGACGCCGTCGGTGGCGTACCGCTGGTTGACGTTGACCTTCAGGATCGGGCCGGCGTTGGGCAGCGGGCGGTGGCCGGGGTCGTGCCGCTCGGCGTAGTTGGGGTGCACCGCGTGCCCGGTGTCGGAGGACAGGCACACCGTGCCGGCCAGCGCCCGGGCGCGGTCCTCGAAGCCGCCGCCGCGGGAGTGGACGGAACGCTCCAGCACCGTGCCGAGCAGCGGGCCCTGCGCGCCGGTGTCGGCCTGGCTGCCGTTCTCCTCGTGGTCGAAGGCGGCCAGCACCGGGATGTACGGCAGGTCGGCGCCGGCCACCGAGGCCAGCGCCGCGGTCGCCGCGTGCACCGACAGCAGGTTGTCCAGGCGCGGCGCGGCCAGCAGCTCGCGCTCCCGGCCCAGGTAGGCGGGCGGCTGGACGTCGTGGGTCATCAGGTCCCAGCCGACGACGTCGTCCGCGTCGAGCCCGGCCTCCTCGGCGAGGAAGCCGATCAGGTCGCCCTCGCTGTCGGACTCCAGGCCCCACACCGGCTGGAGGTGGGTCTGCCGGTCGAGCTTCATGCCCTCGTTGACCTGCCGGTCGAGGTGGATGGCCAGCTGCGGGACGCGCAGCAGCGGCCGGTCGACGTTCACCAGCCGGGTGGCGCCGCCGCGCAGCGCCAGCCGCCCGGCGATGCCGAGGTCCCGGTCCAGCCAGGAGTTGAGCAGCGGCCCGCCGTAGATCTCCACGGCGATCTGCCGCCAGCCCTGCGTACGGCTGTCCGGGTGCGGCTTGACCCGCAGGTTCGGCGAGTCGGTGTGCGCCCCGATGATCCGGAACGGCGTCGCGGGCCCGGCGCCCTCGGGCACGTACCAGGCGATGATCGCCCCGCCGCGCAGCACGTACCGGCCGCCGCTGCCGCCCTCCCAGGCGTCGCTCTCGCGCACCTGCCGGAAACCGGCCTTCTCCAGCCGCTCCGCCGCGGACGCCACGGCGTGGTACGGGGACGGGCTCGCCGCGACGAAGGAGATGAGGTCATCGGTGTGGGCGCGGTCGAAGTGAGGCGTCATGGCACCAGCATAGAAGCGCGCCGCGGCCCGTCTCCTTCAGCGGAGACGGGCCGCGGCGCGATCAGCCGGAGCGTGCTCGGAAGGCTCAGAACGCCTCTTCGGGCAGCTCCATCAGCTCGTTGGTGACGGACTCGGCCAGCTGGCGCTGGACCGCCAGGCCCGGCAGCACGGTGTCCGCGAAGAAGCGGGCGGCCGTGATCTTGCCGAGGTAGAAGGCCTTGTCCTTCTCGCTCGCGGTGGCCAGCTTCTCGGCGGCCACGGCGGCGCCCTTGAGCAGCAGGTAGCCGACGACCACGTCGCCGGCCGCCATCAGCAGGCGGGTGGCGTTCAGGCCGACCTTGTAGATGGACTTGACGTCCTTCTCGGTGGCGGTCAGGTCGGCCAGCATGGCGCCGACGATGGCCTCCAGGTCCACGGCCGCCTTGGCCAGCTTCTCGCGGGAGGGCGCCAGCTCCTCGCCGCCGACGCCGTCGGCCAGGAACTTCTTGATCTCCTCGGAGAGGACGGTCAGCGCCTGGCCCTGGTCGCGGACGATCTTCCGGAAGAAGAAGTCCTGGCCCTGGATGGCGGTGGTGCCCTCGTAGAGGGTGTCGATCTTGGCGTCCCGGATGTACTGCTCGATCGGGTACTCCTGCAGGTAGCCGGAGCCACCGAGGGTCTGCAGGGACTGCGCCAGCTGCTCGTAGGACTTCTCCGAGCCGTAGCCCTTGACGATCGGCAGGAGCAGGTCGTTGAGGCGGTTCTCGGCGGAGGCGTCCTCGCCCGCGGCCTCCTTGATCAGGATGGCGTCCTGGACGGTGGCGGTGTAGAGGACCAGGGCGCGCATGCCCTCGGCGTACGCCTTCTGCGTCATCAGCGAGCGGCGCACGTCGGGGTGGTGGGTGATGGTGACGCGCGGCGCGGTCTTGTCCATGAACTGGGCCAGGTCGGCGCCCTGGACGCGCTCCTTGGCGTACTCCAGCGCGTTGAGGTAGCCGGTGGACAGGGTGGCGATGGCCTTCGTGCCGACCATCATCCGCGCGAACTCGATGATCTTGAACATCTGGCGGATGCCGTCGTGCTTCTCGCCGAGCAGCCAGCCCTTGGCGGGCTGGTTGGCGCCGAAGGTCATCTCGCAGGTGTTGGAGGCCTTCAGGCCCATCTTGTGCTCGACGTTGGTGGCGTAGACGCCGTTGCGCTCGCCGAGCTCGCCGGTCTCCCAGTCGAAGTCGTACTTCGGCACGACGAACAGCGACAGGCCCTTGGTGCCGGGGCCGGCGCCCTCGGGGCGGGCCAGCACGAAGTGGATGATGTTCTCGGCCATGTCGTGCTCACCGGAGGTGATGAAGCGCTTCACGCCCTCGATGTGCCACGTGCCGTCGGGCTGCTGGATCGCCTTGGTGCGGCCCGCGCCGACGTCGGAGCCCGCGTCCGGCTCGGTGAGGACCATGGTGGAGCCCCACAGCCGCTCGGTCATCCGCTGGGCGATCTTCTTCTGCTCCTCGGTGGCCTCGTCGTAGAGCACGCCCGCGAAGGCCGGGCCGGAGGCGTACATCCACACGGCCGGGTTCGAGCCCAGGATGGTCTCGGCGAAGCCCCACAGCAGGGAGCGCGGCGCGGTGGTGCCGCCGATCTCCTCCGGGATGCCCAGGCGCCACCACTCGGCGTCCATGTACGCCGCGAAGCTCTTCTTGAAGCTGTCCGGGATCGGCGCGGTGTTGGTCTCGGGGTCGAAGACCGGCGGGTTGCGGTCGGCGTCGGCGTACGACTCGGCAAGCTCGTTCTCGGACAGGCGGGCGATCTCGCCGAGGATGCTCTTGGCGGTCTCGACGTCCATGTCGGCGAACGGTCCGGTGCCGTAGACCTTCTCGCGGCCGAGAACCTCGAACAGGTTGAACTCGATGTCGCGAAGGTTCGACTTGTAGTGGCCCATGACGAAGGCTCCGTCTGCTCGTGAGGTCGGGGCGGCGCGAGGCGCCTCCCTTAAGGATGGCGGCCGGCGGAAGGGGCAAGCCTCGCATCTACTGCTTGGTGGTACCCGATGATGCTACCCATCAGTAATAAGACGCAACCAGCATTCGCCGCTATGACACTGGTTACCCTGTAGCGCGTGTACGGCTACGACCAGAACGCTGCCGCAGGAACCGCGCCCCCCGGCGGCGCACCCGGAGGATACGGCGCGCAGCCGCCGCTCTACCCCGAGCCGTCCCCACCCTCGCTGGCGGACGCGGTCCGCGCGTTCACCACCGGCTCGATGTCGGCGGAGGACTTCCAGGCGATCTTCTCCACCTCGAAGGTCTACTGCCCGCGCGGCGAGGGCCCGGGGTTCCTGGCCCTGCACAACACCCAGCAGCCGGTGATCCCCATGTTCACCTCGCTGAAGGAGCTGCGCCGGTACGCGGGCAAGGAGTCCAAGTACTTCGTGATCACCGGCGCCGAGGTGCTGGACCTGCTCCCCACCGGCTACGGCTTCGTCCTGGACATGGAGGGCGAGCACCGGATGGTCTTCGACGCGAAGGCCGTGGAGCAGATGGTCGACTTCGCGATGCGCCGGATGTACGGCTGAGCCTCCGCGGTCCGGGCCCCGGCGGGCCGGGGCGGGAATAGGCGCGGCTTGCCACTCGTTCACCGTTCAACTAACTTCGGTGCCGCAACGGGGAACAACGAGGAGGCCGCCATGCCCGCCGTCACTGTGGACGATCCGCTGACCCTGCCGCGCGTCCAGGCGCCCGCCGGGGCCACGCCGCGCCCGGCCCTGGCCGTGACCACCGCGCCCAGCGGATACGAGGGCGAGGGCTTCCCGGTGCGCCGCGCCTTCGCCGGCATCGACCACCGGTACCTCGACCCGTTCATCATGATGGACCAGATGGGCGAGGTGGAGTACGCCCCGGGCGAGCCCAAGGGCACCCCCTGGCACCCGCACCGCGGCTTCGAGACCGTCACCTACCTGATCGACGGCACCTTCGTGCACCAGGACTCGCACGGCGGCGGCGGCGTGATCAACGGCGGCGACACCCAGTGGATGACCGCCGGCAGCGGCCTGCTCCACATCGAGGCGCCGCCGGAGGAGCTGGTCGTGACCGGCGGCCTCTTCCACGGGCTCCAGCTGTGGGTCAACCTGCCGCGCAAGGACAAGATGATCCCGCCCCGCTACCAGGACATCGGCGGCTCCGCGGTCCGGCTGCTCGCCTCCTCGGACGGCGGCGCGCTGCTGCGGCTCATCGCCGGCGACATCGAGGGCCACCGGGGCCCCGGCGCCACCCACACCCCGATCACCATGATCCACGCGTCGGTCACCCCCGGCGCCGAGCTGACGCTGCCCTGGCGCGCCGACTTCAACGCCCTCGCCTACGCGCTGGCCGGCCGCGGCACCGCGGGACCCCAGGCCCGCCCGTTCCGCACCGGGCAGGCCGTCGTCTTCGGCAAGGGCGACAGCCTGGTGCTGCGCGCCGACGCCGCCCAGGAGTCCCGCCACCCGAACCTGGAGGTCGTGCTGCTGGGCGGGCTGCCGATCCGCGAGCCGATGTTCCACTACGGCCCGTTCGTGATGAACAGCCACGCCGAACTGGCCCAGGCCTTCGAGGACTTCCAGGCCGGCCGGCTCGGCACCATCCCCGCCGGCCAGGCGTAACACCCCTTCGCCGTACGGCGCGTTGCGCGTGGGCGTCCGCACCCGTGCCCGCACCAGAACCCGTGTGAGTGCCCGGCCCCGCGGCCGAATGGCCGTTCCCACCCGGGGTAGGCGGTGCCCATGAGCCCGTAACGCTCCAACGTCACAAGGAGGCAGCACATGGGCATCGGCGGAACCATCGTCCTGATGGCGGTCGGAGCGATCCTCACCTTCGCCGTCAACTTCCACATCAGCGGCATCAACGTCCACCTGGTCGGCATCATCATGATGGCCATCGGGCTGGTCGGACTGTCCGCCTACGTCAGCATCTTCAAGCAGCGCCGGACCCAGCCGCCGCCCCCCGCGGCCCCGGTGTTCGAGGAGGACCGCTACACCAACCGCTGATTCCCGCCGCCCCGTTCAGGCGTCCAGCCCGGCCAGCACCAGCGGCAGCCGGGCTGCGCCGCCCTCGGTGACCCGGACCGGGACGCCCCAGTCCTGCTGGTGGACGTGGCACGCCGGGTACTCGTTGGCCGGATCGTCGTCGCAGGAGGCGGCCATCGCGGAGACGTGCAGCACGCCCTCGGCGACCGCCGGGTCCAGCACCAGTTCGCGGCGCAGCTCGGTCCCGCCGCCCGCGCCGGAGACCAGCAGCTCCGGCGGGGTGGCGCTGACCAGCAGCCGGGTGGACGGGCCGTAGCGGTCGTCGAGCTTCTGGCCCGCGGGGGCGGTGAAGACCACCGCCAACTCGACCGCGCCGGGCGCCACTTCGGTGGCCGGACGCTGCGTGCGGTGCGCCGCGGAGGCCACTTGGACGGCCTCCTCCGGCAGCCGCAGCCGGGTCAGCCGGTGGCGCGCCGACTCGACCACCACCACGTCGCCGTCCAGCACCACGGCGCCGGACGGTTCCCGCAGGTCGGTGGCGAGCGTCGAGACCTCGCCGGTGGCCGGATCGTAGCGGCGCAGCGCGTGGTTGTAGGTGTCGCAGACGGCGACGGAGCCGTCCGGGAGCGCGGTGACGCCCAGCGGGTGCTGGAGCAGCGCCTGCCCGGCGGGGCCGTCGCGGTGCCCGAAGTCGAACAGGCCGGTGCCCACGGCGGTCCGGACCGCGTAGCCGTCCCCGTCCCGCTCCACCCAGCGCAGCGCCGAGGTCTCCGAGTCCGCGACCCACAGCCGCTCCCCGTGCGCCGCGAGGCCGGACGGCTGGGCGAACCACGCCTGCCCGGCGGGGCCGTCGACCAGCCCCTCGTTGGTGGTGCCCGCCGCCACGGCCACCGTGCCCTCCGCCGGGTCGTACGCCCACAGCTGGTGCACCCCGGCCATCGCGATCCACAGCCGCCCGTCGAACCAGGCCACGTCCCACGGCGAGGACAGCGCCACCTCGCGCGCCGGCCCCGAGGTGGGTGAACCCTGCCACCACTGCGCGCCGGTGCCCGCGATGGTCGTCACCGAGCCGTCGTCCAGGCGGACCGCGCGCAGCGCGTGGTTGACCGTGTCGGCGACCACCACCACGTCACCGCTCAGGCTGCTCAGTCCCAGGGTCGCGGCCGCGGAGGGCGGCAGCAGCGCCAGGCCCTGCGGCTCGCTGAACCGCGCGTGCCCGGCCGGACCGTCCACCAGCCCGCGCTCGCCGCTGCCGATCCGCCGCAGCACCGTGACACCGTCGCCGTCCAGCTCCACCAGGGCGTGCCGGGTGGAGTCCGAGACGAGGAAGGTGCCGCCGGGCAGCAGCAGCGCCTTGCCGGGGAAGCGCAGGTCCGTCGGCTGGGGCTCCGGCGGGACGTACGGGCCGTCGCCGCGCCGCAGCGTGCCCTTCGCGGCGTGTTCCGCTTCCAGCTCCGCCACCAGCGTCTCGATGGCGTGGGCGTGCCCCTCGCCGGCGTGCTGGGCGACCACGTACCCCTCCGGGTCGATCACCACCAGCGTCGGCCAGGCCCGTACCGCGTACTGCTTCCAGGTGGCCAGCTCCGGGTCGTCCAGGACCGGGTGGTGGACCTGGTAGCGCTCGACGGCGTCCACGACCGCACCGTGGTCGGCCTCGTGGACGAACTTCGGCGAGTGCACCCCGACGATCACCACGGTGTCCCGGTGACGCTCCTCCAGCTCCCGCAACTCGTCGAGGACATGCAGGCAGTTGATGCAGCAGAAGGTCCAGAAGTCCAGGATGACGATGGAACCGCGCAGGTCGGCGAGGGAGAGCTGCTTCCCGCCGGTGTTCAGCCAGCCGCCCCTACCGATCGGTTCGGGGGCACGGACACGGGCACGGCGCGGGGCGGGTGAAGCAGTGGTCATACCGTCAAGCTTGCCATCCGGACGGTCCGCCCCCGTACCCGCCCGTTCCGTCCCGGGCGGACCACCGCGACGGCACCGCGACCGTGACTCTCGTCACACACCTTTTCCGGGATCCGTGGGCAACCGTCCCGTTTACGGCACGTTCGCCCCTTCGCGCAAAGCCTTCGCGTCGCGCACCCTTTCCGCAGGGCAAGTGTGGGGACGCACGGTGATGACTACGCTCCGCTCCGCGCACCCTTGTAAAGGCCATGTGAAGTAATCGTGCTGGAGAGGGAAGCGCAGGGTGAACGGGGACCGCGGGGCGCAGCACTCGCGGCAGCACACAGGGGGGCACGGGTGTCCAACACCTTTCCGCGGAACACCCCGGGCTGGGGTCGTCCACAGCCGGGACCGATGCCGCCGCGGCAGCCGAAGAAGCCGACCAAGGGCCTCCTGGGCTGTCTCGGATGCCTCGGGGTCCTCGCCGTGATACTCATCGCCGCCGGTGTGTCGGGCACCGCCTCGACCGGCGGCACGGGCAGCACGAGCGGGACCTCGCCGGTGCCGGCCGTCAGCGCGCCGCACTCCGCGACGCCGACGCCGACCCCGACGTCCACCCCCACCCCCACTCCCACGCCGACGCACACGCCGACGCCCACTCCCACGCACACGGCGACCCACCCGGCGAAGCCCCGGCCCGCGTCCACGCCGACGGCCGCCCCGGCCGACAACGGCTCCGGTTCGGGCTCCGGTTCCGGTTCCGGTTCGGGCTCCGGTTCCGGTTCCGGCGGCGGTTGCCGTCCCACCACCAGCAGCGGCAACTGCTACCGCCCCGGCGAGTACTGCCGCAACTCCGACCACGGGGATACGGGCATCGACGGCAACGGCGATCCCATCGTCTGCACGGACAACAACGGTTGGCGCTGGGAGCCCGCGTGACCTGATCGGAACCGGTCACCGCGTTCGGCGCGTCCCGGACGGGTGTCGGAGCGCCGCGCGTCTGGGAAGGTCTGGGGCATGAGATATCTGGTGCGGGAGAAGCTGTTCTCGATCGGTGACGACTTCTGGATCGAGGACGAGGAGGGGCGCCGCGCGTTCTACGTGGACGGCAAGGTCCTGCGGATCCGCGAGACGCTGGCCATCCAGGACCCGCAGGGCCGCGAACTGGCCGTCATCCACAAGAAGCTGCTCAGCGTGCGGGACGCGATGACCGTCGAACGCGACGGGGAGACGCTGGTCACCGTGCGCAAGAAGCTCTTCACGCCGTTCCGCGACGTGTACCGCGCCGAACTCGCCTCCGGCGACGAGATGGAGATCCACGGCGACTTCCTCGACAAGGAGTACGACATCGAGTACGACGGGCGGCGGATCGCCCGGATCTCCCGGAAGTGGTTCCGGCTGCGCGACACCTACGCCATCGACGTGGAGCGCGACGACGCCGACCCGTCCATGCTGATCGCGGTCGCGGTGTGCGTGGACCGGCTGGTCGAGCACGAGCACGAAGAACACCGGGAACGCTGAGAGCGCCGCGAGAGCTGAGAGCGCCGCGAGAGCCGCGAAGGCCGAGAGCGCCGCGAGGGCCGCGAGGGCCGAGAGCGCCGCGAGGGCCGGGAGCACCGACCGCGCCCGCCGCCGTCACGGCTGCCGCCCTCACGCCCGGCCGCGCCCCAGGGCGTAACGCCCTATCCGCGCGGCCGGGGCTGCGGCAGGCCCAGGACGCGGTCGCGCAGCACCGGGAACCGTTCGCGGACCGTGGCGACGCCGGCCGGTTCGAACTCGGCGGTCAGGATCTCCTCGCCGGTCCCGGCCTCCGCCAGCACCTCGCCCCACGGGTCGACGATCACGCTGTACCCGGCCTGCTCGACGCCCGCGTGGGTGCCGGCGGTGCCGCAGGCCAGGACGTACGCCTGGCACTCCACGGCCCGGGCGCGCGCCAGCAGCGACCAGTGCGCGCGGCGGCGGGACGGCCAGCCGGCCGGGATCACCAGGACCTCGGCGCCGGCGTCCACCAGCAGCCGGAACTGCTCGGGGAAGCGCAGGTCGTAGCAGGTGGCGAGGCCGACGGTGGTGCCGGCGAGGCGGCCGGTGACAACCTCGTCGCCGGCGGCCATCAGGGTGGCCTCGCCCTTGTCGAAGCCGAACCGGTGGATCTTGCGGTAGCTGCGGTGGAGTTCGCCGTCGGGGGCGAACAGCAGCGAGGTGTTGTACAGCGGTCCGTCCGGGTCGCGTTCGACGATGGAACCGGCGTGCAGCCACACGCCCGCGTCCCGGGCCGCCGCGCTCATCGCCTCGGCGGTGGGGCCGTCCAGCGGTTCGGCGTTGCCGGCGAAGTCCTCGAAGGCGAAGGCGCCGACCGGCCACAGCTCCGGGAGGACCACCAGGTCGGCGGAGTGCTGGGCCCGCACCAGGTCCGCCACCCGTGCGCGCCGGGATTCCACCGGCTCGTCCGGCTTGACGTCGATCTGGAGGAGGGAAGCGCGCACGGTACCACCGTCCAAGAGTTCCGAGGGCCCGATCGGGCCTACGATCGTCACATGAAAGCAGTGCCCTAGTGCTCGCGCGCAGCGTAACTTACTGGGCACACGTCACCACAGCCGCGCACCGATCCGTACGAGGGGTCCCGTGACCGTCCACAGCAAACTCCAGCCGTACATCGACGCCTGGACCCACTCCATCGAAGCCATATCCGAACTGGTAGCCCCGCTCGCGGAGGGCGAGTGGAACCGCAGGACCGAGTGCCCCGCCTGGTCGGTCCGCGACATCGTCTCGCACGTCATCGGCGCGGAGTGCGAACTGCTCGGCGATCCGCGGCCGATCCACTCGCTGCCCCGCGACCTGTTCCATGTCACCGACGAGTTCAGCCGCTATCTGGAAGTGCCGGTGGACGTCCGGCGCTGCCACACCGCTCCGGAGATGACGGCGGAGCTGGAGTACACGATCATCCGGCGCTCGCGTCAGCTGCGCAACGAGAACCGCTCGCCGGACTCGCCGGTACGCGGGATCATGGGCCGCGAGATCACCCTCGAACAGCTGCTGCGGATGCGGGCGTTCGACGTGTGGGTGCACGAGCAGGACCTGCGCCGGGCCCTGGACCGTCCCGCGAACCTCGACTCCCCCGGCGCCGTTGTCACCCGGGACTTCCTGCTGCCGGCGCTGCCGAAGGTGGTGGCCAAGGAGGCGGGCGCGCCGCCCGGATGCGCGGTGGTCTTCGACGTGCACGGGCCGCTGGAGTTCATGCGCACGGTGCGGGTGGACGCCTCGGGGCGGGGGACGATAGACGCCTCGGTCTCGCTGGGCCCGGCGGCGACGCTGGTCATGGACTGGGAGACGTTCGTGCGCCTGGCGTGCGGCCGGGTGCGGCCGGACGCGGTCGGGGACCGGGTGAAGACCGAGGGCGACCCGGACCTCGCACGGCGGATCCTGGAGAACCTGGCCGTCACCCCGTAGCCGGGGGTGGGGGTGACGGCGGTGCGAGGGCCGGACGGGTGCGGGAGCCCCCGTCCGGCCCTCGTCTCCGTTCGGGCAGCCGCGCGGGCGCTCAGACGGCCGGGACGTGGACGATCTCGACGCGGCTGGCCCGTACCCGCTCGCGCTCGCGGCGGGCGGCCGGGCCGCGCAGCCGCAGGATCTGGGTGACGCCGACGGCCTGGAGGACGAAGACGCTGCTGAGGGCCGCGGTGTAGTTGCCGCCGGTCAGGTCGAGCAGGACGCCGATGGCCAGCAGTTCGACCATGGAGGCGGTGAACCCGCCCATGTTGACGATGCCGGACGCGGTGCCGATCCGCTCGGGCGGGTTGGCCGGGCGGGAGAAGTCGAAGCCGATCAACGAGGCCGGCCCGCAGGCGCCGAGCACCGCGCAGAGCACGGCCAGCAGCCACATCGGGGCGTGCGGGCCGGGCCAGGCGAGCACCGCCGCCCACGCGCCGGCCGTCGCCGTCACCACGCCCAGCGCCAGCGGGGTGCGGGCGCCGTGGTGGCGGGCGATGACCTGGCCGAAGACCATGCCCAGCGCCATGTTGGAGAGCACGACGACGGTCAGCAGGGTGCCGGCGGCGGCCCGGGACAGGCCCTCGGCCTCCACCAGGAACGGCAGCCCCCACAGCAGCAGGAAGACCATGCCGGAGAACTGCGTGGTGAAGTGCACCCACAGGCCGAGCCGGGTGCCGGGCTCGCGCCAGGCGTCGGCCAGTTGGCGCCGGACGGCGGACGGTGCGATGGGCGTGGGGGGCGGCGGTTCGCAGCCGGCGGGGTGGTCCGCCATGAACAGCAGGACGAGGACCAGGACGGCGACGCCGCCGAGCGCGGTGCCGGTGAAGGTGGCCGTCCAGCCCGCCGAGTGCAGCAGCCGGGCCAGCACCAGGGTGCTGACCAGGTTGCCCGCCATGCCGAACAGGGCGGCGGCCTGGGCGATCATCGGCCCGTGCCGGGCGGGGAACCAGCGGGAGCCGAGCCGCAGCACGCTGATGAACGTCATGGCGTCGCCGCAGCCGAGCACCGCGCGGGCGGCGAGCGCCGCCGGGTAGGCGTGGGAGATCGCGAAGCCGAGCTGCCCGCAGGTCAGCAGGGTGATCCCGGCGATGAGCACCCGCTTGGTGCCGTAGCGGTCGACGAGCAGGCCGACCGGGACCTGCATGCCGGCGTAGACCAGCACCTGGAGGATGGAGAAGCCGGCGAGCGCGGAGTCGCCGACGTGGAAGCGGGCCGCCGCGTCGATGCCGGCGACGCCCAGGCTGGAGCGGTGGACCACCGCGACCACGTAGACCAGGACGCCCAGGCTCCACACGGCGACGGCGCGGGGGCCGCCGGGCGGGTCGCCGGGCAGGCGCAGGTGCCGTCGTGTGGTGCCCGTCGAACTCATCGGTCCCCCCCGACCAGGGTCCTGACCCTGCTGACGTGGCGCTGCACGGTGGCGGCGGCCTTCTCCGCGTCGCCGCTGCGCAGCGCCGCGAGGATCTCGGCGTGCTCGGTGATGTTCCGGGCGACGCGTTCCGGCGCGACCCGCATGATCTCCACGCCCATCCGCAACTGGCGGTCGCGCATCTGGTCGTAGAGCTGCGACAGGATCGTGTTGCCGGCCGCGCGGACGATCTCGGCGTGGAAGCAGCGGTCGGCGGCGGAGGCGGCGGCGAGGTCGCCGGTCCTGCGGTGCTCCTCGTGCTCGCGCAGCAACTCCTCCAGCCGCTCGAGCAGATGGGCCGGGGCGGGCAGGACCTTGCGGACGGCGTGCTGCTCGACGAGCAGGCGGGTCTCGACGACGTCGGCGATCTCCTGCGCCGAGACCGGCAGGACCAGGGCGCCCTTCTTGGGGTACAGCTTGAGCAGCCCCTCGGCCTCCAGCCGCAGCAGGGCCTCGCGCACCGGGGTGCGGGAGACGCCGACCTCGTCGGCGAGGTCGCCCTCGGTCAGCAGGGTGCCGCCCTCGTAACGGCGGTGCAGCACCGCCTCCTTGACGTGGGTGTAGACCCGTTCGGCGGCGGGCGGCTGCTTGGTGGGCGCGCTGACCGCGCTGGAGGGACACATGATGAACGCATCATAAATACAACAGACAATCCGACGAAGGCCCCGTCCGCGATCCGGACGGGGCCTTCGATGGGCGCGCGCTTGCCGCCTACGCCCAGGTGATCAGGCGCTTGGGGTGCTCCAGGATGGCCGCCGTGTCGGCGAGGACCTTGGAGCCCAGCTCACCGTCGACCAGCCGGTGGTCGAAGGAGAGCGCCAGCGTGGTCACCAGGCGCGGCTTGACCTTGCCCTTGTGCACCCACGGCTGCTCCTTGACGGTGCCGAAGGCGAGGATCGCCGACTCCCCGGGGTTGAGGATGGGCGTTCCGGTGTCGACGCCGAAGACGCCGACGTTGGTGATGGTCACCGTGCCCCCCTGCATCGCCGCGGGCGGCGTCTTGCCCGCCCGGGCGGTGCTCACCAACTCGCCGAGCGCCGCAGCGAGTTCGGGCAGCGTCTTGGCCTGCGCGTCCTTGATGTTCGGGACGATCAGGCCGCGCGGAGTGGCCGCGGCGATGCCGAGGTTGACCGCGTCCTTGTAGACGATCTCCTGGTTCTGCTCGTCCCAGGAGGCGTTGACCTCCGGGTTGCGGCGGATCGCGACCAGCAGGGCCTTGGCGACCAGCAGCAGCGGGCTGACCTTGAGCCCGTCGAAGGCCGGATCGGTCTTCAGCTCGGCCACCAGCCGCATGGTCCGGGTGATGTCCAGCGTCACGAACTCGGTGACATGCGGAGCGGTGAAGGCGCTCGCCACCATCGCGGCGGCGGTGGCCTTCCGCACGCCCTTGATCGGGACGCGCCGCTCACCCGGGATGCCGGTTTCACGTGAAACATCCGCCGCCACATCCGCGACGGCCAGGGCGGCCGAGGGAGCCTCGACGGCCGGTGCCACCGCCGCCTGCACGTCCTCCCGGGTGATGGTGCCGCCGGGGCCGGTGGGCCGCACCGCCGTCAGGTCGATGCCCAGGTCCTTGGCCAGCTTGCGGACCGGCGGCTTGGCCAGCGGCCGCGTCTCGGCGAGGCCGGCCGCGGCGGCCGGGCCACCGTCGAGTTCCCGGCGCGGCTCGGCCGCCGCACCCTGGGCCGCGCCCTGGGCCGGGACCGCGGCGGCGGCCGGCTTGCGCCGCCTGCGCCGGGTGGGCGACTCGGCGACCCCGTACCCGACCAGCACGGCCTGACGCTTGGGCGGCTCGGGCTCGGCGGCCTGCGGCGCCGGCTCCGGCTCGGGCCGCGCGGGGGCCGGGGCCTCCTCGGCCCCGCCCGGCGCGGTGTCGACGCTGATGATCGGCGTGCCCACGTCGACGGTCTCGCCCTCCTTGAAGCGCAGCTCCCGCACCACCCCGTCGAACGGGATGGGCAGCTCGACGGCTGCCTTGGCGGTCTCCACCTCGCAGACGACCTGTCCGTCGGTGACGGTGTCACCGGGGGACACGTACCACTTGAGGATCTCGGCCTCGGTGAGTCCCTCCCCGACGTCCGGCAGCGGGAACTCGCGGTAGCGCTGAGAAGTCTCGGTCACGGTCACGGTTCTCCTCGGCTCTCAGAACGCCAGCACGCGGTCGACGGCGTCGAGCACACGGTCCAGACCGGGCAGGTACTCCTCCTCCACGCGGGCCGGCGGGTACGGCGCGTGGTACCCGCCCACGCGCAGCACCGGCGCCTCCAGGTGGTAGAAGCAGCGCTCGGTGATCCGGGCCGCGATCTCGGCACCCGTCCCCAGGAAGACCGGGGCCTCGTGCACCACGATCAGCCGCCCGGTCCTGACCACCGACGCCTGGACGGTGTCGAAGTCGATCGGGGACATCGACCGCAGGTCGATCACCTCAAGGCTACGGCCTTCCTCCTCGGCCGCCGCGGCGGCCTCAAGGCAGACCTTCACCATCGGTCCGTAGGCGACCAGGGTGGCGTCCGTCCCGGAACGCACCACCTTCGCCTGGTGCAGCGGGCCGGGGATCGCGGAGGTGTCGAGCTCGCCCTTGTCCCAGTAGCGGCGCTTGGGCTCGAAGAAGATCACCGGGTCGTCGCAGGCGATGGCCTGCTGGAGCATCCAGTACGCGTCGTTCGGCGTGGCGGGGGAGACCACCTTCAGCCCCGCGACATGCGCGAAGAGCGCCTCCGGGGACTCGCTGTGGTGCTCGACCGCGCCGATCCCGCCGCCGTAGGGGATGCGGATCACGACCGGCAGCTTGACCTTGCCGAGCGCCCGGGCGTGCATCTTCGCCAGCTGGGTGACGATCTGGTCGTACGCGGGGAACACGAAGCCGTCGAACTGGATCTCCGCCACCGGGCGGTAGCCGCGCAGGGCCAGGCCGATCGCGGTGCCGATGATCCCGGACTCGGCGAGCGGGGTGTCGATGACCCGCTGGTCGCCGAAGTCCTTCTGCAGCCCGTCGGTGATCCGGAAGACACCGCCGAGCTTGCCCACGTCCTCGCCCATGACCAGGACCTTGGGGTCGGTGTCCAGGGCCTTGCGCAGCGACTCGTTGATCGCCTTGGCGATCGTCGTACCGGCCATCAGGCGTCCCCCTCCTGCGCACCCGCGAACGACGCCTGGTAGGCGGCGAACTGTGCCCGCTCCTCATCGACGAGCGCGTGGCCGTCGGCGTAGACATGCTCGAACATCGACATCGGCTCGGGGTTCGGCATGGCGCGTACGCCGTCGCGGACCCGCTTGGCCAGGGTGTCGCTCTCGGCGACGACGGCGGCGTAGAACTCCTCGTCCGCGATGCCCTCGCGGGACAGGTACGCCTTCAGCCGGGCGATGGGGTCCTTGGACTCCCACTCCAGGCGCTCGTCGTCCATCCGGTAGCGGGTGGCGTCGTCGGAGGTGGTGTGCGCGCCCATCCGGTAGGTGAACGCCTCCACCAGCATCGGGCCCTCGCCGCTGCGGGCGCGCTCCAGCGCGGCCCGGGTGACGGCCAGCACCGCCAGCACGTCGTTGCCGTCCACCCGCACGCCGGGGAAGCCGAAGCCGGCCGCGCGCTGGTAGAGCGGCACCCGGGTCTGGCGCTCGGTGGGCTCGGAGATCGCCCACTGGTTGTTCTGGCAGAAGAAGACCACCGGGGCGTTGTAGACCGCGGCGAACGTGAACGCCTCCGCCACGTCGCCCTGGCTGGAGGCCCCGTCGCCGAAGTACGCGATGACGGCGGAGTCCGCGCCGTCCTTGGCGACGCCCATCGCGTACCCGGTCGCGTGCAGCGCCTGCGAGCCGATGACGATCGTGTAGAGGTGGAAGTTGTTGGTGTGCGGGTCCCAGCCGCCGTGGTTGACCCCGCGGAACATGCCCAGCAGGTTCAGCGGGTCCACCCCGCGGCACCAGGCCACACCGTGCTCGCGGTAGGTGGGGAAGACATAGTCGTCGGGCCGGGTCGCCCGGCCCGATCCGATCTGGGCGGCCTCCTGGCCCAGCAGCGAAGCCCACAGACCCAGCTCGCCCTGCCGCTGCAGGGTGATCGCCTCCGCGTCGAAGCGGCGGGTCAGGACCATGTCCCGGTACAGGCCGCGCAGCTCCTCGGGGCTGGGATCGATGGAGTACTCGCTGTGCTCGACGCGCTCCCCCTGGGGGGTCAGCAGCTGTACGAGCTCGGGCTCCTGCCCGCTCCCCGCTCGGCGCTTCGCGCCGCCGCGGCTGGTGCGCGCGGCAGTGCTTTTCACGCTCACGTTCGCTCCTCCGTCTGTCCGGCCCCCGGGATCCGCCGGTGGCCGATCCGGCTCACCCGACTCGACGCGGCGCACGGGGTGTGTGCGGCACGGCCGAACCGGGCGTGGTGACAACGCCCCGGAAGCGACCTGCAAAACGAACGTTACCCACAACACCCGCAATCGCGCGAAGGGGCTCCTACCTGCGCTTTTGCTTGGATTTCCTAGTAAGTAGCGAATCTGCAGGCCACCGGGACAACCGCACGTTATCCCGAGGATCGAGACGGCGTAAGGGCCTGAGGGAATCCACTTCACCGGCGTACGCGCAGCGGTACGGCAGTACTACGGAGAGGCGAATCGGCGGCGGTGCGCCATGCTCTCCCCCAAGATCGGCGGGGACCGTCAAATGATCTACGATCTCGGGCGTGTCCCCCCCACCCTCGGCGACGGCGCCGCCCTCCGACGACGCCCTGGGGACGTTGCTGAGCCGCTATGACGTCGGCACGGCCATCAGCTGCCAGCCCGTCGAGCAGGGACTGCTCAACCGCGGCTACCGGCTCTCGACGACCCGCGGCCGGTTCTTCCTCAAGCACTACCTCAAGGACGCGGACCGGGACACCTCGCACCCGGCCACCATCGCCCGCCAGCACCGGGCCACCCTGAGCCTGGGCGAGCTGGGCCTGCCGGTGGCCGCGCCGCTCGCCGACGCGGACGGGCGGACGGTCGCCGTCGTCGGCGGCCGCCGCTACGCGCTCTACCCCTGGGTCGAGGGCCGCCACCGGGCCGGCGGCGAGCTCAGCACCGGGCAGTGCCGCCGGCTGGGCGCGCTGCTGGGCCTGGTGCACACCTCACTGGCCCGGGTGCTGCCGGACAGCGACGCGGGCCCGCGCCAGCCGGACGCCGGCGCCGACCCCGCCGAGACCTACCAGCTGATCGACGGCCTGCTGCGGCTGGCCCGCGACCGCCGGCCCCGGGACTCCTTCGACGAGCTCGCCGAGCACCGGCTGCGGGAGCGCCGCGAACTGCTGCGGCGCCACGAGCACCGCAGGCCCTCGGACGCGGCCGGCCGGGTCACCGGCTGGGTGCACGGCGACTTCCACCCCCTGAACGTCCTGTACCGCGGCGGCGAGCCCGCCGCGATCATCGACTGGGACCGCCTCGGCATCCAGCCGCGCGCCGAGGAGGCCGTCCGCGCCGCGGTGATCTTCTTCATCCGGAACACCGACGGCAGCCTGGACCTGGAACGGGTGCGCGCCTACGCGCGGGCGTACCGCCGGGCGGCGGGCGTGGCACGCGAGGAGATGGCCGCGGCCGTCCACCGGGTGTGGTGGGAGCGGCTCAACGACTTCTGGATGCTGCGCTGGCACTACGAGCGCCACGACCTGCGCGCCGACCCGCTCTTCCCGGCCGCCGCCGGGCTGGTGGTGTGGTGGACCCGCGAGTACGAGGCCGTACTCGCGGCGTTCACCGGGTGAGGGGGCGGGGTCAGGCGGTCACGGGAGCGTGGGAGGGCCGCCCGCTGCGCTCTTGGTGGGTCCGGGGCTCGTCGGCGGGGCCGACGTGGGCGGCTGGCTCGGCTGCGTCGGCGTCGACGACGGCGTACCGGTGTCCGTCGGTCCGCCGGTCGGGGTGGTCGGGCCCGTCGTCGGCCCCGTCGGCTGGGTGTAGCCGCCGGTCGGCTGGGTCGGGGTGATCCCGGTGCCGGTCTGGCCCGCGGTGCCCGTCTGGTCGGTGGGCAGCCCGGTGTCGGTGGGCAGCGGGCTGTTCGTCGCGGTGTCCGACGTGGAGGGCGTCGAGGAGCTGCTGGCCGCCGGGCCCTTGGGGGAGCCGTTGTTGGCCATGTGGACCGCGAAGAAGACGCCCAGGCCGACCGCCAGCAGCGCGGCCACCAGCACCAGGGCGATGTTGCGGCCCCGGTGGTCGCCGCCGTCGTCGTAGCGGTCGTAGTCGTACCCGTCCTCGCCGCCACCGGGCGGGGGGCCCATCAGCAGCGGCGGGCCGAGCTCCGCGGTCTGGCCGCTCTGCGGGTGGGGCAGCGCGGTGGTGGCCGCGGTGGGGGAGGCGGCGCTGTGGTCGACGTAGCCGGTGTCCCAGGTGCCGGTCCAGCCGCCGCGCTCGCCCAGCATGCGCAGCGCGTACTGGACGAGCCCGTACATCTCCTCGGCGCTCTGGAAGCGGTCGTCGGGGTTCTTGGCGAGCGAGCGCATCACCAGGCCGTCGAGCTCCGGCGGCACCCGGTCGTTGACGGCGGACGGGACCCGCGGGGTGTCCTGGACGTGCTGGTAGACCACCGAAAGCGGCGTCTCGCCGGTGAACGGCGGCCGCAGGGTGAGCAGTTCGTAGAGCAGGCAGCCGGTCGCGTACAGGTCGCTGCGGTGGTCGACGGTCTTGCCGAGCGCCTGCTCGGGCGAGAGGTACTGCGGGGTGCCCATCACCATGCCGGTCTGCGTCATGGTGGTCGAGGCGCCGTGCAGCGCGCGGGCGATGCCGAAGTCCATGACCTTCACCGCGCCCGTCGTGGTGATGATCACGTTGGCGGGCTTGATGTCACGGTGGACGATGCCGTGCTGGTGGCTGTAGGCCAGCGCCTCCAGGACCCCGGAGACGATCGCCAGTGCCTGGTCGACCGGCGGCGCCTCCTCGTTGATCAGCAGGTCGCGGATGGTGTGGCCCTCGACCAGCTCCATCACGATGTAGGGGACGACGTTGTTGCCCATCCGGTCCTCGCCGGAGTCGTAGACCGCCACCACCGCATGGTGGTTGAGCCCGGCCACCGACTGGGCCTCGCGCGTGAACCGCGCCTTGGCGATCGAGTCCTCCGCCAGGTCAGCGCGGAGCAGCTTGACCGCGACCGTGCGGCCCAGGCGCACGTCCTCCGCCGCGAAGACCTCGGCCATGCCGCCGCGCCCCAGGCGGCGGGTGAGCCGGTACCGGCCGTCGCCGATGAGCCCGTTCGTGCCCATCTCCGGGGTGTCGTACGTCCCGTTCGCGGTAACCGAGGACTCCTCAGGGTCGCCAGGGGCCTGCCTGTGCTCCATCAGTCCTCGCCGTCGCTCATCGCCTCGTACATAGGTCGTCCGAAGAAGCACGCTACCGCCTTCGCGGCGAACGGTGGGACGGCCGAGCACCGGACATCCCGCCCTTACCGCGCTCACCTGCGCAAACCAAGGGCCCGGAAGGCGTTCTCAAGGTCCTTCACAGTTCGGGAACGGTTTCCAGGCATCAGGTGACGGATCGGTCAAGCAACTTGACGGCCCCGGTCCCTCCGGCAGACTTGGCGGGCAGACTGAAAGATCGGTGACGTGTGCGTACGGTCGGGTGCGCCGAGGGGGAACGGTGAGATGAGCGGCGACGCACGGGGAGACCTGTCGGGCAGCACGGTCGGAAACGGCCGCTACCGGCTGCGCAGCCTGCTCGGTGAGGGTGGCATGGCGTCCGTCCACCTCGGATACGACACCGTCCTGGAACGCGACGTGGCGGTCAAGACGCTCCACAGCGACCTGGGTCGCGAGCAGTCCTTCCGGGAGCGGTTCCGCCGGGAGGCGCAGTCGGTCGCCAAGCTCAACCACACCAACATCGTCTCGGTGTTCGACTCCGGCGAGGACGTCCTCGACGGCCGCTCGGTGCCGTTCATCGTCATGGAGTACGTGGAGGGCAAGCCGCTGCGCCAGATCCTCGACGAGGACGTGGCCCAGTACGGGGCGATGCCCGCCGAGAAGGCCCTGAAGATCACCGCCGACGTGCTGGCGGCGCTGGCGGTCAGCCACGAGATGGGCCTGGTCCACCGGGACATCAAGCCGGGCAACGTGATGGTGACCCGGCGCGGTGTGGTCAAGGTCATGGACTTCGGCATCGCCCGGGCCCTCCAGTCCGGTGTGACGTCGATGACGCAGACCGGCATGGTGGTCGGCACCCCGCAGTACCTCTCGCCGGAGCAGGCGCTGGGGCGCGGGGTGGACGCCCGCTCCGACCTGTACTCGACCGGCTGCATGCTCTTCGAGCTGCTGACCGGGCGGCTGCCGTTCGACGGCGACTCGCCGCTGTCGATCGCCTACCAGCACGTCCAGGAGGAGCCGCCGCCGCCCTCGCGGATCAACCAGTCGGTGCAGCCGGCGGTGGACGCGCTGGTGGCGCGGGCGCTGCGGAAGAACCCCGCCGAGCGCTTCCCCACCGCCGAGGCGATGCAGGACGAGGTGGAGCGGGTCGCGACGGCGGCCAAGGGCGCCCCGACGCCGCTGGTGATCAGCGACGGGCCGCGGGTCAACCACGGCGCCGGCCACAGCGACTCCTTCGCCGTCTTCCCGCACCCGCAGGCCAACCTGAACGCCCAGGTCCAGGGCCCGCCGCTGGGCGTCTACCAGCCGCAGACCCCGCCGCCGCAGATGAACTACGGGCCGGCCACCCCGCCGCCGCCCACCGACCCGGGCTTCCAGCAGCGCTACAACCAGGGCGCCTACGTCCCGCCCGGCCCGCCGCCCACCCCCTCGCAGTTCAGCACCCCGGCGCAGCCCAGCCGCCCCTCCATGCGGACGCCGTTGATCGTCCTGGGGTCGATCGTCGGGGTCGTCGCCGTCATCGTGCTCGCCCTGCTGCTGAGCCACCGGACCGCGGGGACGCCGACCGCGTCCGACAGCGGCGGCACCGGGCAGTCCGCGACCGCGCCCGCCGCGGCGGGCGCGTGCGGCGCCGGGGTGAAGTGCGGTGACCCGAGCCGCACGGTCGATCCGACGACGTGCACCAACGCCGGCACCGCCTACACCGGCAACGACCGCAACGCCGTGATCATGCCGGACCTCACGTTCAAGTACATCGACTCGGTCAAGGCGTGCATGGACGGCGCCGGCTGGAAGTACACGCTCAAGCCCTACAACGAGAACGTCTGGGGCAAGGGCATCGTGATGAGCCAGACGCCCGAGCGCTTCACCAACTTCAACCCGAAGAACAGGAAGATCACGCTGTATGTGTCGACCGGCCGGAGCGGCGGCTGACCAGCGGCGGACAGGGAATGACAGGTGTTCCCTGAAGGACAGGGAGTAAGGGGAAGGGCCCGGAGCGTCTCGCTCCGGGCCCTTCCCTCAGGTCCCGCGCACCGCCGGTCAGCGGCTCACAGGTACGGCCCCGAGCGGCTGGCGCCCGGCTGGCGGCCGTCCTCGCCCTCGTGCTGGAACGCGCCGGGCGGCAGCGCCCGCCGCATCTGCTCCAGCTGCGCCCGCGCCGCCATCTGCTGGGCGAACAGGGTCGTCTGGATGCCGTGGAAGAGGCCCTCCAGCCAGCCGACCAGCTGGGCCTGGGCGATCCGCAGCTCGGCCTCGCTGGGCACCGAGTCGTCGGTGAACGGCAGCGACAGCCGGTCCAGCTCCTGGACGAGCTCGGGCGCGAGGCCCTGCTCCAGCTCCTTGACCGAGCTGGCGTGGATCTCCTTCAGCCGGACCCGGCTGGCCTCGTCGAGCGGTGCCGCGCGCACCTCCTCCAGAAGCTGCTTGATCATGCTGCCGATGCGCATGACCTTGGCGGGCTGCTCGACCATCTCCGTCACCGGGGTCTCCCGGCCCTCGCCGTCCTCGGTGCTCGGGCCGCCGCTGAGGGCCATCCCGTCCGGGCCGACGACCAGGACGTGCTGGGTGTCCTGCGATCGTTCGTTCATCGGCATCTCCATGCCGTCATTCTCTCGCACGGCTGCTTCCCTCATGGGTGTGCCCCCGGTCGGGCGTGATCCACCTCACGTTCCGCCTAGGCCGCCCGCCGCACCAGCACCGGACGGGAGCGGGTGAAGGCGGCCGCCAGCGCCCCGGCGAACAGCGGGATCGCGAGGGCGATGGCCAGCAGCGCCGGCCACGGCAGCACGATCGGGGTGTAGGTGGACAGGGTGGGATCGCTCGCGGCCGACCGCAGCGCTTCCTGGAGGTCCACCAGCCGCAGCGCCACCGCGGGCACCACCCCGGCGGCCGTGCCGACCAGCACCCCGATCCCCGCGACCACCGCGCACTGCATGCCGGACAGGGTGCGCCGCACCCGGGGCGGGGCGCCCACCGCGGCCAGGGTGGCCAGGTCGGCCTCCGCGTCGGCCTGGGACAGCCCGGTGGCGATCGCCGCGGCGCCCACCGTGACCAGGGCCGCGAAGAGGGTGAGGGTGAGCAGGACCACGCCCTGGTGCGACTGGTAGCCGCGCTCCACGGTCAGGGTGGCGCTGCCGCCCAGGCGGTCCAGGTCGGCGGTCACCCGCTGCTCCTCCGCGCTCGTCGGGGCGCGGGAGACCCGGTAGAAACTGCCCTCCTCCGCGGTGTGCAGGCCGAGGCGGTCGGCGGTGCGCTGCGGCATGATCATCCCGACGGCCGGGGTGGCCGCGTAGGAGTCGGGGAGGGTCACCACGGGCAGGGTGACCGCGCGCCCGCCCGTGCCGTTCCCGTGGTCGTCGTCCGCGTTCCGGAAGATCCGCAGCGTGGCCCGGCCGTGCTCGGCGTACGCGGAGTCGGCCAGCACCGGGGTGCCCTGGGCCAGCGCGCGCTCGGCGGCCGGATCGTCCAGCCCGAAGTAGACCCGCAGCAGCGAGGCGTCGCCCACCACGATCCCGGCGTCGCTGTAGGTGGCCTCCGACCAGCTCTGGGAGGCGTCGACGCAGGCCGGGGACTCCATCATCCGCTTGTGCTCGTCGGGCGACAGATGGGCGGCGAGCCGCCGGCCGTCCGGCCCGGACAGCGGGCAGCGGTGGTCCTTGGGCTTGTCGATCTCGATGCTGCCGCAGGGGCTCGCCTGGTCGGTGTAGCAGTCGGAGCCCGCCCAGACGCGGCGGACGTCGGCGCGCCCGGTGACCGGGAGCGTGCGTTCCACATCCCGGCGCAGCCGCGGCAGTTCGGCGGCCTGCTCCTTGAACAGGTTGTCCGGCTGGAGGCTGAGGGCGACGGTGCCGGGCCGCAGCTGCGGCTCGTAGCGGTACGCGGACTGGGCGGTGGTGCTGGCGCTGTACACCAGGACGGCGACGGTCCCCGCGACCGCCGCCATCACCGCGGCCACCGCGGGCGCGGTGCGGCCCCGGTTGCGTACCGCGTCGCGCAGCGCGAGGCGCGGCGAGAGGGGCAGCACCCGGCCGAGGCGCCCGAAGACGCCCAGCAGGGCCGGGACGCAGGCCAGGGCGCCGAGTTCGGCGATGGCCGAGCCGGCGGCCACGCAGATCCGGCCGTTGCCGGACACCGCCCCGTACAGCGCGACGGCCACGCCCAGCGCGAGCCCCAGCAGGCCCGCCACCAGGACCCGCGGCGAGCTGCCCCGCACTCCGCGACGGCCCCCGAGGGACTCCAGCACGCTCTGCCGGGCGGCGATCTGCGCCGGGGCGAACGCCGCGACGACCCCGGTGACCAGCCCGAGACCGGCGATGACCAGCAATTCCAGTGGCCGCAGGAGCATCCCGGCGAAGCGGACGCCGATCAGCTGCTCGATGGACGGGCGGAACAGCGCGGTCAGCGCCAGTCCGCCGGCCACGCCTCCGGCGGCGCCGGCCGCTCCCAGCACCAGCCCGCCGGCGAGGACGACGGCCCGGATGTGGCGGCGGTCGCCTCCGTTGGCGCCGATGAGCCCCAGGTTGCGCCGGGCGCGCCGGGCGCCGACCGCGAACGCCGGGCCGGCCAGCAGGGTGATCTCCAGCATGCCGAGCACCGCGACGGTGAGCGCGAAGGCGGTGAGCTGCGTCGAGTCGCTGCCGCCGCTGTCGGAGTCGGCGTGCCGGTAGTAGGGCACCTGGGCGCGGGGCGGCGGGTCGAGTTCGACCTGCCGGGACTCGACGGCGACCCCCCTGGCGTTCGCCGCCAGGACGTCCTTCCAGGTCACGCCCCCGGCGACGGTCACGTACCACTCCTTGCCGTCCGGTGCGGGCAAGGTGGCGCGCCGGCGTACGGCCTCGGCCTTCCAGGGGGCGATGACGCTGCCGGGCAGCGCGAAGACCGTCTGCTCCCCCAGCATGTCGGGTTCCTCGGCCGCGCCGACGATGGTGAAGCGGGTGTCCAGGCCCTGCACCCTCGTCCAGGAACCGACGCGCAGGCCGCTGGCGGTGAGGAAGGCGGGGCTGGCGAGGACCTCGCGGCCGTTCGCGGGGTACCGGCCGCGGACCAGGTTCACCCTGCCGCGCACCAGCGGGTCGGAGACCTTCAGCTCGGTGACGGGCAGCCGCTCCAGGCCGTAGCGGGTGCGGACCATCGCGGGGACGGTCTGCTCGCTGATCAGGTGCCGGACGCCGGGCGGCAGCGCGGCGGGGACGTCGATGGGATGGCCCTGGGTGCCGCCGGAACCGTCGCCGTCCGACGCGGACCGCAGCCCGGACATGTCCGGCGACTGCTCGACCGGGCCGCCGAGCCCGGAGGCGAAGTAGTGGGCGTCGGCCGCGCCGAGCGTGCGGGTCAGGTGCGACGCCTGGTCGCCCTTGGCGCTGCGGATGGTCACGTCGGCGGCGGTCATGCCGACCACGGGCAGCGCGATCATGGCCACCACCAGCAGGCTGCGGCCCCGGGCGCGCAGCGCGTCGCGGCGGGCGATGCGCAGGGCGGCGCGCCAGCCGGAACCGCTGGGCGAGGGCACCGGCCCGCGCCGGGGCGCCGGGCTGTCGGAGGTCGGGCGGTCCACACGCTGTCCGGCGCTCACGCGGTTCCCTCCGCGAGCAGGGCGTCGGCGTGCTCGGCGTAGGTCTGGTCCACCACGCTGCCGTCCCGCAGGAAGACGACGCGGTCGGCCCAGGCGGCGTAGCGCGGCTCGTGGGTGACCATGACGCCGGCGGCGCCCGCGTCGCAGCGGGTGCGCAGCAGCGCGAGCACGGCCTCGCCGGTCTCGGAGTCCAGGGCTCCGGTGGGCTCGTCGGCGAGCACCAGACGGCGTTCGCCGATCAGGGCACGGGCGATGGCGACCCGCTGCTGCTGACCGCCCGACATCTCGTCGGGGAAGCGGTCGGCGACCTCGGTGAGCCCCATCTCCTCCAGCGCGGCCAGCGCCTCGCGCCGGGCGCGGCGGGCGCCGATACCGTCCAGCTCGCGCGGCAGGGCGATGTTCTCGGCGGCGGTCAGGGCCGGTATGAGGTTGTAGTCCTGGAAGACGTAGCCGATGCAGCGGCGGCGCAGGGCGGCGAGCTGACGGCGTGTCAGCTGGGCGAGGTCGGACCCCTCCACCAGGACCTGTCCCGACGTCGGCAGGTCCAGGCCGCCGGCGAGGGTCAGCAGGGTGGACTTCCCGGAGCCGGACGGGCCCATGACGGCGACGAGTTCACCGGCCCGGACCGCCAGGTCGATGCCGCGCAGCGCCTGGACCTCGGCGATTCCGGTGCCGTGGGTGCGGGTCAGGCGCCGCAGTTCGAGCACCGGCGGACTGGTGCCTTCCGTTGGGCTGGTCATTGTTCTTCCCCCTTGCGTGGTGATGACGGGCCGGTCGGGCGCGTCGGGTGGTCGGGCCCCTCAGGTCTCGGACGGGGCCTGGTGCGGCCGGGGCAGCGGCTGGTCAGACCGCCTCCCGGGCCGGGTGGCAGCGGCGGTGGCCGCGTGCCGTACGAGGCGTGCCTCGCAGTGGTCGAGCCAGCGGGCCTCCGCCTCGGCCTGGAAGATCAGCTGCTCCAGGACCAGCAGCCAGCCGATGTCCTGCCCGCCGCCGTCCCCGGTGTCGGCGAGCGCCTGCGCCTTGAGCCGGGTGTAGTCCTGGAGGGCCTTGACGGTGTGGTGGCGCTGGGCCTGGATGACGGCCCGGATGTCGATGTCCGGGGAGCCGACGGCCATGGCGAGCTTGATGGCCAGCTCGTTGCGGGGCGGATGGATGCGGTCCACCGGGGTGGCGTACCACCGGCGCAGCTCCTCCCGCCCCGCGTCGGTGATCGCGTACAGGGCGTGGCCCGCCTCGTCCGCGCCGTCCGGGACCACCAGGCCGTCGCGTTCCAGGCGGCCCAGCGTGGTGTAGACCTGGCCGACGTTGAGCGGCCAGGTGGAGCCGGTGCGCGATTCGAACTCGGTGCGGAGCTGGAAGCCGTAGCGGGGACCTGGTTCGAGGAGGGCGAGCAGCCCGTGGCGGATCGACATACCGAGTATGTATACCGGGTATGGTCGGGCGCGCAAGCATCGCTGGTCGGGGGGTGCCGGATACTCAGCGGCGCCTCAACCGCAGCCCCAGAAAGGCGAGTCCGAGCCCGATGAGGGCCATCCCGGTGCCCAGCGGCAGGACGCGCAGCCGCTCACCCGGATCGGGCGCCGCCTGGGGCGGCCGGCCCACGTCCCCCGGCCGCCGGGGGTGTCCGGTGGGCGGGTGCGGCGTGGCCGCCGGCCGGGGGACGGCCGAGGAGTCGCCACCGCCCCGGCCGCCGGCGTCGTGCCCCGGCGGCAGGAGGCCGGCCTCGCCCCCGTCCGGACCGCCGGTGCCGTCCTGGTCCGGCAGGGCGCCGGTCTGGGAGTCGGTCTGCGCGGAGTCGTCCTGGGCGGAGTCGGGCTGTCGCCACGCCGGGCCGCCGGGCCGCTCGGACGGCAGCGGGCCCATCAGGTCGCCCTGGTCCTCGGGGCGGCCGGGATGGGGACGGCCCTCGCCGGCGCGGTCCCCGGCCAGGGCGCCGGGGTCGGTGTCCGGGTCGGCGGGCCGCACCGGGAACGCCGCGCCGGGCAGCCGGCCCGTGCCCGGCACCGCCCCGGGGCCGGCGGACGGGCCCGGCAGCCCGGGAGCCCGGTCCGGGGCGAGCCGCGCGGGCCGGGCGTCGTCCCGCGGCGGCGGGGTGGCCGCCCAGCCGGGTGCCGCCGGGCCGAGGAGGGCCAGCAGCAGGGCGGCGGCCGCCGGAGCGTTCCGGGGACCGGGGCGGCAGGCGGCGCGCCTGGCCGCGCGATACTCGGAACGGACAGAACGGATAGAACGGATGGAACGGAACGGGCGTGCCGGGCCCACGGCCATCCACCGCCTTCCCCGCCGGGCTGTCGTCGCCGGGCTGCTCACATG
>JBEHXI010000009.1:0-58791 GCA_048498775.1 Actinomycetota bacterium | reverse complement strand
TCCCCCCCTCCCTCCCCCCCCCCTCCCCCCCCCCCCCCCCCCCCACGCCTCAGTGGCCGCGGCGGGGCCGGGTGAGGGTGAAGCGGTCCACCGGCAGCAGGTCGCCGTACGGGCCGTTGACCGCGTAGTACGTCACCTTGATGGAGGTGGTGCCGCCCGGCTGCCCCGGGTCGACGTCGAACGCCGCGAAGCCGTAGGCGTGGTCGGCGTCCCGGAACGCCGACCAGGGAGCGTCCTCCATGGTGTAGTTGGGGACGCGCTTGCCGGTGGACGGGTTGACCGCGCCCACCGAGGTGATCACCCGGGCCCGGGCCGGCTGGAAGAACAGCTGGTTGGACGGCACCGAGGTGCCGCCGCCGCCGATCACCATGTGCACCGTGCCCTTGGTGGTGTCGATCACCTCGGTGTCGGTGGCCGCGGGGACGGGCGTGCGGGTGTCGTTCGGCTGCTGACCGCGGATCGGGTGGGAGCGCTCGTAGTGGTGCTCGTGGCCGCAGACGACGAGGTCGACGCCGTACCGGTCGAACAGCGGGACCCAGGACTCCCGGATGCCCAGGTCGGCGCCGTTGAACTTGTCGGCCGTGGAGATCACCACCTGGTGCATCACCACCACGATCCAGTCGATGTCCTCGTCGGCCCGGGCGGTGGCCAGCTCGCGCTCCAGCCAGCGGGCCTGCGCCCCGCCGGAGTAGCCGTGCACATAGCTGCTGCCCGCGTCCTGGAGGGCGACGTCGTCGTTGGCCAGGCTGATCACCCGCACCGAGCCGGCGGTGAAGGAGTACCACAGCCCGCGCGTCTCGGCGTCGCCGCCGGAGTCCGGCAGCGAGAAGTAGCTCTGGTAGGCGGCGTAGCCGATCGGGCCGTTGCCCAGCTCGTTCTCGTGGTTGCCGGCGGCCGGCATCCAGGGGCGGAAGCGCGCCGAGCGGGTGTTGTTCTCGAACCAGTCCGACCAGGTGCGGATCCGGTCGGTCGCCAGGTTGGCGTAGCACAGGTCGCCGTTCATCAGGTGGAACAGCGGGGCGACGCGCTCGACGCCGGCCGTGGTGTCCCCGGCGAACGGGCTGCCCAGGTTGTCGTTGACGTACCCCGCGTCGGTCTTCTTGCCGAGCGTCGGGGTGCCCTGGTCGCCGAAGCTGGTGAAGGTGAACGGCGCCCGGCCGCGCGGCGCGGTGCGCACGGTGCCCAGCTCGGGCGTCGCGCCGTCGTGCAGGGCCGCGTAGACGTAGTCGGTGTCCGGGCGCAGGCCGGTGATCCGGGCGTGGTGCACCTGCACCTCGGTGCCGGACTTGGCGTCGCGGTAGGTGGTGGTCTCGGCCGGCACCGTGCGGCCGAGCCCGCCGCCCGCCGTGCCGTACTGGACGCGCGGACGCGACACCGAGGTCGTGGAGTGCCAGGAGACCACGACCTCGCGGGAGGCGTCGGCCCCGAACTGGAGGTGCAGACCGGCCACCCGGGGGGCGCCGAGGCGGTCGGGACGCTGCAGCAGCAGGGGGCTCGCGGCCGCGGCGGGGGAGGCGCCGGACAGGGCGACGGCGCCGCCGAGGCCGACACCGGTGGCGCCCGCGAGCAGGCCGCGCCTGCTGACCGGGGATCCGTTGGAGGAGGTTCTGGAGGATTTCGCACCGCTCATGGCTGGCATCCTCGGCGAGACCGCGTGAACGGCGCGTTGGCCTCGCCGTGAACAGCGCGGGAACGCGATGCCCGCGGACTGCTGTCCGGACGCTCAGTCGCGCTTGGCCCGGCTGGGCCGCACCCGGCGCGGCTCGCCCTCCATCTTCGGGTGCTCCGGCGGATACGGCAGGTCCCCGAGACCCTCGTCCTTCGCCTGCCGGTCGGCGAGTTCGAGCAGCGCCTCCAGGCCGAAGGCGTGCTCGCCGGTGTCGGCGTAGGGGTCGCCGCAGCGCTCCAGCCGCTCCGGGACGGTGCGCAGGTCGAAGTCCTCCGGCTCGGCGTCGGCCAGTTCCTCCCAGCGCACCGGTGCCGAGACGGTGGCCCGCGGCTGGGCGCGCAGCGAGTACGGGGAGGCGATGGTGCGGTCGCGTGCCATCTGGTTGTAGTCCAGGAAGATCCGCGAGCCGCGCTCCTCCTTCCACCAGGCGATGGTGACCTGTTCGGGCATGCGCCGCTCCAACTCCCGCCCCAGCGCGATCAGCGCCCGCCGCGCCTCGGTGAACGTCCACTGCGGCCGCAGGGGTACGTAGACGTGCACACCGCGGCCGCCCGAGGTCTTCGGCCAGCCGCGCAGCCCGAACTCGTCCAGCAGGGCGTGGAGTTCGCCCGCCGCGCGCACCACCTCGGGCCAGCCGGTGCCCGGTTGGGGATCGAGGTCGATGCGCAGCTCGTCGGGGTGGTGGGTGTCCGCGCGCCGCACCGGCCACGGATGGAAGGTCAGGCAGCCCAGGTTCGCCGCCCACAGCACCGCGGCCGGCTCGGTGGGGCAGATCTCGTCGGCGAACCGGCCGCTGGGGAAGGCGATCCGCGCGGTCGGCAGCCACTCGGGCAGGTTCTTGGGGGCCCGCTTCTGGTAGAAGCCCTCCCCGGCCACGCCGTCCGGGAAGCGCTGCAGCATGGTGGGCCGGTCCCGCAGCCCGCGCAGTGCCGCGTCGGCGACCGCGAGGTAGTACTGCGCGACGTCCCACTTGGTGAAGCCGCGCTGCGGGTAGTAGACCTTGCCGGGGTTCGACAGCCGCACCGTGCGGCCGGCGACCTCCAGCTCCACCGCTTCCGACCTGCCTGAGGCTGCCATGCCTCCACGGTAGGTGTCCTCGCGGGAACGGCATCCCGGCGCGCGCGGCGGGCCGCCGGGTCGCAGGATCGACGGTATGGACCTTCCTGTGATGCCGCCAGTCGAGCCGATGCTCGCCAAGCCGGTGCCGGAGATCCCGCCCGGCATGCTCTACGAGGCGAAGTGGGACGGCTTCCGGGCCATCGTCTTCCGCGACGGGGACGAGGTGGAGATCGGCAGCCGGACCGGCAAGACCCTCACCCGCTACTTTCCCGAGGTCGTCGAGGCCGTGCGCGCCCACCTGCCGGCGCGGTGCGTGGTGGACGGCGAGATCGTCATCGCGCACGACGGGCGGCTGCACTTCGAGGAGTTGCTGGAGCGCATCCATCCGGCCGCCTCCCGGGTGCGGATGCTGGCCGAGCGCACCCCCGCCTCGCTGGTCGCCTTCGACCTGCTGGCCCTCGGCGACGAGGACCTGACGGGCACCGTGCAGGCCGAACGGCGCCGGTCGCTGCTGGCGGCGCTGGCCGACGCGGGGCCGCCGGTGCACATCGCCCCGGCGACCACCGACCGCGCCACGGCGCGGCGGTGGTTCGCCCACTTCGAGGGCGCCGGACTGGACGGCGTGGTGGCCAAGCCGCTGGACGGGCTCTACCGGCCTGGGGAGCGCGCCATGTTCAAGGTCAAGCACGAGCGCACCGCGGACTGCGTGGTCGCCGGCTACCGGGTGCACAAGAGCGGGCAGGGCGTCGGGTCACTGCTGCTGGGGCTGTACGACGCGGCGGGGCGGCTGCAGCACGTCGGGGTGAGCGCCGCCTTCTCGGCGGAGCGGCGCCGCGCCCTCGCCGAGGAGCTTCAGCCGCTGCGGATGCCCGACGCCTCCGGCCACCCGTGGGCGGACTGGGCCGAGGAGGCGGCGCACGCCGGCGCGCGGATGCCCGGCGGCCCGAGCCGCTGGAGCGGCGGCAAGGACCTGTCGTGGGTGCCGCTGCGCCCGGAGCGGGTCTGCGAGGTGGCGTACGACCACATGGAGGGCAGCCGGTTCCGCCACACCACCCGGTTCCGCCGGTGGCGCCCGGACCGGGAGCCGTCCGGTTGCACCTACCGGCAGTTGGAGGAGCCGGTCGGCTATGACCTCGCGGAGGTGCTGGGCGGCTGAGGACTGCGGGATCCGGGTGATCGGCCGCATCGGATGGGTCGATTCCACCGCATATGGGTACATATGGCGCCATGACTGCAAACCCGATCCAGGTGCAGAAGTACCTCAAGGACGTCGACTACCCGACCTCGAAGGACAAGCTCGTCGAGCGAGCGAAGAAGGAAGGAGCCGACGCCGAGGTCGTCAGGACGCTGGAGAGCCTCCCCAAGAAGGAGTTCGACTCCCCGGCCGCCATCAGCAAGGAGATCGGCAAGTCCCACTGAGGACCCGGCCGGAGATCCCCAGCCGCGGCCCGGGCGCCGCGGCTGCCTCCTGCCGCAAGGGCTAGCCCGCCGCCCGCCGCCGTACGCCGGGCAGCAGCGCGACCGCCGCGAGCAGCACCGACAGGCCCGCCACCGTGAAGGCCCCGCGGGCCGAGGCCTCGTACAGCGGCAGCCACAGCAGGGGGGCCACCGCGGCACCGGTGAAGCGGAACGCGGAGACCGCCGACAGGGCGCCGCCGCGGTTCCCGGGCACGGCGCGCACCGTGAGGTTCTGCAGCACCACGGTCAGCATCGAGGCTCCGGCGCCGGCGGCCGTCCAGCACAGCGCCAGCGCGGCGGGCGAGCCGGTCAGCCCCACCGCCGCCACGAAGACCGCCGTGACCACGGCGGCCACCGCCCCGCACAGCCGCGGCCCGAACCGGTCGTTGAGCCGGCCCCACACCGCCCCCAGCAGCAGCCCGGCGAGTCCGAAGCCCAGCAGGACGGTGCCGGTGACCCCCTCGCTCAGTCCCAGGGAGTTCTCCGCGTACAGGGCGACCAGGAACGGCAGCGCCGACGCCCCGACGTAGGAGGCGAACGCCGCCACCGACAGCAGCCCCATCGGCACGCTGACCAGCGGGCGCCAGGAGGGCGCCGCCACACCCGGCCGGGGGTCGCCGGGCGGCGGCCCGAGGGCGAGCAGCGCGGCCGTGACGGCCACCGCCACGAAGGCCAGCCGCCAGGAGGACGCGGCCGACAGACCGCCGACCAGCGGAGCGAAGGACTGCCCGGCGGCCTGGCAGCTGGCGAAGACGCCGACCGAGCGGCTCAGCCGCTCCCCGGGCACCATGTCGGCCAGGCCGGCCAGCAGCAGGGGCGAGGTGAAGGCGTTGGCGATCCCGAGGACGGCGCGCATCGCGAGGAAGACCGGCAGCGAGGCGGACACGGCGCAGGCCACCGCGCCCAGCGCGTACACCAGGTACGCGGCGCGCACGGTCCGGCGGCGCCCCCAGCGCTCGCCGAGCGTGCCGGAGACCAGCTGCGCGGCGGCGAACGGCACGAAGTAGGCGGTCAGCGAGGTGGCGACGGCGCCGGTCGAGGCGTGCAGCGACGCGCCGATCCGCGGGAGCATCGGGGCGACCACGCCGCCGCCCAGCGGCCCGAGGAGCCCGCCGACGTAGACCAGGGCGACTCTCAGCCGGGCGAGCCCGGTGGGCCGTTCGCCCGCGTGGGGCGCCCGGTGCGGTACGGCGGCGTCCGGCCGGCAGCCGGTGGGCGGTTCCTCGGGCATACAGCGAAATTATCAGTCCGCTATTCGGATGATCAGCCCAGTCGTGGGCCGCCCTCAGGCCCTCCGGGCGGCTCCGGGCGTCTCGGTGCGTCTCTGCGAGACTCCGCGCGCCTCCGCGCGCCGAATCCGGGCGCGAGGCGCATCCTGGGCGTAGGAGACCGTCAGCCCGCCGGCAGCGGCGGACGGGCCGGGAGGAACGAAGGCCGACAGAATGGGCGAGCAGGCGCCGCAGGCCGGGCCTCGCCGGTATCCGGCCACGGAACCGGAGAGATCCGCGCACCAGCGCGCCCGGCCGCCCGAGGTGCGCCTGGAGGCACTCGACGAGTTCCACCGGCTGCTGGCCCGGGGCCTGGTCGAGGCCGTGCGCTCCACCAGCGGCTACGGCGGCGGCGTGTACCTGCGCTCGCCCAACCGCCGCTCCCTGGTGCTGGCGGTGGTCGCGGGCGTGCCCAGGTCACTGCTGCGCAGCTGGTGGCGCCTGCCGGTCACCGGCGCGGTGCCCGCCGCGGAGGCCTTCCGCTCCTCGCGCACCGTCTACCTCGCCGACGCGGCCGAGACGATGCGCCGCTTCCCGCAGATGTCCGTGGGCCTGCCGTACTCCTTCGCCTCCGTCTACGCGCCCGTCCGGGTGCGCGGCGAGACGGTGGGGGTCGTGGTCGTCCTGCGGGCGGCCTCCTCCGACGCCCGGCTCTCCGAGGGGGAGCGCCGCGGTCTGCGCCGCTCCACCCGGCACCTGGGCTCCGGCCTCGCGGTGCTCGCCCGGCACGGCCAGCGCCTCGAGTACGAGGCGGAACCGGTCTCCGCCCGGCTGCCGGCCGACGTGGTCGCCCCGGTGCGGGTGGGGATGTTCGACTGGGACATCGACGCCGGGCGGCTGTCGGCGGACTCCGAGGTGTGCGCCATCTTCGGGGTGGACCCCGGCTCCTTCGGCGGGCGGCTCGCCGAACTGACCAGCCGCGTGCTGCGCGAGGACGTCCCCGAGCTGGAGGCCGCCATGCGCGACGCGATGGATCACGGGCGGGTGCTGGCCCGGCGCTTCCGGGTGCGCGACCGGGACGGCCGGGCCCGGCCGGTCGAGCTGTGGGGCCGGCTGCCCGAGGTCAGGGGCCGCGAACACCACCGCCACCTGGTCGGCGCGGTCGTCGACCTCGAACGCGGGGTGACGGCCGCCGAGGCCGCCGAGCGCCTGCCGGACGGCGTGTTCTCCCTCGACCAGGACGGCGCCATCACCTACGCCAACCACAGCTTCGAGGTCCTGCTCCACACCGACCGCGAGGAACTGCTCGGCCGGTACCCCTGGGAGGCCCTTCCGTGGCTGTCCGACCCCGCCTACGAGGACCGCTACCGCGGCGCGATGCTCTCCCAGAAGCCCGGCTCCTTCCTGGCCCGGCACCCCGGCGGCGAGTGGTTCGCCTTCCTGCTCTACCCGGACGTGCACGGGCTGACCGGCCGGGTGGTGCCGGCCGGCCCGCCCGCCGGCGAGCCGGAGCGGGAGCCGGGCGCGCAGCCGCGCCCCGCCCCGCCGCTGCCGCCCCCGCCCGGCGGGGTCGCGTCCCCGCGGGCCGGTGCCCTCTACCACGTGGTCCACATGGCCAGCGTGCTGACCAGGGCCGTCACCGTGCGGGAGGTCTGCTACGTGGTCGCCGAGCAGCTGCTGCCCGCGTTCGGCGGCCAGGAGGTGGCCATCTACACCGTCCGGGACCGGCGGCTCTGCCTGGCCTGGGAGTACGGCTACCCGGAGGGCTTCCTCGACAGGTTCGAGGCCGTGCCCCTGGACGCCCCGCTGCCCGGCGCCCACGTACTGACCTCGGGCAATCCGCTGTTCTTCGAGACGCCCCGGCAGCTGACCAGCGCCTACCCCGGCCTGGACCCGGGCGGGATGTGCGCCTGGGCGTTCCTGCCCCTGATCGCCTCCGACCACCAGGTCGGCTCCTGCATCCTCGGATTCGACCGGCGGCACGTGTTCTCCACCGAGGAGCGCACCGCGCTGACCGCCCTGGGCGGCCTGGTGGCGCAGGCCCTGGAGCGGGCCCGGCTCTACGACGCGGAGTTCACCCTGGCCCGCGGCCTCCAGCACGGCCTGCTGCCGCACCGGCTGCCGGTGATCGAGGGCGTGGACACCGCCGCCCGCTACCTGCCCGGCACCCAGGGCATGGAGATCGGCGGCGACTGGTACGACGTGATGGCCACCGGCTCCGGCGTGGCCCTGGCCATCGGCGACGTCGAGGGACACAACGTCGCCGCCGCCGCCACGATGGGCCAACTGCGCAGCGCGCTCAAGGCGTTCGCGGCCAGCGGGCTGCCGCCGCCCGAGGTGGTGCGCCGCACCAACCAGCTGCTCACCGACCTCGACCCCGACCTCTTCGCCACCTGCTGCTACCTGCTGCTCGACCCGGTGACCGGAGAGGTGAGCGTGGTGCGCGCCGGGCATCCCCCGCCGCTGCTGCGCCAGCCCGACCGGACCACCCAGGTGCTGGACGTGCCCGGTGGGCCGCTGCTGGGGGTGGACCGGGCCGCCCGGTACCCGGTCTCCCGGCTGCGGCTGCGTCCCGGTTCGGTCCTGGCGCTGTACACCGACGGGCTGGTGGAGCGGCCCGGGCACGACATCGACGAGGGCATCGACTGGCTGCGCACCGCGCTCGCCCGCAGCCCGGCGGTGTCCCTGGAGCAGCTGGCCGACGGCCTGGTCCAGCAGGCCCGGGGGGCCCTGGAGCGCCCCGACGACATCGCCGTCCTGCTGACCGCCTTCGCCCCCCGGGCCGCCGCCTAGTTGTGCCGTGCCGGGCAACGGTCGCCCCGCCCAGGGGTTCACCCGGGGTCCACCGGCTCGGTCGCCAGCTCGCACGCGCGCACGTACTCCCGCACCAGTGGGCGGTGGTCGTCGGCGCGCCAGGCCAGGGCGAAGCGGCTGGGCGAGATGCCCCGCACCGGACGGGTGACGACTTGGCCGAGCGTGATCAGCGGGGTGTTGCCGGCCGCCAGCAGGACCACGCCGAGACCCGCGACGAGCGCCTCGTACGTCTCCTCGCTGCTCGCCACCTCCGCGCCGATGACCGCCGGCCGCCCGCCGCGGGCGTCGGTGGCGAGCCAGTGGTCCCGCAGCGCCCCGGCGCTTTCGGGCAGAGCGAGGAACGGCTCGTCCAGCAGGTCGGTGAAGTCGACGACCGCCCTGCCGGCGAGCGGGTGGGCATCGGCCATGGCGACCAGGCGGGGCTCCTCGGCGACCACCACCCACCGGTAGCGGTCCGGTTCGGGCAGCGGCAACCAGACGAACGCCACGTCGCACGTGCCGTCGGCGAGCCCGGCGGTCGGGTCGTCCCAGGGGACCTGGCGGACCCTGAGGCGGGCACCCGGGCGCGCCGCGGTGAAGCGGGAGCGGATCGCCGGCAGCACGCCCCCGCGCCCCGGGCTGGTGCTCATCCCCACGACGAGGACGGCCGCCTGGTCGGCCACGACCCGGGCGACCGCCTCCTGCGCGGCCTCCCACTCGGCGAGCATGCGCTGGGCATGCGGCAGCAGCGCCGCACCGGCCGCGGTCAGGCGCACCTCCCGCCGGTCGCGCTCGAACAACGCGGCGCCCACCTGTTTCTCCAGCATCCGGATCTGTTTGCTCAGCGCGGGCTGCGAGACATACAGCCGCTCGGCCGCGCGCGTGAAGTGCAACTCCTCGGCCACTGCGGCGAAGTACCTCAGGTCACGTCCGTGCACGTCCATAACCATCGGCTATCACAGCAGGTCTTGGACCGGCAACCGGTGCGCCCTGCAGGGTGGTTCACAGAACGGACCGCCCGGAACGGCGGATCACCCGGCACAAGGAGAAGGACGAGAAGGACATGGACAAGGTATGGCTGGTCACCGGGGCGAGCAGCGGGTTCGGCCGGGCGATCACCGAGGCGGCGGTGGCGGCGGGTGACATCGTGGTCGCCGCGGCCCGCCGCACCGCGCCGCTCGACGACCTGATCGCCGCGCACCCGGACCGGGTCGAGGCGCTGCCGCTGGACGTCACCGACATCGCGGCCGTCCAGGCCGCGGTCGACGGCGTGGCGGCCCGGCACGGCCGGATCGACGTCCTGGTCAACAACGCCGGACGAGGCATGGTGGGGGCGGTCGAGGAGACCACCGACGCGGACCTGCGGGACCTGATGGACCTGCACTTCTTCGGCCCGGCCGCGCTCACCCGGGCCGCGCTGCCGCACATGCGCCGCCGGGGCTCGGGCGCCATCGTGCAGTTGACGAGCATGGGCGGGCGGTTCGCCTTCGCCGGAGTCGGCGCCTACTGCGCCACCAAGTTCGCCCTGGAGGGGCTCTCCGAGGCGCTGGCCGCCGAGGTCGCCCCGCACGGCATCCGGGTGCTGATCGTCGAGCCCGGCGCGTTCCGTACCGGCTTCGCCGACGCCGCGGCGCTGCGGTCCTCCCCGGCCCTGGACGCCTACCAGGACACGGTGGGCCCCATCCGCTCCGGACTGCCGGGCGGAAGCGGCAAGGAGCCCGGTGATCCGGCCAAGGCGGCGGCCGCCATCCTCACCGCTCTGGAGGCCGACGAACCGCCGCTGCGGCTGCTGCTCGGCAACGACGCCGCCGACGCGATCACCGCCCACCTCGACCGTGCCCGCACCGAACTGCGCTCCTGGGAGAAGCTCACCCGCTCCACCGACGTCGACCACTGACCGCTCGGACCGGCCACCGGGCCGGCGGGGCGATCGCGCCGGCAGCCCAGGCCGCGGGCGACACCGCGGTCACCGGTTCCGGCGCGGCCCGGACCACCGCGGGCACCGGGGCGCGCCGCCGGTCGCGGCGGTCCAGCAGCACCGCGCCGCCGCCGATCACGCCGACGATGGCCGGCCCGCCCGCGATCAGCGCGCCGCGGGCGCCCGCCGCCTGCACCAGCAGGCCGAGCAGCGGCGGGCCGACCAGGCCCCAGGCGGTGCCGGCGCTGCGCCACCCCCCGAGCACCCGGCCGCGCAGGTGGGCGGGCGGGTCGGTCTGGAGCACCGTGGTGGCGGCGGTGTCGGAGATCGACTCGACGATCGCCATGGGCACCACGAGCACCAGCAGCATCAGCATGGCCGGTGCGAGACCGGCCGGCACCTGCAGCAGCGCTCCGATCGCGGCCGGCGCCCCCACCAGGCGCACCGTGGGCCTGCGCAGCCGCCCCGCCAGGACGGCGCCGAGCGTGCCGCCGATCGCCAGCACCGTGGAGACGGCGCCGTACGCCGCCGGACCGCCGTGCGGCGGCCCGGTGACCAGGGTGGCCGGCGTGAGCGCGTAGTTGCGGCCGAGCACCGCGCTGACCGCGGTGATCACCGCCGGCGCGACCAGGGTGCGGCGGCCGAGGAAGAACGCGAGGCCGGCCCGGGCGCCGGGCCCGGGGTCCCGACGCGTCGCGCGGCGCGGCCGCGGAGCGGGCCGGCGGCCGTTCGGTGTGCCGCACCAGGCGAAGGAACGGGATGACCGCGGCGACGCACAGGAAGGACATCCCGTTGACGGCGTAGGCGGCCGCGGAGCCGACCGCCGCGATCGCCACCCCGGCCAGCGCGGTCCCGGCGACCGTCCGACGTCGTGCACCACGGAGCCCAGCGCGATGGCCGAGGGCACGTCCTCCTCGGCGACCAGGTCGTTGCCGAGCAGCGAGGTGGCCGGGCCCTCCACCGTGGCGATCATGCCGGTCAGGGCGGCGAGCCCCAGCAGCACGGGAACGGAGAGCAGGTGGAAGGCGACCAGGCCGGCGGTGACGAACGCGACCAGGCCCAGCACCGCCTGGCACACCGCCGCCGTCAGCTTGCGCTGCCAGGCGTCGACGGCCGTGCCGCCGGCCAGGCCCAGCAGCAGCCCCGGCGCGGCCTGCGCCGACAGCGACGGGCCGGTGGTGGCCGCCGACCCGGTCAGCTGCAGGACCAGCAGGTTCTGCACCGTCAGCTGCATCCAGGTGCCGAGGTTGGAGAAGAGGTTGGCCGCCGACTCCCAGCGCATGCCGGGGGTCCGCAGTCAGCGCCAGGGGGAGTGGAGCGGGCGGGCGCCCTTCGCAACAGGTGGGCTTCCTCGCATCGGCAGTGGGCAGGCGCCCCGTGCGGGCCACCGTCAGGACCGCCAGGGTGCGGAAGGAGGGCGCCGGCGTGGACTTCGACGTGATCGTGGAGATCCCCCAGGGCTCCCGCAACAAGTACGAGATGGACCACCGCACCGGCCGGATCCGGCTGGACCGGATGCTGTTCACGGCCACCCGCTACCCCGCCGACTACGGCTACGTGGACGGCACGCTGGGCCGGGACGGCGATCCCCTCGACGCGCTGGTGCTGGTGGACGACCCGACCTTTCCCGGCTGCGCCATCAGGTGCAGGGCCATCGGGATGTTCGTCATGCGCGACGAGAAGGGCCCGGACGAGAAGGTGCTCTGCGTTCCCGCCGGCGATCCGCGGCACGAGGGCCTGCGGGACGTCGGGGACGTGCCGGCGTTCGACCTGCTGGAGATCACCCATTTCTTCGAGGTCTACAAGGATCTGGAGCCCGGGAAGTCCGTCGAGGGCTCGCACTGGGAGGGGCGCGAGAAGGCCTACGAGGAGATCGCGGCGTCGCGCTCCAGGGCGGGTGGGCCGAGGGAGGCGTGAGGAGCGGGAGCGGCCGAACGGGTCATCTCCGGTTGCGCCTACGGGACAACGTGCTAGCCGCTGCTTAATGTCCGTTATGTCCCGTTCCTGCTCATCAAGGAGCCCGATTCGTGAAGAACAGTCTTGCCCGCGGCGCCGTCGTCGCCTTCGTGTCCGCCGCCTCCATCCTCCCGGTCGCCGGGGGAGCGCAGGCCGCTGTCGCCCACGACACCCCCTCCGCCGTCTCGGCCTGGACCCATGACCAGGACCACGGTTTCCGCTGCGGTCGCTTCGGCCGTGACGGAGGCCGCTGGGACGGCGACGGCCGCGGGGATGGCGACGGTCGCTGGAACGGCGACTGGTGGGGCGGCCGTGACTGGTACGACCGCTACTGCGGCCCGTGGGGCATCAACAAGTGGACGAAGTTCAGCCGCCTCGACTACTCCAGCATCCGGAACAGCGCCATCGTCATCCTTCGCTGAGACACCGCGGCACACAGGGTAGTGAGCGCCCCCGGCCCCGGCCGGGGGCGCTTCCTCTTGCGCCGGGCGGCGCACTCCGCCGCCCGGGTGGGGTCGTACCGCCATCCGGGTGGGAACCGGCCCCGGCCGGGCGTGGCGGCCCGTCCAGCGCATGCGGCGCGACCGGAGCGCCACCTAGACTCGCGATCATGTCCATCGACCGGCGCACGGTGCTGCGCGGCATGGCCAAGACAACCGCCGCCGGTGCCGTCGGTGCCGCACTGGCCGCCGCCAACATCCGGCGCCCCCCGTCCGCGCTGGCCCCGCACCCGGCCCGTCCGCACCCCGCCGCCTTCGCCGCCGCGCCCGCGCGGTGGACGGCGCCGCGGCCCGCGGTCGTGCCCCGCAGCAACTGGCAGCCCGGTGACGCGATCCGCGGCCGGCAGGCACCGCCGCGCACCCAGGAGATCCAGGCGGTCTTCATCCACCACACCGACACCGGCAACGGCTACCGCGCCCAGGACGTCCCCGAACTGATCCGCTCCATCCGGCACGACCACGTCGGCAGCCGGGACTGGGACGACATCGGCTACAACTTCCTCGTCGACAAGAACGGCACCATCTACGAGGGCCGCGCCGGGGGTGTCGACACACCCGTGGTCGGCGCCCACACCGTGGGCTTCAACTTCGGCACCGTCGGCATCGCGGCGATCGGCACCTACGGCACCGGCGCCGTCGTCCCCGACGCGCTGCTGGACGCCATCGCCCGGCTCGCCGCCTGGAAGCTGGGGCTGTACGGGGTCGATCCGCGCGGCCGCACCACGCTGGTGTCCACCAACAGCGAGAGCCGCTTCCCCCGGGGCACCCGGGCGACTTTCAGCACCATCTCGGGGCACCGCGACGGGGTCTCCACCGAGTGTCCCGGCAACGCGCTGTACGCGATGCTCCCGGCGATCCGGGCCGAGGCCGCCCGGCTCCAGGGGCGCACCGGGCAGCCGGTCACCCACACCGCCGTGCCGGTACGCGCCGGGCGCGCCGCCTACCGTCCCGCCTGGCCGGTCCACCGCCCCGGCTGAGCCCGCGCGCCGCGGCCCCGAGCTCCTGACGGCCCCGAGCTCCTGACGGCCCCGAGCTCCTGACGGCCCCGAGCTCCTGACGGCCCCGAGATCCTGACGGATGACGGAACGAGCCCGGCCGGAGGTCCGGCCGGGCTCGTCGCGGATGAGGTCGGCTGACGGGTGTCAGTGGCCGCCCTCGTCGACCACGGTCACATGGTCGATGTTCTGCTGGATCTTCTCGGTCGGCAGCGCCGTCGCGCGGGCCCAGTAGTAGATGCCCAGCGAGAAGACGGCGATGACCAGGATGTCCCACCACAGGCCGAGGTGGCCCTGGCCGCCGAAGCCGCCCTGCCAGGAGATCACGCCCATGCCGATGAGGTAGACCGGCAGCCACTGGGCGGCCTTCCAGTCCAGGGTCGGGGCGTTCGGCAGGTTCTTCCTGGTGGCGTACGCGGCGTAGGAACCCAGCAGCAGGTAGCCGATGAGAACGGCCGCGCCCAGGCGCAGCAGGGTGTCCCAGCCGGCCCAGTAGATGATCAGGCTGGCGACCACGAAGGACAGCGGGGCGATGAAGGTGCCGCCCGGCAGGCGGTACGGGCGCTCACGCTCGGGCAGCCGGATGCGCAGGGCACCGAAGGCGAGCGGGGCACCGGCGTACATCAGCACGCTGGCCGAGGTGATGAAGCCGACCAGCTGCTGCCAGCTCGGGAACGGCAGGAAGCAGATCACGCCGGTGACGAACGAGATGATCAGCCCGAACCACGGCACGCCGCGGGACTCGGTCTTCTCGAACAGCCGCGGCGCGTAGCCGTTCTTGCTCAGACCGTAGGAGATCCGGGAGGTCGAGGTGGTGTAGATCAGGCCGGTGCCGCCGGGGGAGACCACGGCGTCGAAGTACAGCACCCAGGCCAGCCAGCCCAGGCCCACGACGGTGGCCAGGCCGGCGAACGGGCCGGAGATGCCGGCGAAGTCCAGGTTGGCCCAGCCCTTGGCGAAGGAGGCCGCCGGCAGGGCGCCGATGAAGACCACCTGCAGCAGCAGGTAGATCAGCGCGCCGATGAAGACCGAGCCGATGGTGGCCCGCGGGATGTCCTTCTTCGGGTTGCGGCTCTCACCGGCCAGCTGGATCGCCTGCTCGAAGCCGAGCAGCGCGAAGATGATGCCGCTGGTGCTGATGGCGCTCAGCACGCCCTTGACGCCGAACGGGGCGAAGCCGTGCGAGGTGAAGTTGCTGCCGTGGAAGTGGGTGACGGCCAGGACGAAGATCGTGCCCAGCGGGACCAGGACCTTCCACCAGGTGGCTGCGCTGTTGGTGTGGGCCAGCAGGCGCACACCGAGGAAGTTCACCGCGACGAACACCGCCATGAGGATCACGGCGACGATGAAACCGCTGGTGGTGAGGGTCTCGTCCTTGTTGAGGAAGCCCTGGGCGAAGTGCCAGTGACCGGCGTAGCCGATCATGGCCTCGACCTCGATGGGGGCCACCGTGGCCGCCTGCAGCCAGGAGAACCAGCCGAACGACATGCCGGCGAGTCCGCCGAAGGCGTAGTGCGGGTAGCGGGCGGTACCACCCGCGACCGGGAACAGACCCCCCAGCTCCGCGTGGACCAGCGCGAGCAGCACGATCGCGACCGCACCGATGGACCACGAGATGATGGCCGCGGGTCCCGCCGCCACCACGGCGTTTTTGGCGCCGTACAGCCAACCCGATCCGATGATCGAGCCGACGGATGCCCACAGAAGTCCGATCAGTCCGATATCCCGGCGGAGTGTGCTGGGATCCCGGCCCGTCTGCGGAGCAATCTTGTCAATGCTTACCATGAAGGTCCCTCTCAAATGAGGACAGGGGCTTGCTGAGGGTTGCCTCACTGTAGGGAGGGTTCAGCGCTCTGCAAAGAGTTGTTGTCTGAATAGTTACCTACCCGGGGAACTTTTAAAGCGACTGTAGCGAACGGCGGCCCGGGCGGCCGGGCGGACACCAATCGCCCGATCCCTGCACGTCGCGGACGGGTGGCGTCCGCTTCGACGGGTCAGACCGGGTATTATGCCGAGTTCTTGAGGGTTATTTGAGCTTTCCTCAGCTGCGTCGGCCGTCGATGGTCCTTACCACCCGCGGGGCGGCGCACCGGCGCCCAACGGAATTCGTGTTCCGTGCGTCCCATTAAATCTGCCCGTGTGTCGGTCGCAGCGCAATGTGAGGAGCCGGACACGCCGCGGCGAAGGCTGGCATCATCGGGGCATGACGGGTACGGAGGAGACGCCGCGCGAGCGCCGGATGGCGGCCTGGCACGCCGCCGGCAGGACGCTCGGCCCGGCGCCGCAGCGCATCGGCGAGCGACTGGCGCGGCTCACCGGGCAGCTGGGCGACGGCCTGGAGGCGGAGCAGTGGACGGACACCTACGGCAACGGCGTGGTGGCCGCCCTGGAGCGCCGGGTCGCCGAACTGCTCGGCACCCCGGACGCGGCCTTCTTCCCCACCGGCACCATGGCCCAGCAGGTCGCGCTGCGCTGCTGGGCGGCCCGCACCGGCAACCCGGTCGTCGCCCTGCACCCGCTGTCCCACCCCGAGCAGCACGAACGCGGTGCGCTGAGCGCCGTGTCCGGCCTGCGGACCGTGCACCCGGTCACCGCCCCGCGCCTGCCCACCGCCGCCGAGATACGCGAGTTCGGCGAGCCGTTCGGCACCCTGATGCTCGAACTGCCGCTGCGCGAGGCCGGTTTCGCCCTGCCGGCCTGGGAGGAACTGGTCGCGGTGGTGGAGGCCGCCCGGGAACGCGAGGCGGTGGTGCACTTCGACGGGGCGCGGCTGTGGGAATCCGCCCCGCACTTCGGACGGTCGCTGCCGGAGATCGCCGACCTCGCGGACAGCGTCTACGTCTCCTTCTACAAGTCGCTCGGCGGGCTGTCGGGCGCCGCCCTGGCCGGGCCGGAGGACCTGGTCGAGGAGGCCAGGGCGTGGCGGCACCGCTACGGCGGCCAGATCTACCAGCAGTGGCCCGCGGCGCTGGCCGCGCTGGCCGGACTCCGTGACGAACTGCCGCGCCTGCCCGGGTACGTGGCGCACGCCAAGGTGGTCGCCGAGGCGATGCGCGGCGCGCTGAGCGCCCTGCCCTGGTGGCGGGTCCATCCGGAGGTGCCGCACACCCACCAGTTCCAGGTCTGGCTGCCGTACGCCGCCGCGGTGCTGGAGGAGGCCGGGCTGCGGCAGGCCGAGGAGACGGGCACCGCGCTGTTCGGGTGGTGGACCGAACCGGGGCCGCCCGGCATGGCGATGGCCGAGGTCACCGTCGCCGGCCCCGGGGCGCTGGAGTGGACCGCGCCGGAGGTGGCCGACGCGGTGGACGCCTTCCTGCGGTACGTCCGGGTGGTGGCGGCGGAGCGGGACGGCACCTGAGGCCGCGGCTCACCGCCGCGCGGCGGGACGGCGCCCGGCCCGGGGGCTCACAGCCACAGGCGGGAGGTCTCCTTCTCGCGCGCCTGCCGGGGATCGAGTTCCACGATCTCCTCGGCGGCCGTGCGGATCAGCTGGCCGGCCACGTCGGCCAGCGCCCGCCCGGCGGCGAGCTCGTCGCCGATGCCCGGCACCTCGGGGTCCCTGGGGTGCCGGCGGGCGATCCCGTGGCCCGTGAGTCTTCCGTCCGCCGTCTCCAGCGTGGCGATGGCCTTGGTGACGTCTCCCTCCGCTGAGACGGACACCCGCACCGTCCAGTCCGCGACGTGTCCCATGGCGCCGGGCCTCCTCGCTCGGATCTGCCCCCCGGCTCGGATCTGCCCCCTGCCACCGACGATGCCGCGCCGCGCCGCCGCGCGGTAGGGACCTGTGGGCACTCCGACGCCGGACGTCTCGATGACCCTTATGGCGGGTAATATCCGATACGTGGCGGAACTCGTCCTCGAGACCGAACACGACTCGCAGGTCATGAGCCCGAGCCGCTCGTACCACGTGGGCCGCGATCCGCTCAGCGACGTGGTCTGCAGCGACCCCCGGGTCTCCTGGCACCACGCGGTGCTGCGCCCCGCCACCGGCGGCTGGCTGCTGGAGGACGCGGGAAGCACCAACGGCACCTATGCCGACGGCAGGCGGGTGCGGCAGGCCGGGATCACGCCGGGCAGCGTGATCCGGTTCGGCAACCCCGCCGACGGGCCCTGGGCGGTGCTCAGCCGCCCTCCCGACCCCCGCGCGGGCCAGCCGACCCGGCTGGAGGTGCCCTCGCCCACCGGAGCGTTCCGCCGGCCCACCGCGGTGCGCCCGCTGCCCGCCCGGACCGTCCGGATCGGCCGGGCCCCCGACAACGACCTGGTCATCGACGACCTGCTGGTCTCCCGCCACCACGCGGAGCTGCGCGCCGGGCCGGACGGCGGCCACCGGATCGCCGACGTCGGCAGCCACGACGGCACCTACCTCAACGGCCGGCGCGTCACCGAGGCACCGGTGCGCCCAGGCGACATCATCGGCATCGGCCACTCGGCGTTCCGCCTGGTCGGGGACGCGCTCCAGGAGTTCGTCGACACCGGCGAGGTCTCGCTCAGCGTGCGGGACCTCACCGTACGGGTGGCCAAAGGCCGCAGGACCCTGCTGGACGCGGTGTCCTTCCCGGTGCGGGAGAAGTCCCTGCTCGGCGTCATCGGGCCCAGCGGCTCGGGCAAGTCCACGCTGCTCAACGCGCTGACCGGACTGCGTCCCGCCGACGAGGGCACGGTGCTCTACGACGGCCGCGACCTGTACCGCGACTACGCCGAGCTGCGCCAGCGCATCGGGCTGGTGCCGCAGGAGGACATCCTGCACACCCAGCTGAGTGTGCGGCGTGCCCTCGGCTACGCCGCCGAGCTGCGCTTCCCCGGCGACACGGCGGCCTCCGAGCGCCGGGCGCGGGTCGACGAGGTCATCGCCGACCTCGGCCTGCGCGAGCGCGCCGGTCAGCCCATCCACAGCCTCTCCGGCGGGCAACGCAAACGGGTCAGCGTGGCACTGGAGTTGCTCACCAAGCCCTCGCTGCTCTTTCTCGACGAGCCGACCTCCGGCCTGGACCCGGGCATGGACCGCTCGGTGATGCACCTGCTGCGCCGGCTGGCCGACGACGGGCGCACCGTCATCGTCGTCACCCACTCCGTCCTCAGCCTCGAGGTGTGCGACCGGCTCCTGGTGCTCGCCCCCGGCGGCCGGATCGCGTACTTCGGGCCGCCGGGGGAGACGCTCGCGTTCTTCGGCGTCACCCAATGGCCGGAGGCCTTCGAGGCGTTCGAGACCGACGAGCGGCGCGACTGGGCGGGCGCCTACCGCGCCTCGGCGGCGTACCGCAAGTACATCGCCGGCGCGATGGAGCAGCCGCACGGCCCGGCCGCCGCCCCGGCGCCGCGCCCGCAGGCCCCCGCGAAGGAGCAGAGCTGGGGCGCCCAGTTGAGCACCCTGATCCGCCGCTACAGCGCGGCCCTGGCCGCCGACCGCACCTTCCTGGCCGTCATGGTGGCGCTGCCGTTCGTGATGGGCGCGATGGCACGCGCCCTCGCGGGCCGCCGCCTCGACCCGAGCACCGCCCTGAACGCCCTGCTCATCCTGTGCGTCGGCGGAGTGCTGACCGGCGCGGCGAACGCGGTGCGGGAGCTGGTCAAGGAGCGGGCCATCTACCGCAGGGAGCGCGCGGTCGGCCTGTCCCGGTCGGCCTATCTCGCCTCCAAGGTCGTTGTGCTCGGCACCGTCACCGTCGTCCAGGCGGTGGTGCTGACCCTGGTCGGGCTGTTCGGGGTGGATCTGGGCGTGCCGGGCGGGGGCGCGGTCTCGCTGCCCGCCCTGGTGGAGATCGTCCTGGCGGTGGCGCTGCTGTCGTTCACCGCGATGATGCTGGGCCTGCTGGTGTCGGCGGTGGTGCGCAAGGAGGAGGTCACGATGCCGCTCCTGGTGCTCCTCGCCATCGTCCAGGTGGTCTTCTGCGGAGCGCTGCTGAAGCTGAACGGGGTGCCCGGCCTCCAGCAGCTGTCCTGGCTGGTGCCGGCCCGCTGGGCGCTGGGCGCCATGGCCGGGACGATCGACCTGCACCGGATCGTGCCCTCGACGCTGACCGCCGATCCGCTGTTCCGGCACAGCGCGGCGGTCTGGCTGCTCGACATGGGCATGCTGGTGGTGCTCTCGGTGCTGCTGGGCGCCGCGGTCGCCCGGCTGCTGCGCCGGCACGAACCCGTGATCATGCGCGCCTAGCCGGGGAGGGCCATGTACGAACCGCAGTTCGCTCCGACCCACGTCGTACCGCGTGGCGGGCTGCCCGCCTGGCCCGAGCCGCGGCGCGGCAACCGGCCCGGCCGGCCCTCGGCCCGGCTCGACCCGCTGCTGCCGGTGCACGCGGCCGACCGGGAGGGGGACTGGTGCCGGATCGTGTGCGCCAACGGCTGGTCGGCCTGGGTGGACGGCCGCCTGCTCGTCCCCGTGCCGGCCGATCCGCCCGCCGCGTCGGGGGAGCAGGTCGTCGCGGACGATCCCGGGCGGCTGCTCGCCCGGGTGGAGCAGGCGGTGGGGCACTATCTGCGGGCCGTGCAGGACCGCGCGCAGGGCCGGACGGACGCCGAGGGCTTCCGGCGGCACACCGAGGGCATGCGGGCCGGCCTGGTCCTCGACGGCGAGGCGGCCTGGCTGTACGACCCGGAGCGGGACCGCTGGTGCTACTGCGACGGCACCGTCCTGACCCCCTACGCGGTCACCGGCGAGCCGTCCGGCGGCCCGGCCGCCGCCGAGCCGTCCGGCCAGGCGCCCGCGCCGACCCGCCCCGCCGCCTGGCAGCCCACCCGGACGGACCAGCCGTGACCGGCAGGAACGCCGAAGCGGTCCCGGGCCGGCCCACCGGCATGGCCGGGCACCGGATCGCCGGCTACCGGATCGAGGACGAGATCGGGCGCGGCGGCATGGCCGTCGTCTACCGCGCCCGTGACCTGCGCCTGGACCGCACGGTCGCGCTCAAGCTGCTCGCCCCCGAACTGGCCCGCAACGACGTCTTCCGCCGCCGGTTCGAAGGGGAGTCGCAGGCCGCGGCCGCCATCGACCACCCGCACATCGTCCCGGTCTTCGAGGCCGGCGAGGCCGACGGCATCCTGTACATCGCGATGCGGTACGTGCGCGGCGAGGACCTGCGCAGGCTCCTGGACCGGCACGGCCCGCTCGCCCTGGAGGCGGCCTGCCGGATCGGCTCGCAGATCGCCTCGGCGCTGGACGCGGCGCACGCCCACGGGCTGGTCCACCGCGACGTCAAACCCGGCAACATCCTTCTCGCCGAGGGCATCGACGCCGACCACCCCGAGCACGCCTACCTCACCGACTTCGGGCTGACCAAGAAGTCCCTGGCGGCCGGCGGGCTGACCAGCACCGGGCAGTTCGTCGGAACGCTGGACTACGTGGCCCCCGAGCAGATCTCCGGCCGCCCGGTGGACGCCCGCTGCGACGTCTACAGCTTCGGCTGCGTGCTGTACGAGATGCTGGCGGGCCGCCCGCCGTACCGGGCCGACGACGACCTTGGCCTGCTGGGCGCGCACCTGAGCGCGCCCCCGCCGCGGCTGACCGGGCTCCGCCCCGACCTGCCCGCCGAGGTGGACACCGTGCTGGCCAGGGCGCTGGCCAAGGCGCCCGGGGACCGCTTCGCCCGCTGCACGGAGCTGGTGGCCGCGCTGCGCGGCTGCGGGGAGGGGCGGTCCCGGCCGACCGGGGCGGCGCCGGGACACCCGCCGACCCGGGTGGACAGCGGCGCCGTCCGGCCGCCGGCGCCGCCGCCCTGGGCCAGGCCCGTCTTCCCGTCCGGCTGAGCGCCCGGCACCACCGGCCGGCGCACGCCCGAGTTGCGCCTCTCCCGAGGCCGGGGCGGAGAATGCAGGAAGGGAGGGACCCGCAGGCCACCGCAGCACACCGTCGTCCCCGAACCCCAAGAGGAACCCGTGAGTTCGGTACCGCCGTCCGGCCCTCCCTCCGGTCCCCCTTCCGGCCCGCTGTCCGGGTCGTCGGCAGGCCCGCCCGGGCCCTCCAGGCCCTGGTGGCGCGGCGGCCGCGGCCTGATCGCCGTGCTGGGCGCCGCCGTGCTGGCCCTGGTGATCGCCCTGGTCGTGACCCGGCTGGCGCCCACCGCCGCGGCCGGCGAGGTGCTGCAGAGCGCGTCGGCGAACGGGCAGGACCCCTACACCCCCTCGGTGGCGCGGTCCACCCCCGCCGCGGCGACGGCCTCCCCGACGCCCTCGCTGCCCCCGGCGGGCGGCGGCGCGGGGACGGTCCAGGGCTCCGCCCCGGGCCTGTACGGCGGCACGATGAACGGCTCAAGCTGCGACGTGCCCAGGCTGAGCGCCTATCTGACCTCCCACCCCGACAAGGGCAGGGCCTGGGCCGGAGTGGAGGGCATCGCGCCGGGCGACATCCCCGCCTACCTGCGGTCCCTGACCCCGGCGCTGCTGCGCGCCGACACCCGGGTCACCAACCACGGCTTCAGGAACGGCGCCGCCACCAGCTTCCCCTCCGTCCTGCAGGCCGGCTCCGCGGTGCTGGTGGACTCCCGGGGCGTGCCGCGGGTGCGTTGCGCGTGCGGCAACCCGCTGCTCCCGCCGCCGGCGGCGCGCGGCCAGGCGAGGTACACCGGCCAGGGCTGGCCCGGCTTCCAGCCGTCGAAGGTGGTCACCGTGGTGCCCGCCCCGCGGCCGATGACCGTGATCGTGCTCTTCGACGTGCGCGACGCCGGCTGGTTCGAGCGGCCGGTGGGCCACGGCGGCGGTGCCGACCGGCCGACCACCGCGCCGACCGGCGGGCCGTCACCCTCCGCCACCCCGGGCCCCACCACCAGCGCGCCGCCGTCCTCGCCGGGCACCGGCACCACCCCGCCCGGCTCGACGCCCCCCACCGGCGGGCCGGCCTCCTCGCCGCCCCCGGCGTCCCCGCCGCCCGCCTCGCCGTCCGGTCCCGTCTCACCGCCGTCCCCGGCCTCGCCCTGACCGCCGGCACTCACCGCTCCCGGCGCACCGCCAGCACCGCCGCGTCGTCGTCCATCCCCCCGGGGACGTAGGCCCGCACGTCGGCGAGCAGCCGGTCCAGCAGCGCCTCGGGGTCGCGGGCGGGCGCGCCGGTCAGCCGCTGTTCGAGCGGGTAGAAACGCCCTGCCGCGTCGCGTGCCTCACAGATCCCGTCGGTGTACAGCAGCAGCACGTCACCGGGGACGAACACGAAGGTCCGCGCGGTGTACGGCTCGCCGGTCAGGTCGCGCAGCGCCAGCGGCGGCGCGTTGCCCGGAGGACGCAGCGGGGTGACGGCGGCGTCGCGCAGCAGCAGCGGCGGCGGATGGCCGCAGTTGACGATGAGCGCGGGCCCCTCGGCGCGGTCCAGTTCGACCAGCACCGCCGTGACGAACTCCTCGCCGGGCGGGCGGCGGGCGAGTGCCGCGTCCAGCCGCCCGGCGACGGCCGTCAGGTCCGGATCGGCGCGGGCCGCCTCCCGGAAGACCCCCAGCACGTCCACGGCGGTCTGCACCGCGGCCAGCCCCTTGCCGCGCACGTCCCCGAGCAGGATCCGCACGCCGTAGGGGGTCTCCAGCACCTCGTACAGGTCGCCGCCGATGCGTGCCTCGGCCGCCGCGGCCTGATAGCGCACCGCGATGCGCAGCGACCCGATCCGCGACGGCACGGAGCGCAGCAGCGCGCGCTGGGCGGTCTCGGCCACGTCGCGGACCTGGACGAGTTCACGCTCGCGGGTCCTGATGAGCGCGACGGTGGCGGTGCTGGTGAGCGTCACGGCGACCACCGTCGCCACGGCGGTGGCGTGCACCACCACCGGCACCCCGGTGTTGGTGACCGCCAGCACCGCCGCCAGGGCGACGGCGAGCGATCCGGCCAGCAGCGGGACCAGCGTGCGGCGGGTGCCGACGGAGGACAGCACCGGCAGCGCGGCCAGCAGCGGGGAGAACGTCGACTTCGGGCCGGTCGCCAGGTCCAGCGCGACGACCCCGGCGACCACGGCGTAGGAGGCGGCGAGCAGCACACGCGCTCCTCGCGGCAGGTGGACCGGCGGCACCCGTGCGGTACGGAAGCTCCCCTGGGCCATCGGGCGCCTCCCGGACGTCTCGGGCGGTCGCCGCCCGCGCTGATCGGGTCTGCTTCCACTGTTTCGCCGGGCCGGGGATGTTGCCACCGCGCGGCAGAGCGCTCTATACATGTGCTCTATGAGTTGTAGAACAGTCAATCGCCGGGTCGGGCGGTGCGGCAGGAGCGGTGGGGCGTCTCGGTGATCCTCGAACTCGACATCTCCAGCGAGGTCCCGATCTACCAGCAGATCAGGGACCGGATCGTCGAGGCCGTCGCGTCCGGCGACCTCGGCGAGGGCAGCCCGCTGCCGTCCACCCGGCAGCTCGCGGTCGATCTCGGGATCAACTTCCACACCGTCAACAAGGCCTACGACCTGCTGCGGCGCGAGGGGCTGCTGCGCCTGAGCCGCGGCAGCGGCGCGGTGGTGTGCCGGGACGCGGCCTCGGGACCGCCGCCGGGGGACTTCACCGGCGGGTGGGAGGCACGGCTGCGCACGCTGCTCGCCGAGGCGGTCGCGCAGGGGGTCGGGGACGCCGCCGCCCTGGCCCGCTGCCGTTCGGTGCTGGCCGGCTTCGCCGAGGCCCGGGCGCCGCGCGACGGGGCGGCTCGGCCGGCGGCGGGGATATCGCGACTTCCGTCAGGAGGCTCGGCATGACGACCGGGACCGTGCTCATCGAGGCGATCGTTCCGCTGCTGGTCCTGCTGGTGGCCTGGCTGATGCCGTCGCTCACCGGCCCGACGCTGCCCTTCGGTGTCCGGGTGCCGGCCTCGCACGCGCACGCGCCGGTCATCGCCGCCCAGCGCGCGGCCTACCGCCGCTGGGTCGGCGGAGCGGGCGGTGTGCTGCTGGCGGGCTGGGTGGCGTGGGCGCTCTGGGCGGGCGGCGCGGACCAGGTGGTGCCGGCCGCCCTGGGCGGTCCCGCGATGCTCGCGGTGTGCGCGGTGGGGCTGGTGCGGGCCCACCGGGCGATCCGCGCGGCCAAGCGGCGGGAGCGCTGGTACGAGGGGGTGCGCCAGGTGGTGGTGGCCGACACCGCGCTGCGGACCGACCCGGTGCGGCTGCCCTGGCGCTGGGCCGTCCCCGCCCTGCTGGTGCCGGTGGCCACCGCGGTGGCCGGAATCGTTCGCTATCCCTCGCTGCCCGCCCGGCTGCCCGTGCACTACGACGCCCAGGGCCACGCGGACCGCTTCGCCGCCCGGACGGTCGGCAGCGCCTTCGCCCCCGTGATCGCGCAGGCCGGGCTGACGGCCCTGATCGTGCTGCTCCTGTGGCTGTCGCTGCGCTCCAGGCCGGACCTGGACCCGGCGGATCCGGCGGCCGGAGCCGCCCGGTACCGCCGGTTCGCGGTGCGGACCGCCGCCGCGGTGCTGGTGCTGGCGGCCTGCGTCGACCTCGCGCTGCTGGCCGTCGCCTGGCAGTCCTGGAACGGCACCGGGGCCTTCTCGCCCGCCGCCGTCCTGGCGCCGGTGGCGGCCGGGCTGCTGGTGGTGCTGGCCGTCGCGGTCCGCACCGGGCAGGGCGGCAGCAGGCTCCCGGCGGACGGCGCGGCCGGACCCACCCGGACCGGGCCCGCCCCGGCGCCGCGGGACGACGACGCCCACTGGCGCGGCGCGGGCCTGTTCTACGTCAACCGGGAGGACCCGGCGGTTCTGGTGCCGAAGCGGTTCGGCATCGGCTGGACGGTCAATTTCGGAAACCCGCGCAGCCTGCTGCTCCTGCTGCCGCTCGCCGGCCTGGTGGTGCTGCCGGCGGTGCTGATCCGCTGAGCCGCGGGGCGCGTCCGCGCGCCCGCGGGGCCGGATCCGGCCGTCAACGCGGCGACCGGCGCCGGAACTTGTGGGTTTCGTTCGAACCGTTGACGGAGCGTGCGTGCTGCCCTAGCGTCACGCCGGATCGTATATCAGATGTCGTACGCGACCTGGTGTCACCCGGCGCGCACCCGCGACAAGGAGCAGGCCCACCCATGCCCGAAAACACCCCAGCCCGCCTGACCCGGCGCCAGCTGCTGCGTGCCACCGCCATCGCGGCCGGCGCCGCCGCCGTCTCCCCGGTGCTCGCCGGCACCGCGATCGCCCGGGACGCCGCCTCGGCGGACGAGGGCGCCGCACGCGTGCTCGCCATGGTCAGGCGGCCGCACTTCCCGAAGCGGCGGATGGAGGTGACCCGCTTCGGGGCGGTCGGCGACGGCACCACCGACTGCACCAGGGCCTTCGCCGACGCCATCGCGGCCTGCCACCGGGCCGGCGGCGGCCGTGTCGCCGTCCCGGCCGGCCGCTACGCCACCGGCCCGATCCACCTGCTCAGCAATGTCGAGTTGCACCTGGAGAAGGGCAGTACCCTCGCGTTCAGCACCGATCCGGCGGCCTACCCGAACGTCTTCAGCCGCTGGCAGGGCATCGAGCTGATGAACTTCTCGCCGCTGATCTACGCCTACGGGCAGCGCAACATAGCCGTCACCGGCGACGGCGTCCTCGACGGCCAGGCGAGCACGGCCGACTGGTGGTCCTACAAGTCCTTCGAGAACAAGGACTTCGCCGCCCTGGAGGCGATGGCCAACGCGGGTGTCCCGCCGGAGCGGCGGGTCTTCGGGCAGGGCTTCCACATGCCGCCGCCGTTCTTCCAGCCGTACCGGTGCGAGAACGTCCTCATCGAGGGCGTCACGCTGCGCAACTCGCCGTTCTGGCACCTCAACCCGACGCTGTGCCGCAGCGTGACGGTGGAGAACGTCACCGTCGACTCCTCCGGCCCCAACACCGACGGCTGCGACCCGGAGAGCTGCGACGGCGTCGTGATCTCCGGGGTGCACTTCAACACCGGTGACGACTGCATCGCCATCAAGTCCGGCCGCAACACCGACGGCCGCCGGGTGAACACCCCCTGCCAGAACATCCTCATCCAGGGCTGCCACTTCGCCAACGGCCACGGCGGCGTCACCATCGGCAGCGAGATGACCGGCGGCGTGCGCAACGTCTACGGCCGCGACCTGACCATGAACAGCCCGATCCTGCTGTCCGGCCACCGCATCAAGACCAACTCGGTGCGCGGCGGATACGTGCGCAACGTGCACATCGAGCGCGTCTCCGCGGGCACCATCGGCGGCCCGGCCCTGCTCATCGACTACAACTACGGCGAGGGCGACACGGGGACGTTCCTGCCGACGGTCACCGACATCAACCTGCGGGACTGGACCGTCGCCTCCTGCGCCCCGGGCTGGCAGATCGCGGGCTACTCCAACGACCCGATCGGCACCGTGAACCTCACCAACGTGGCGATCAGCGCCATGACGGGCACCAGCACGGCCACCGACGTCACCTCCTTCACCCTCGACAACGTCACCGTCGCGGGGAAGCCGGTGACCTCCTGAGCGGCGCCCGACCCGGCTGCCCGGCACGCCCGCCCCGCGGGGTGTGCCGGGCAGCGCCGGTCAGGGGGTGTAGCAGGTGAGCGTGGCGGGGTCGAAGATCGGGGTGGGGTCGACCGGCTCGTCGGGGAGCGGGTCGACGACGACCGGGACCCGGCCCGCCGAGGTGAGGCTCCGCTCGCAGGAGCTGAGGGCGGCGTCGGTGGAGTCGCCCGCCCACAGGTCGATGTGGCGGTAGCCCGGACCGCGCGCGCCCTGCCCGGCCCAGTCCCGGCGGCAGGCCGCGCAGTCGTCCTCCATGACGAAGTACTTCCGCAGCCGCGGGTAGTAGATCCGGGTCCCGGGCGGCAGTTCGGCCTTGTCGGTGGCGAAGGTGACCGGGTCGTCCCAGGTGCCGGTGCCGCCGGCCCGGCTGTGCAGGACCGGGTAGGCGATGCGGGCGGTGCCCGGCGGGTCGTTGTCGCGAGCGCCGTAGAGCGTGACGTACATGCGGTACGTCGCCGTGGTGGCGGGTATGGCCCCGGCGGGTGCCTGGCCGGCGGCGAGCGCGACCAGTGAGCCCAGGGCCGGGCCGACGAAGCGGATCCGGCGGGTCATGCGTACCCCTGTCCTTGTCGAGTGCCGCGGGCGTGGCGGAGACCTCCCTCCCGCCCACCGTGCGCGAGCGGCCCGCCCTCCGCTCCCGGAGGGGCCCGGGGCTGGGCCGTTCGGGGGGCGGTGGGGGTGCCGTCCCCACGCCGTTCCGGGCATCGTCCGCGAGCCGTTCGCCGTCCCGCGGGGGGCGCCGGAACGGGCCGTCCCGAGCCCGGCCGCATACGTCATACTGCAGGTGGCACTGGGGAGTGGGACGTGGTTGTGGGTCTGGACGCAGTTCGCAGCGTCGTCGAGCGGATTCTCGACGACCGGGTGCAGGTCTGGCGCGAGGTGGCCCGGCAGGGTGATCGCGGCGCGCCGGACGGAGTGGCCGCCGGGCAGCCGCTCGAACCGCCCGTCCCGGGTGCCGCGCTGGTCTGGTGCGGGCTGGGCGCGGTGCTGGGCTCGGCCGATCCCACCGCCTCCCACCAGGCGGTGCTGCCGGTGGGCGCGGCGCTGGTGCGCGTCGGCGACATCCTGGTGGTCTCCGGGTCGGCCCGGCCGGCGGGCCCCCGCGATCCCGACCTGATCGGGCGGCTGTTCCGGGTCGCCGACGCGAACGTGGGCATCGACCCGGTGGTGCGGGTCGTGCTGCTGGAGGCCGCGGGCTGACGGTGCCCGGCGGCCCTCTCCCACCGGCCGGACGGGCATTCCCTCCAGGGCCGATCGTCCCTATTGTCCGATTGGATGGAAAAGGGCCGTTCGGGTGCTGTGCGGTGTCCCCCGCAGGGGTCACAGTGGAAGGACAGCACATACCGAACGGCACTCTGGCGCCGCACGCCAGATTCCCGGAGAAGGTGGGAACGATGCCCGCACACGCTGAATCCGCGTCCGCCGTCACCAAGCCGGTCGCCAAGGAGTGGAGACTGCACCTCTACCTCTCCGAGGAGGGCATGGCCACCAAGGCACGGGTGGTGCTGGAGACCGGCGACAAGGTCGTCAACGGCCACGCGGAGGCGCACCGCAACCCGCACGACCCCTCGGTCCCCGAGATCGGCGACGAGCTCGCCGCCGGCCGGGCCCTGGCCGACCTGGGCCAGCAACTGATCCACATGGCGGCGATCGACGTCGGGGCCCTCGCCGCCTCCGGTCCGGGACACGAGTTCTGACCGGTCCCGCCTGCCCGGCCGGGCCGCCACGGCACCGGCGGGCAGGCGGGGGAACCGGAGGAGGGGCAGCCGATGAGCACCGGAGGCGCGGCCATCGGCCGCATCGTGGTCGGGGTGGACGGATCCCAGCCGTCCCGCGCGGCCCTGCGGTGGGCTGTCCGTCAGGCGCACTTCACCTGCAGCGAGGTCGACGCCGTCATGGCCTGGGACGGACCCGCCCAGCAGGACGGCCGTCCCGGCGCGCCCGCCGCCGACCCCGCGGCGATCGCCGTCCGGGCGCTCGCCGAGACGGTGCACGCCACCGTGCTGGAGGAGGGCGACGCCGTCGACATCCGCCAGCGCACCCGGCAGGGCGATGCGGTGCGGATCCTGCTCGACGCCTCCCGGGAGGCCGAACTGCTGGTGGTGGGATGCCGCGGGCGGTCCGGGATCGCCGCCACCGTGCTGGGCTCGGTGAGCACCCAGTGCGCACAGCAGGCCGGCTGCCCGGTGGTCGTCGTGCACGGCGACGGCTGACCGCCACCGCTCCCGCGCCGGACTGCCCGATCGCCCGGACCGTCCTACGATGGGCGCTATGGCCCGGCCGAACGAGGAGGTCGAGGCGCTCCTCCAGGAGTACGCGGACCTGCTCTCGATCACCGGTGGTGACCCGTTCAAGGCGCGCGCCTACGAGAAGGCCGCCCGCTCGATCGGCGGGTACCCCACCGACGTGACCACCCTCGACGTCAAGGGACTCAAGGAGATCCCCGGCGTCGGCACCTCCATCGCGCAGAAGGTCGCCGAGTACGTCCGCACCGGCAGCATCGCCATGGTCGAGGAGCAGCGCACCGCGGTGCCCGCCGGCGTCCGGCAGCTGACCCGCATCCCCACCCTGGGCCCGAAGAAGGCCATGACGCTCTACGAGGAGCTGCGGATCGCCTCGGTGGAGGAGCTCGCCGACGCCATCCACGCCGGCCGGCTGGAGGGCCTGCGCGGCTTCGGGGACAAGACGCAGGAGAACCTCCTGCACGGCATCGACATCCTGCGCCAGGCCCAGGGCCGGATGCCGCTGAACGTCGCCATGGACCTGGCCGAGGAGATCCTCGCCGAGCTCTCCGGGATCCGCGGCGTCCGCCGCTGCGCCTACGCCGGGTCGCTGCGCCGGATGCGCGAGACCATCGGCGACGTGGACCTGCTGGTCGCGGCGCCCCGCCCGGGGCCGGTGATGGACGCGCTGACCGGGCTGCCGGTCGTCACGGATGTGATCGCGCACGGCGAGGCCAAGACCTCGGTGCGCACCGCCAAGGGCCGCCAGGTGGACCTGCGGGTGCTGCCGCTGGACGCCTGGGGCGCCGGGCTCCAGTACTTCACCGGTTCCAAGGCCCACAACATCCGCACCCGCACCATCGCGGTGCGGATGGGCCTGCGGCTGTCGGAGTACGGGCTGTTCGAGGTGGACGGCGGCAAGCGGATCGCGTCCGAGAGCGAGGAGGAGGTCTACGCCCGCATCGGCCTGCCCTGGATACCGCCCACGCTGCGCGAGGACCGCGGCGAGATCGAGGCGGGGCTGCGCGGCGAGCTGCCGGTGCTGGTGGAGGAGCCGGACATCCGCGGCGACCTGCACACCCACACCGACCTCACCGACGGCGTGGCCACCCTGGAGGAGATGGTCGAGGCGGCCGCGGCGCGCGGTTACGCCTACTACGCGGTCACCGACCACGCCCCCGAGCTGTACATGCAGCGCATGACGCTGGAGAAGGCGCTCGCCCAGCGGGCCCGGCTGCGGGAGCTGGACCGGCGCCACCACGGCATGCGCCTGCTGCACGGCACCGAGCTCAACATCGGCCCGGACGGCACGGTGGACTGGCCCGACGACGTGCTGGAGGGCTTCGACCTGTGCGTCGCCTCGATCCACTCGCACTTCCGGCAGAGCCGTGAGGAGCTGACCCGCCGGCTGATCTGCGCCTGCGAGAACCCGTACATCAACATCATCGGCCACCCGACCACCCGGCTGATCGGCGGGCGGCCGCCCATCGACGCCGATCTGGACGCGGTGTTCGCCGCCGCCGCCCGCACCGGGACCGCCCTGGAGATCAACTGCCACCCGGACCGCCTCGACCTGTGTGACGAGGACATCCTGCGCGCCAGGCGGCATGGGGTGAAGTTCGCCATCGACAGCGACGCCCACTCCACGCTCCATCTGGCCTATCTGCGGTACGGGGTGGGCACCGCCCAGCGCGGCTGGCTCACCAAGGACGACGTCGTCAACGCCTGGCCGCTGCAACGACTGCGGCGTTTTCTGCGCGGCAAGCGCACGGGATGAGCCGGATGACGCCGGATCGCGCGCGATGCCGCACATGACGAGGGAAATCTGATTTTCCGTCAGGGGGCTGCAATCCAGGGGCAGTTGCCGATCCGAGCACGGCCATTTCACAGCAGGTGCACAGTGAAATCTCAGTGAATGCTCAACCATTCCCGGCGTGCAGCGACGGGACACACTGAATTAACCATGCCCTCAAGGGATTTCCCGCTTTTGCAGGGGGGCGGTCCTTCCTAGTTTTGAACGCGCTCAGTCAGGCGCCGTCGGCACTCCCGCGCTCGCGGCGCTCCACCTCGCGCGTACCCCCACGTCCGGGAGGACCCCTGTGAAATCCCGTCTCAAGGCTGCCATCGGCCTGCTTGCGGCACCCCTGCCGATCATCGCCCTCGCCGCCGCACCGGCGTTCGCCGCGAACGCCCCCGCCGCCACCGCCGCGCTGCGCGGCGACGTCGTTCCCGCGGTGAGCCACTCGGCCGTCACCGGCACGGTGGACGCAAACCGGCGGATGTCGGTGTCCGTCAGCCTCACCCCGCGCGACCAGGCCGGCCTGACCTCCTTCGTCAGCCAGGTCGCCGACCCCAAGTCACCCCTGTACAAGCACTACCTGACGGTCAAGCAGTTCGCCGCGAGATTCGGCGCGGACCAGGCGGCGATCGACCGGGTGTCGGGGTACCTCAGGGCGCAGGGCCTCGGGGTGGGGCAGGTCTCGGCCAACCACCTCACCCTCCAGGCCACCGGTACCGCGGCGCAACTGGAGAAGGCCTTCGGCACCAGCCTGAAGACCTACCACGACGCCGCCGCCCGGCGGGACTTCTACGCCAACGCCTCCGCCCCCGTGCTGCCGGCCGACATCGCCTCCGCGGTGGCCGACGTCTCCGGCCTGAACAGCTACACCACCTTCAGCCACCCCAGCACCAAGAAGGCGATACCGCACGTCAGCCCGCACGCGGTCTCCGGCCTGACCCCGACCAAGGCCCGCTCGGCGTACAACGTGTCCTCCGCGATCAGCTCGGGCTACAACGGCTCCGGGGTGACCGTGGGCCTGCTGGAGTTCTCCGCCTTCCAGCAGTCCAACATCACCACGTACGACAACTACTTCGGCCTGACGCCCTCCACGCCCACCGTGCGCAGCGCCGGCGGCGGCACCACCGACCTGTCCGGCCAGGACGAGGTGGAACTGGACATCGAGGTCGTGCAGGCGCTGGCGCCCAAGGCCGCCGTCAAGGTCTACGAGGCGCCCAACAGCGACGCCGGCGAGACGGCCGTCTACTCCGCGCTGGTCAGCGACGACGTGCCGGTGATCTCCATCAGCTGGGGCATCTACGAGTCCGGTGAGACCAGCACCAACCGCACCGCGCTCAACACCGACTTCCAGGAGGCCGCGGCACAGGGCCAGTCGGTGTACGCCGCCTCCGGCGACAGCGGCTCGGACGACGCCGGCAACGGCGGCACCTCGGTGGACTTCCCCGCCAGCGACCCGTACGTGACCGGCACCGGCGGCACCACCCTGTCGCTGACCTCCTCGGGCTCCTGGAGCAGCGAGACCGCCTGGTCCGGCAGCGGCGGCGGGGTCTCCTCGTACTTCTCCACCCCGAGCTTCCAGAGCAGCGTCAACAGCGGCAGCTACCGGGCCGTGCCGGACGTGGCCGCCGACGCCAACCCCAGCAGCGGCTGGGCCATCTACACCCAGGGCGCCTGGTACGAGTTCGGCGGCACCAGCGCCGCCGCACCCAACTGGGCCGCGTTCACCGCGATCTACGACAGCGAGGCCGCGGCGAAGTCCAAGTCCGCGCTGGGCTACGCCAACTCGGCGATCTACACGCTGGCGGAGTCGAGCAGCTACAGCTCCGCCTTCCACGACGTCAAGAGCGGCAGCAACGGCGCCTACAGCGCCGGGACCGGCTATGACAAGGTCACCGGCTGGGGCTCGTACAACGGCGCCGGCTTCCTGAGCGCCGGCCTCGGCTGAGCCGGACGGCGACCGCCACCCAGGAGGGCCGGGACACCCCGGCCCTCCTGGGCGCGCCGAACGGGTGGCGTCGTCCCGCCTGTGCGGTGGCCCCGTTCCGGCGGGCGTTTACCGGCTGCGGCAGGTGGTACGGCGTACCGCATGGATTATGGGACATTTCTGGCACTGGTCGCTGAACGCGACGCATACGCTGCCGGTGACGTGGAGGGCGTCGTACGCGCGGTGGTGACCGCGCTCGGCGACCGGCTGACGCCCGGATCGGCCGAGGAACTGGCCGGACTGCTGCCGGCGGAACTCGGCGAGATGCTGTGCGACGCGCAGGCCATGCCGCGGGAGTGGGGCGCGCGCGACTTCGTCCGCCGGGTCGCCGAGACCACCAGGACCAGCATGAACATCGCCGAGATCCACGCCCGGGCGGTGTTGTCCGTCCTGCGCGAGCAGGTCAGCGGCGGCGAGGCGAGCCGGCTGGTGGGCCAGCTGCCGTCCGGCTACGCCGAGCTGTTCGGATACCCGGAACCGGCGTAGCCCCGGGGCGGCCTGTGCGGCCTGTGCGGCCTGTGCGGCCGGTGTGCGCCGTCAGCCGCCGCCGTGCTCACGGCGGCGCCGGACATGCCAGACGATCAGCCCGACGACCACCACCGCGGCGATCGCGATGGCCGCGCCCCGCCCCACCAGCCCCTCCACCCGGGCGTAGGCGGTGCCCGCGAAGTAGCCGAGCAGGGGGAAGCCCACCCCCCAGGTGATCCCGCCGAGCGCGTTGTACAGCAGGAAGCGGCGGTAGGGCATGTGCGAGATCCCGGCCAGCGCCGGCATCATCGCCCGGAAGAAGGCGACGAAGCGGCCCAGGAAGACCGCCACCGGACCGCGCCGCCTCATCAGGTCCTGAGCCCTGCGCACCCGGTCGATGTGGCGCCGCAGCGGCCGGGAGCCCAGCACCGCCGGCCCCAGCCGGTGCCCGATCTCGTATCCCGTCGAGTCGCCCGCGACCGCGGCGGCCACCACGATCAGGATCAGCCAGCCGATCGCCACCCGGCCCTGGCTGGCCAGCACACCGCCGAGCACCGCCGCCGTCTCGCCCGGCAGCACGAAGCCGAAGAACAGCGCGTCCTCGGCGAAGACCAGCGCGCCGACGACCGCGTAGACCACCGGGCCGGACAGACTGCCGAGCCAGTCGGTGATCGTGTGCATCGACGCCGCCCTTCCTGTGCCGCCGGGTCCGTCCGGTACGGGTGCCCCGTACGGCGACGGTAACCCGGCCCGCTCCGCCCCGACGGGAGCGGGGCCCTCCGCTGCCGCCCGGGTACCCGGGTAGGCTGATCACGGACCATGATGTCCCAGGTGGGGGCCGGACATGGGGCGGACGGCGAAGGAGTGGGCGCGACGATGACCGATCCGGCCGGGTACGAGGCGCGGCACGGCACAGCCGCGGGCGCGGGGGACCTGGATCCGTGTGACATCGCCCGGCTGCGCCTCGCGGTCTCCCGGATCCACCGGCGCATGGTGCAGGCATCCAGCGGCCAGGACCTCACCTTCGCCCAGCTGTCGGCGCTGGTCAGGATCGAGCAGCACGGCCCGCTGCGGCTCGGGGAGCTGGCCGGCCGCGAGCAGGTGGCGGCGCCCTCGCTGTCGCGCACCCTGGCGCCGCTGACGTCCGCCGGGCTGATCGGCAGGGAACCCGACCCGAGCGACGGCCGCTCCAGCCTGGTGGCGCTGACCCCGGCCGGGCACGACCTGCTCGCCCGGGTGCGCAGGGAGCGCTCCGAGCTGCTCGCCCAGCGCATCGCCCGTCTCGGCGAGGAACAGCGGGAGATCCTGCGCGCGGCGGTGCCGGTGCTGGAGCTGCTGGCCGCCGGCGAGGACGACCAGGACCGCTGACCGGCCTGCCGCGCCGCCGGCTCAGCCGGAGCGGTGGATCAGACGGCTGGTCAGCTGCCGGGACGGCTGCGGGATCTCGCCGAAGTCCTCGTCGTCGGCGGCCACCTGGAGCCGGTTGACCAGCGACTCGATCGCCGGCGGCAGATGCGGGGCGCGGCCGTGGTAGCACTGGGCGATCAGGGCGCGGCGCGCCTCCGGCGGCAGCAGCGGCGCCTCGGCGGGCGGCTGCTCCGCCTCGCGGCCCGGGGGAGGGGCGGCGAGCTGGGCGGCCTGGGCGCGCCAGTAGTCGGCGTCCCGGAACTCGGCGTGGCGCCGGTGGTGCAGGTACAGGCAGTAGGCGGCGGTGTGGCTGCCGCCGCCCGCCGCGAACTGCCACCAGAACTGGGCGGCCTCGTCGCGGCCGGTGATGTGCAGCAGGCAGGCGAAGACCAGGGCGCCGTCCGGGTCGATGCGGTGGTCGTCGGCGAGGCGGGCCAGACAGGCCGCGGCGTGCGGCGAGTTGATCACCAGGGCGGAGGCCAGGTGGAGTTCGTGGCGGGCCTGCTCGTGCTCGGCCGGGTACGGCGCCGGCACGGCCGGATGGCCGGTGGTGGGCAGCGGCCCGCCGAGCATCCGGGCGACACGCTCCCGGGCGGCCACCGGATCGCAGTCGTCGTACTCGTGGCGCAGCACCTCGGCCGCGCCCAGGCGGGCGTCCAGGACGCTCTCGCCGTCGTCAGCGCCGTGCATGTCAGTCCCCCGCGACGGGATTCCCGGTGATTCCCAGTTCTGCGGACAGTCTCCTCCGGGCGTAGCGGACGAGCGAGCGCACGGTGGACTCCCGCACCCCCAGCAGCCGCGCCACCTGCTCGTCGCCACACCCCAGAACATAGCGGAGGACGACCGCGTCGTACTGGCGCTCGGGCAGCCGGGAGATGGCGGCGTACAGGCCGAGCCCGCTCTCCAGGGCCGCGAACCGCTCCCGGGGGTGCTCCAGCATCCGGGAGACCGCCGCGGCGAAGGAGGCGGTCTCCACGAAGGCCGCGGGCCGCCGCAGGGCGGTCAGCCAGGCGTTGAGGTGCTCCTTGAGGACCGCCCAGGCGTAGGCGGCGACGGACTCCTGCTTCAGCACGTGCGGCCAGTGGGCGACCAGGTGCGCGCACGCGCCGTCCACCACCTGCGCGGCGTCCGCGCGGTTGCCCACCTGCAGATGGGCGAAGCGCAGCCACTCGCGGTAGTGGGTGTCATGGAAGGCCTCGAACGTCAGGACGAGTCGCCGGCCGGCGTCGCGCACCGGGGCGGCGTCCGCGCCGCCGTCACGGCCGGGCCCGCTCACCGGCCGCCCCGCACCGCAGGCCCCGGGGCGCGACCGCCTCCGCTGTGCCCTGATCGCAACGCTCTTCCTCGTTCCGTGTCTCCGCCGCGCCGGTCCCGGGTGGACATCGGCGTCGGGGCGAGAGCCTGGCGGCCCTCATGACCAATCAACTGCTGGGCGCTCGTTGCGTGTTCCCGCGGACACACGTCCGCCGGAGCGTAATTGTATGATGACCGCACGCCTGCGGGGAAAGTGTGCGCCGGTCATATGCCGGGCACGCACAGGACGGACGGCGACCAGGGATGGGCGGATATGACTACGGTCGACCTGCAGTTGGACCGGGCGCATTCGGCGCGCATGTACGACTACTTCCTCGGCGGCAAGACCAACTTCCCCGCCGACCGCGACGCGGCCGGAAAGGTGCTGGCAGTCTTCCCCGCCGCCCTGGTGGCCGCGCGCATCAACCGTGAGTTCATGCACCGGGCCACGCGCTACCTGGCACACCAGGGCATGCGGCAGTTCCTGGACGTCGGTACCGGCATCCCCACCTCGCCCAACCTCCACGAGGTGGCCCAGCGGATCGCCCCCGCGGCACGGGTGGTCTACACCGACAACGACCCCATCGTACTCGCCCATGCCGAGGCCCTCCTGCACAGCACCCCCGAGGGCCGCACCGCGTACGCCGAGGCCGATGTCACCGACCCCACCGCGGTGCTGAGCACCCCTCAGCTGCGAGAGACCCTCGACCTGCGCGAGCCCGTCGCGCTGAGCCTCAACGCCCTGCTGCACTTCGTCCCCGACAGCCGGGACGTGTACGGCATCGTGGAGCACTTCAAGGCGGCCCTCCCGTCCGGGAGCACCCTGGCCATCAGCCACGCCACCGCCGACTTCGCGCCCGAGGCCATGGGCAGCATCACCGAGATCTACCGCCGCGCCGGCACCGAGGTCGCGCTGCGCAGCAAGGCGCAGTTCGGCCGCTTCTTCGACGGCTGGGAGCTGGTCGAGCCCGGCATCACCCTGTCCCACAAGTGGCGCCCCGACGACCCCCGCGACGCCTCCCACGTCACCGACGCCGAGGCCGCCTGCTACGCGGCCGTCGCCCGCAAGCCCTAGGCGCGCCCCCGGCGCGTGGCCGAGATCACCGCCTGACGCCGCCGGGGACGGGTTTGCCGCAGGCCGGCCGGGTACCCCTCGCCCGGTCGGTGCCGAAGCGGAAGGAGGGGCGCACCCGGTGGTGAGGTCGGGCGCGGACTATCTGCGCAGGGCGGTGCGGCAGCCCGGGTACGAGCGGGACGATCTGCTGCTGGTGGCCAAGTCGGTGGCGGCCGCGGTCGGCGCGTGGGCGCTGGCCGCCTGGCTGCTACCGCACGTCACCACCGCCTTCGCCCCCTTCACCGCGCTGCTCGCGGTACGGGCGACCGTCTACCGCTCGCTGCGCGACGGCGCGCAGTACCTGGTGGCGGTCCTGATCGGGGTGTCGCTGGCGGCGGCCTTCGGCAACACCTTCGGCGTCCACGCCTGGACCCTGGCGGTCCTGCTGGCGATGGCCCTGACGGCGGGCCGGCTGCGGCTGCTCGGGGCGCAGCGCACCCAGGTCGCGGTGACCGCGCTGTTCGCGTTCGTCTCCGGCGGCGGCCGGGCCGGGTACCTGCTGGAACTGGTCGCGGCCGTCGCCGTGGGCGTCGTCCTGGGCCTGGCCGTCAACCTGGTGCTGCCGCCCGCGGTGCGCTACGCCCCCGCGGGCGAGGGGGTGGCGCGGCTGGCGTCGTCGCTGTCCGGGCTGCTGCGGCAGATGGCCGACGCGCTCGGCGACGGCGAGCTCGCCCGGTGGCGCGTCGGCGAATGGCGGCAGCGCTGCGACCAGGTGGCCGAGGACGTGCGGCGGGCCCGGGAGCGCATCGCGCAGTCCGAGGAGAAGGCCCGGCTCAACCCGCGCCGCCGGCTTGCGGGCCTGGACGGCGCCGCGCCCGGCTACCACGGCGCCGTCGACGTGCTCCAGCGGGTCAACGACCAGATCGGCTCGGTGCTGCGGAGCCTGGGACACGCGAGCGGTGACGACGGCCGGCGCGCGGCGGTGCGCGGCTTTCTCGTCCCGTACGGCGGCCTGCTGACGGCCGTCGCGGAGGCGGTGGACGGCTTCGGCCGGGAGGGCGACCCGGGCAGCGGGGACGGCAGCGAGCTGCGGGCCCGCCTGGACGAGGCCCATGCCCGCCACCGGGAACTGGCCGACCTCAGCCGGCGCCGGCGCGCCGACGGGCCCGCGGCGGCCGAGCAGTGGCCGTTCTACGGGACCCTGCTCACCGATGTCTCCCGCATGCTCCAGGAGCTCGACCAGGGCCACCCGCGCTCCGTCGTGCCGCTCGCGGGCTGAGGGCGGGGGCGGGTGCCCAGGGGGTCAGCGGGGTCCCTCGCCGTCGGCGCCGTCGTAGGCGAGCGCGGTCACCGCGCCGTACGCCAGGTGCGGGACCAGGTCCGACAGCCAGTCCGCCGGCCGCCAGGTGCGCGGATCGGAGACCCCCAGAGCGGCCATCGGCGTGTCGGAGGCGGCCATCGCCGCGCCGGCGGTCGCCGCCGCGGCGATCCCGGCCCGCGGGTGCCATCCGGCCGCCCGCAGCGCGCCGTACAGCGCTCCGACCCCGATGCCCACCGCCAGGCCCAGCAGCGGGCCCAGCCCGGCGATGCGCTGCTCGCGGCGGTCGTCGGACCCCGGCACCGGCACCCCGGTGCGGTCGCTGATCCGCTCGACGACGGCGTTGGGCGCTTCGCTCGACGGGCGCCCGCGCAGCGCCATGTCCAGGTAGGTGACGGCGTTGAGCGCCGTGGTGCCGGCGGCGCCGGCCGCCGCTCCGCGCAGGATGGCTCGCCACATGGCGCCGCCCTTACGGCCGGTTGGCCTTGGGCCGGCCCGGCTGGTCGGGCGTGCCGTGCGGCGGCGGGTGGATCGGCTCCGGTGAGGTGGCGGGCGACACCCGCGAGCCCCCGTGCGCGGGGCGGGGCTCGTCCGCGGTGTGCGCGGCGCCGCCCGGCGAGGGCGTGGCCCCCGCCTCCAGCTGGCCGATCCGCGTGGTGAGCAGCCGCACCACCGCGGGGCGGTCGGCGTGCTCGTGCTCGTGAGACAGCAGGCGCTCCAGGTCCGGCTCGCTCAGCGAGCGGATGCGGTGCTCCAGGGTGCCCACGGCCAGCTGGTCGTAGTCGGCGAGGGGCAGGGGGGTGGGGTGCCGGGCAGCCATGTCCGCTCTCCCTTCTCGGGGCCGTCTCGGGGCCGTCACGCCGTATCACAAGCGTGGGGGCCGGCGCGTCCCGTTCACAGCGAGGGTTACCGTCCCATATCCGTCGAAACAGGATTCAACCGGAATCTACCGGGTTCAACCTGATGAAACGGGGTGAAACGGGATGTTACCCCTGGTCCGGGGCCGGGTGCCGGGCCGGCGGGGCTCACCCGCCGCCCTCCTGGCTGTTGCGGGCCCGCGCGGACGGCAGCAGGGCGCCGATGTCCGGCGGCAGCGCCCGGCTCAGCCGCTCCATGAGCTCCGGGGAGAGCGCCGCGTCCAGCACCTCGAAGACGGCCGTCGCCTCCCGTACCGCCGCCTCCTCGCCGGTGTGGGCGCGCCAGGCGACCCGCCCGGCGAAACCGGTGAGGTCGAAGCGCTCGCCGGTCGCGCGCTGCCCGGGGGTGCCGGCGTGCGCGGCGGTGACCCGCCGCAGGTGCTCGGCCACCTCCGGTGGCAGCTGGGCCGCCAGGTGGTCCGCGAGGCCGTCCGGCACCCGTTCCGCCAGGGTCTCCAGGGTGGCGCGCACCGCGCGCTCCGCGGCACCGCGGTCCGGCAGTCCCGCGCGCGCCTGGACCAGTCCGATCAGCTCGTCGTGCTGCATGCCTGCTCCCTTCGCCGTCCGCCCGGCGCCGGTGGCCCTTCACAGGGGCGGGTGGCCGGGCGCGGACCGTCGAAACCTCCGCCGCGGATCTCCGGCCGGGGCCGCCGGGAGACGGCCTGATCACGGACGGGTCGAACGCTGGCGGAACGTCGGCGGAACACAGGATCATTACCGCGTCACCACCGCACGACGTAAGGAAGTCATGGAGTCCCACCTCAGCGAGACCGATCCGGTCTCTTCCCATGAGCCGCTGGAGTCGCTGGAGCCGCTGGAGTCGATGGATCTCGAGCCGCTGCTGGACCGGGACTACGAGACCCGCCCGGCGCTGGTCTACGAGCGGCTGCGGCGCCGGCACGGACCGGTGGCCCCGGTGGACCTGCTCGGTGTGCCGGTCTGGCTCGTCCTGGGGTACCAGGAGTCGCTGCAGGTCCTGCAGAACGACCAGGCGTGGCCGAAGGGCCTGGAGAACTGGCGGGCCAGGAGGGAGGGGCGGCTGCCCGCGGACTGGCCGCTGGCCCCCTCGCTGGAGGTCAACCATGTGCTGATCCAGGACGGCGAGGGCCACCGCCGGGTGCGGGCGGCGTGGGACGCCGCGCTCAAGCCGTTCCAGGACCCGGGCCACCCGCAGGCGCGGAAGCTGAAGGCGGCCGTGACCGGGTACGCCGACGAGCTGATCTCCCTGCTGTCGCGCGGGGGCGGCAGCGGGTGGGCGGATCTGTCGGCGCAGTTCGCGCGGCCGCTGCCGCTGATGGTCGCCAGCCGGCTGCTGGGCTTCCCCAACTCCCAGGGCGACGACGCCCTGATGGACATGTGGCGGGTGCTGGACGCGGGACCGGACGCCGAGCCCGCGCTGCAGCGGCTGCTGGCGGCCCTGGCCGAACTGGGCGCGGCGAAGATGGCCGATCCCGGCGACGACTTCCCGTCCTACCTGCTCGCCGCCTGCCCGGACCTGACGGTCGACGAGCTCTCCCGTGAGCTGATGATGCTGCTGGGGATGGTCTCCGACCACGTCGGGATCGTCATCTCCAACACCGTGGTGGACGTGATCACCGGTGACGGCCAGTCGCGGGCCAGCCTGTCGGCCGGGATCACCCGGGAGACCGTCAACCGCGTGGTGATGAGCAAGCCGCCGCTGGTCAACTTCGTTCCGCGGTTCGCGGCGGACGACACCCGGCTGGGCGCCTACACCATCGCCAAGGGCGATCCGGTGTGGGTGTCCGCCGCCGCCGCCCACGCCGACCCGGTCTTCGCCGACCACGTGGTGCCCGGCGCGATGGTCAGCACCCGCGCCCATCTGTCCTGGGGCGCCGGGCCGCGTCAGTGCCCCGCCCGGGAGCTGGCGTACACCACCGCGGCCACCGGGGTCAGCCGCCTCTTCGAGCGGTTCTCGCATCTCGAACTGGCCCTGCCGGTGGACCAGTTGCCCTGGCGGTCCTCGCCGTTCATGCGGGGCCTGCGCTCGCTGCCGGTGCGCTACACCCTCTCCGAGAAGGCCGGTCCGGAGCCGGAGCCCGAGGCGGCGGCGGACGGCGCCGCGGAGGCCCCCGAGCCGGCGCGGGACGAGAGCGCGCGGCGCCGTTCGTCCCTGTGGCGCTACCTGACCGGGCTGGTGCGCGGGCGGTGACCGGCGCGCCGCGAACGGCCGTCGGCCGCCCGGTGGATGACGGGCGGCCGACGGGGCGCGGAGCGCGGTGGCCTCAGCCGGTGAACAGCTGACGGAGTTTCAGGACGAGTTCGTAGATCCCGTAGCAGAACGGCACGGTGACCCAGGCCCAGGTGAGGACGGCCAGTGCCTGCTGCCCGCCGCGCGGTGTCCGGTCGGTCGTCATGCGCCCGCTCCCGTCGTCTCGGTGGTGTCGTCCGGGGTGTCCACGACGCCTGGCACCGCGGCGGCGGTCGCGGCGGCCGGCTCGGGCGGCTCGTGGTGGCGTTCGTGGACCGGGCGGATCAGCTCGTTGGCGACGAAGCCCACCACCAGCAGCCCGATCATGATGGACAGCGACGTGGTGTACAGCGCGGGGCCGGTGCGGCCCGCGTGCTTCTGGGCGTCCGCGATGGCGTTGACGATCAGCGGTCCGGCGACGCCCGCCACCGACCAGGCGGTCAGCAGCCTGCCGTGGATGGCGCCGACCTGGAAGGTGCCGAACAGGTCCCGCAGATAGGCGGGCGCGGTGGAGAAACCGCCGCCGTAGCAGGAGAGGATGACCATCGCGGCGATGATGAACAGCGGCTTGGAGCCGTTGCCCACCAGCGCGATCAGCAGGTACATCAGCGCGCCCGCGCCCAGGTAGAGACGGTAGATGTTCTTGCGGCCCACCACGTCGGACAGCGCGGACCAGCCGATGCGGCCGGCCATGTTCGCCAGCGACAGCACCGCGACGAAGCCCGCCGCGGCCGCCACGCTGACCGGTGTGGAGGTGCCGGAGAAGAAGTCCGTCACCATCGGCGCGGCCTTCTCCAGGATGCCGATGCCCGCCGTGACGTTGAGGCACAGCACCAGCCACAGCAGCCAGAACTGCGGCGTGCGCAGGGCGTTGCGGGCCGAGACGCGGCCGGTGGTGATCAGCGGCCGTACGGTGGCCACCGCTTCCTCGCTCCAGCCGGGCGGGCGCCAGCCCGGCTGCGGCACGCGGACCAGGACCACGCCCAGCGACATGAAGACCGCGTAGACCAGCCCCATCACCAGGAAGGTGGCTCCGATGCCGCCGGAGCCGGTGCCGAACGCGCCGAGCAGCCAGGTGGACCACGGCGAGGCGATCAGCGCCCCGCCGCCGAAGCCCATGATGGCGATGCCCGTGGCCAGTCCGGGCCGGTCGGGGAACCAGGAGATCAGGGTGGACACCGGCGAGATGTAGCCGATGCCCAGGCCGCAGCCGCCGATCACCCCGTAGCCGAGTACCACCAGCCAGTACTGCCGGGTCTCCGCGCCGAGGGCCGCGACCAGGAAGCCGCACGAGAAGCAGGCGGTGGCCACCGCCATCGCCCAGCGCGGCCCGTTGCGTTCGACCAGGGTGCCGCCGAACGCGGCCGACAGCCCCAGCATCACGATGGCGAGCTGGAAGGGCAACGCGCTCTGCGTGCCGTCCAGGTGCAGGGATGCCTCCAGGGGTGGCTTGAAGACGCTCCACGCGTAGGCCTGACCGATGGCCAGATGGATGGAGAGCGCGGCCGGTGGAACCAGCCAGCGGTTCCAGGACGCCGGGGCGACGATGCGGGAACGGGCGAGCAGCCCGTCGGAGGCGAGCAGGGACATGAAAGGGGCCCCTCGGTACGGGAGTTGACGGCGGTGCACGACAGCGTAGGGATGTGATGTACGTCTCAACAAGTAGCGTGCATCCGGTATACAGACGGCCGGGTGCTCGGCCGGGGCGGACCGCCCGGGGGAGCGGCCGACAACGGTCCCTCGAGGGACCCCGGAAGGGGGCCTCGCCCCTCTCTGTCTGATTCGCCGGGAAAAAATACTTTGGACCCTTTGAACACCCTTATGGCGGTCTGCGTAATAGTGGGGGACGTGCAAAGAAGTCGGCGCGGTCCTCAGGGACCGCCCGGCTCCAAGCCGCAGGAGGGAACATGAGCACTTTCGGTTACTGGGGCTGGTGGCGCCGTCGTCGTCACTTCCACCACTGGCGTCGTCGGTACTTCTGGCACCGCCGCTTCTACCGTCGCGGCTGGGGCTGGTGGTACTGACCGGTACCGCGAGTTGACGGGGGAGACATGCGCCACGGGGTCGGCGGCACCGCCGCCGGCCCCGGTGGTGTCCGGTGACACGGCGCCTGGAGAGGGTGACGCGCTTGACCCGCTTCGACAAGGCAACAGCCCCGATGGAGGAACCGCCCCCTCCGGTGGCCCTGGCCGCGGCCATGGCGCCGGGTCAGGTCTTCCGGCGGTTCTGGCCCTGGGTGCGCCGGGACCGGCTCTGGCTGTTCGGCGCGACCCTGATGCTGGTCCTGGGGGCGGCCGGCCAGGTCATGGCCATCCTGCTGTTCAAGAACGTCATCGACAAGGTTCTGGTCCCGCGCGACTTCTCGGCCTTCTGGCCGCTGGCCGGACTGATGCTGACCGTCGCCCTCGTCTCGGCCCTGCTGAAGTTCGCCGGTGAGTACACCGCGACCTGGGTGGCGGAGCGCTTCATGCTGCGCCTGCGGACCGAGGTGGTGGCCCACCTGCACACCCTGCCGCCCGACACCCTGCGCCGCCGCTGGCACGGCGACACGGTCGCCCGCCTGACGATGGACATCGCCAACATCGAGCAGATGGTCGCGTCCGGGGTCATCGAGGTCGGCTCGGCCCTGATCAGCCTGGTGTTCTTCGGGACCGCCGCCCTGCTCATCAGCTGGCCGCTCGCGCTCGCGGTCTTCGCGGTCGCGCCGGTGTTCTGGCTGGCCGCCCGGGTCTTCGGCGGACGCGTCCAGAGCCTGTCGCGTGAGGCGCGGCGCCGCGACGGCGGAGTGACCGCCGTGGTCGAGGAGAGCCTGGCCAACGCCTCCCTGGCGCACGCCTACAACCAGCAGGACCGCGAGGTGGAGCGGGTGCGTGCGGAGGGGCAGGCGCTGCTGCGCGCCGAGATGTCCACCGCCCGGGTCGCCCACCTGTACCCGGCGCTGCTGGAGGTCCTGGAGGTGGGCGGTGGCCTGGCCGTCGTCGGACTCGGCGCGTTCGAGCTCACCCAGGGCGCGCTGACCATCGGTGGACTGCTCGCCTTCGCCGCCTTCATGACCGAGCTCTTCAGCCCCGTCCAGCAACTCTCGCAGCTGGCCACCACCTTCGGTTCGGCCGCCGCGGGCGCCGAGCGTGTCGTCGAGCTGCTGGAGACGCACTCGCCGGTCACGGAACGGCCCGGAGCACAGGACCACACCGCCCTGCGCGGCGAGGTGACCTGCGAGGACATCGAGGCCGCCTACCCGGGCGGCCCCCCGGTGCTGCGCCACGTCAGCTTCAGCGTGGCCCCCGGCCAGGTGCTCGCCGTGATGGGGCCCAGCGGGGCGGGCAAGTCGACCCTGGCCAAGCTGCTGGTGCGCTTCATGGACCCGCAGGGCGGCACCGTGCGCCTGGACGGCATCGACGTGCGGGACCTGACGATCGCCACCGTGCGCCGGACGGTCACCCTGCTGCCCCAGCAGGCCCAGCTGTTCCACGCGTCGATCCGCGACAACATCGCCTACGGCCGGCCCGACGCCACCGAGGAGGAGATCGTCCGGGCGGCCCGGGCGGCCGACGCCCACGAGTTCGTCAGCGCCCTGCCACGGGGCTACGACAGCGTGATCGGCGAGGACGGTTTCCAGCTGTCCGGCGGCCAGAGCCAGCGGATCGCCATCGCCCGCGCCTTCCTGCGGGCCACGCCGGTGCTGGTACTGGACGAGCCCACCGCGGGACTCGACGTGCGGGCCGCGCTCAACGTCCTCGGGCCGCTGCGCCGCCTGATGGCCGGCCGCACCACGATCCTGATCACCCACGACCACGCGCTCGCCCGGCACGCGGACGCCGTCTACGACCTGCCGGGCACCCCGGAGAAGGGACCGCCCGGGCGGCTGCGCAACGGGCTGCGCAACGGCAGCTCATGGGAGGACGCCCGGGAGCCCGGGACCGGGCCGCGAAGGCCCGCCGGCCGGCCGATGGCGCGCTGGCTGCGCCGCTCCTGAAGCCGGGCGGCGGGGGCGCTGCCCCCCGGCCGCCCGCGCGGACCGTCAGGTGCCGGGTTTGCGCCCGAAGACCTTCACCGGGTCGTGCAGCCGCAGCACGTTCCACAGCCGCTGCGCGTCGCCGTAGTGCATGTTCACGCAGCCGTGCGAGCCGGGCGGGGCGGACAGCGACAGGCCCACCAGGGCGTGGAAGGCCTCACCGCCGGAGAAGTACTGGCTGTACGGCATCGGCGTGTGGTACAGCGTCGAGTAGTCGTTCCGGACGCGCCGGAAGACGTGCCACAGGCCCGTCCGCGTCACATAGCCGCGGCGCCCGGTCCGCACCGGGACGGGGCCGAACACCACCTTCCTGCCCACCTGCACCCACATCCGCTGGTGGGTGAGGTCCACGCACGCGATCCGCCCGAGGGTGACGGGGCAGCCGCCGGCCGCCGCCGGGTGCGCCACCGCACCGGCCGCCTGCGCGGGGACCGCGGCGACCAGCGCGGTGCACGCGGCCAGGCCGGCCGCCGCGAGTCCCACGCGGACGCGTCCCCGCGGCCGTGCCGTCCCGGCTCGTCTCCGGAATATCATCAGGGCCCCTCCCTGTCGTCGGACGCCCGCCCGCGGCGGTGCGCCACCCCCTCGTCCGGGGCCCCGCGCCGCGCGGCCCCCACCAACAGGACGGCCGGCGGGGGGCGCTGGTTGCGCTCCGGCACCGGCCCGGCACGCACCCCGCCGAGCTGCCGCTACGCTGACCGGCATGGCGCGAACCCGGCTCTACCGCAACGGCACGCTCGTCCTCGAGGACTTCCCCATCGAGGACATCTCGGAGTACGTCAGTGATCCGGCCACGGCGCTGTGGCTGGACCTGGTGGCGCCCGGTCCCGCCGAATACGCGGCGATCAGCGAGGAGTTCGGGCTGCACGAACTCGCCGTGGAGGACGCCCGCCACGACCACCAGCGCCCCAAGCTCGACCGCTACCGCTCGCACGCGTTCCTCAGCGCCTACGCGGTCCGCGCCGACGAGCGGACCGGGATGATCGAGGCCAGTGAGGTCTCGGTGTTCATCACCGACACCGCGCTGATCACCGTGCGCAAGGACGACGGCTTCGACGTCGACCAGGTGGTCTCCCGCTGGGACGCCAGCCCGGACCTCGCCAAGCACGGGGTGGGCTTCCTGCTGCACGGGCTGCTCGACTACGTGGTCGACGCGCACTTCGCGGCCGTGCAGGAGCTCGACGACCGGATAGAGGCGGTCGAGGACCTGCTCTTCGACGAGAGCCGGGACATGGTCTCCGCCGTCCAGCGCCACTCCTACGAGCTGCGCAAGAGCCTGGTCAGGCTGCGCCGGGTGGTCCTGCCGATGCGCGAGGTGCTCAACACCCTGATGCGCCGCGACCTGCACGTGGTCACCGACCCGCTGATGCCCTACTACCAGGACGTCTACGACCACGTCCTGCGGGTGACGGAGTGGACCGAGTCGCTGCGGGACATGGTCACCTCCATCATGGAGACCAACCTGACGGTCCAGGGCAACCGGATGAACCTGATCATGAAGAAGGTGACGAGCTGGGCCGCGATCATCGCGGTGCCCACCGCGGTCACCGGCTTCTACGGGCAGAACGTGCCCTATCCCGGGTTCAGTTCACCCGACGGCTTCTGGGAGTCCACCGGGGCGATCGTGGTGCTGTCGGTGATCCTCTACTACGCCTTCAAGCGGCGCGACTGGATCTGAGGGCCGGGCCCGGGCTCAGTCCACGGCGATGCGGCGCTCCCCGGGCTCGATGGGCAGGTCGTTGATGCTGGCATAGCGCCTGCGCATCAGGCCGTTGTCGTCGAACTCCCAGTTCTCGTTGCCGTAGGCGCGGAACCACCGGCCCTCGGCGTCGTGGTACTCGTACTCGAAGCGCACCGCGATCCGGTTGCCGGTGTACGCCCACAGCTCCTTGCGCAGCCGGTAGCCCAGTTCGCGCTGCCACTTGCGGGTCAGGAACGCCACGATCTCGGCCCGGCCGTTGAGGAACTCGTCGCGATTGCGCCACTCGGAGTCCTCGGTATAGGCGAGGGCGACGCGCTCGGGGTCCCGGGTGTTCCAGGCGTCCTCGGCCAGCTGGACCTTGCGGCGTGCGGTCTCCTCGGTGAACGGCGGTACCGGCGGCCTCGGCTCGGACATGCCACTCCCTCCAGCGGCCCGTGGAGAACGATCGTTCTCTCGTCTGGGCAGTACGGTAGGAGAACGTTGGTTCTCTGTGCAAGGGGGTTGCCGGTGCCGGTCACCGACGCGGCCGCGGATCGTGAGGCGGCGCGCGGGCGCGTGCTCGACGCGGCCGAGGAGCTGTTCTACGGGCGGGGGATCCAGGCCGTCGGAATGGACGAGATCCGCGCCGCCTCCGGCGTCTCCCTCAAACGCCTCTACCAGCTCTATCCGTCCAAGGAGCAGCTGGTCGAGGCGTATCTGCGCCGCCGCGACACCGCCTGGCTGACGGCGCTGACCCGGCACGTCGACCGCGCCGCGGAGCCCGACGAGCGGATCCTGGCCGTCTTCGACTGGCTGCACGCCTGGTTCGGCGAACCCGGCTTCCGCGGCTGCGCCTTCGTCAACTCCTTCGGGGAACTCGGCGCCTCCTCGGCGCCGGTGGCCGAGGCCGTGCGCGACCACAAGGAGGCCTTCCGCCGCCTTCTCGCGCGCCTGGTGGCCGAGGCCGGCCGGCCGCGGCGGCTGGCCGGGCAGCTGCTGCTGCTCGCCGAGGGCGCCATGACCGTCGCCGCGATCTCCGGTTCCCCCGAGCCCGCCAAGGAGGCGGCGGACGCGGCGGCCGTGCTGCTGCGTGACGGCGGGTGACCGGCCGGCCCGTCAGTCGTGCGGCGGCAGGGCGCGGATCCGGTGGTCGGCGGCGTTCAGCGCCTCGTCCACCAGCCGCGCGAGATGGCCGTGCCGCAGCGCGTACACCACTCTGCGGCCCTCCTTGCGCGTGGTGACCAGGCCCGCCAGCCGCAGCCGGGCCAGGTGCTGGCTGACCGCGGGGCGCGCCACCCCGCACACGCCGGTCAGCGTCGTCACGTCCGCCTCGCCCTCGCTCAGCCGCCGCAGAAGCGCCAGCCGGGTCCGGTCGGCCAGCAGCCCCAGGATCTCCACGGCCACCGCCAGGCGATCGCCCTCCTCCGGCAGGTGCGAACCATGTGCACCTGACAGATGCATGCGTGCGCTCATACGCACATAATGGTGACGCGGGACGCCCGGTGTCCAACCGGGGCCCGCGTCCCCGCCCCGACCCGGAGAGCGACCAGCTGTGAGCGACGACCCCCGGCACCTTCACCACCAGCACCCCCACGAGCACCACGGGGACCACCACCCGGCGGGCACCGGCCGCTGGGCGCGCGCCCGCCACCGGCTGGCGCACCTGGCCACCCCGCACAGCCACGAGGCGGCCGACAAGGTCGACACCGCCCTGGAGTCCTCCGCGCGGGGCATGCGCACGCTGTGGATCTCCCTGGCCGCCCTGGCCGTCACCGCCGCCGCGCAGGCCGCCGTCGCCGCGCTCTCCGGATCCGTGGCGCTGCTCGGGGACGCCATCCACAACGGCGCGGACGCGCTGACCGCCCTGCCGCTGGGCGTCGCGTTCGCCCTGGGCCGGCGCGCGGCCACCCGCCGGTTCACCTACGGCTTCGGGCGCGCCGAGGACCTGGCCGGCGTCGCCGTCGTCGCGGTCATCGCCGCCTCCTCGGTCCTGGCGGGCTGGACGGCGCTGACCCGGCTGCTGCACCCGCACCCCGTCACCCACCTGCCGGCGGTCGCCGCGGCCGCCGTGATCGGCTTCGCCGGCAACGAGGCCGTCGCCCGCTACCGGATCCGCACCGGCCGCCGCATCGGCTCGGCCGCGCTGGTCGCCGACGGGCTGCACGCCCGCACCGACGCCCTCACCTCCCTCGCCGTCCTGCTCGGCGCGGGCGGCGCCGCACTGGGCCTGCCGGCCGCCGACCCGGTCGTCGGACTGCTGATCACCGCCGCCATCGCCCTGGTCCTCAAGGACGCCGCCCGGGAGGTCTTCCGGCGGCTGATGGACGCCGTCGATCCCGCGCTGGTCGACACCGCGACGGCCACGCTGCGCGCCGTACCCGGGATCATCGAGGTGGGGGAGGTGCGGATGCGCTGGACCGGCCACCGCCTGCGGGCCGAGGTGGCCATCGTCCTCGACGGGCGGCTGACCCTGCGCCAGGCCCACCGTCTCGCCGTCGACGCCGAGCACGCCCTGCTGGGGGCCGTGCCCCGGCTGGCCGCCGTCCATGTGCACACCGACCCCGAGGCGCGGGCGGGCCTGCGGGACCCACACGACCCGCCGGCCCACCACGCGCCCGCCCGTACCCTGCCGGTATGACGGACGCCCGGGCCGCCCGGTTCACCGCCGGCCCGGCGGGCGCCGGGTACGGTCGGAAGGGTGCGCCTGCTGCTGCTGTCCGACACCCATCTGCCCACCCGCGCCAGGGAACTGCCCGCGGAGGTCCTGGACCGGGTGGCGGACGCCGACGTCGTGGTGCACGCCGGGGACTGGACCGACACCGCCACCCTGGACCTCCTTCAGTCCCGGGCCCGGCGCCTGATCGGCGTCCACGGCAACAACGACGGCCCGGAACTGCGCGCCCGGCTCCCCGAGGTGGCGCGCGCCGAACTCGACGGCGTGCGCCTGGGCGTCGTCCACGAGACCGGGCCCGCGCAGGGCCGGGAGCGGCGTTGCGCCGAGCGGTTCGGCGACCTGGACGTGCTGGTCTTCGGGCACAGCCACATCCCCTGGGACTCCACCGCGCCCGGGGGCCTGCGCCTGCTGAACCCCGGCTCGCCCACCGACCGCCGCCGCCAGCCGTACTGCACGTACATGACGGCGGTGCTCGGCCGCGGAGAGCCGCTCCAGGTGCGGCTGCACCGCCTTCCGGCACGTCGTTGACGGGGCCTGCGGGCAAGGGCGGACCGGATACGGGCGGTACCGTGCCACAACGGTGTCCATGGTCGTCACCGCTGCGGTAACGATCCACAGCAGGGCCTGCCAGACGTTCCGGACAGCCTCTAAGCTCCGGACCATGCCGATCTTTGGATCCCGCCGAAGTGCCTCCCCCCGTCTTGTCCCGGAGCTCGACGACACCAAGCTCGGCAGGGTCCGCAAGCAGTTGCAGGGGCCCGCGGTGCCGGGGCTGATGGACATCCGCATCGACGTGGTGCAGGAGGTGATCAGGGACGCCGCGGAGGACTGGGACCGCCGCACGCACCGGATCAGCGTCCTCGCCCAGTCCGCGGACGCGGGCCTGGCCCGTGCCTGGCTGCGCCGCCAGCCGCGCGACCCGGACGCCATGATCTTCCAGGCCTGGACGGAGTTGATACGCGCCCGCTGGGACGGCGGAATGGAGGACCCCCAGGAGGTCGTCGACCTGTGCCGGCGCGCCTCCGCGCAGCGGCCCGCCGACCCGGTGCCGTGGGTCGTGCTCGTCGGGGTGCTGCGGCTGCTGCGCCGCCCGCAGCAGGAGGTCTTCCCCGTCTGGCGCGAGGCCACGGCCCGCGACCCCTGGCACCGGGAGGCCTACCTGCAGATGCTCGGCTATCTCTCGCCCGAGGAGTGCGGCTCGCACGTGCAGGTGCTGGACTTCGTCGACGCCGTGCGCTCCGGCATGCCGCCCGGCGCGCCCGCCTCCTGCGTGGAACTCGTCGCGATGGTGGAGCGCTACCACCGCACCGTCACCGGCGGCGGTGTCGCAGCCCTCATGGCCGGCCGCCACTGGTCGCAGCCGCCCGCCTCCGACGCCCTGGAGCGGGCGCTGGCCGACTGGCCGCGCCCCGGCTTCCTGACCCACGCCGCGACGCTGGCCGACCTCAACCTGCTGGCGTACGCGCTCGTGCAGGCCAACCGGAGCACCGACGCCGCCCGGGTCTTCGCCCGGATCGGGACCACCGTCACCGCGTGGCCGTGGGCCCTGGACGGTGACCCGGTGGAGCAGTTCAGCCACTGGGTGGCGCGGTCCGACCGCTGACCGGCAACCTCGCCCCGTTCTGCCTCTCGACCCGGGACGCGATCGGGTGCAGAGTGGCCGCAGCAGCGCCCGCGCGGCGCTGACCTGGAGTTCTCAAGTCCTGGACGTCGGGAGCGCATGTGGCAACCTGGGTCGGTCGTACCGCCGTGGAGATCGCCGCCGCGGTACGCGAGGGGCGGACGACGCCCCGTGAGGTCGTGGCCGGGCACCTGGAGCTCATCGCCCGCCACGACGGCCGGATCGGGGCCTTCCGGTCGGTGCGCGCCGAGGCGGCGCTGTCCGAGGCGGACGAGGTCGCCGCCCGGCCGGATCTGGCCCGACTGCCGCTCGCGGGCGTGCCGGTCGCCGTCAAGGACAACCTGGCGGTGCGCGGCGAGCAGACCCGCAACGGCTCGGCCGCCACCTCACCGGCCCCCGCCGAGGACGACCACCCCACGGTGCGGCGGCTGCGCGCGGCCGGAGCGGTCGTCGTCGGCCTGACCAACGTCCCCGAACTGTGCGTCTTCGGCACCGGCGACAGCGTCTACGGCATCCCGCGCAGCCCGTGGGACCTGAGCCGGACCGCCGGCGGCTCCTCGGGCGGCAGCGCGGCCGCCGTCGCCGCCGGCATGGTGCCGATCGCCCTGGGCAACGACGGGATGGGCTCGCTGCGCATCCCGGCCGCCGCCTGCGGCCTGATCGCCCTCAAGCCCGGCTACGGCACGGTGCCCGCCGGCATCGGCAACGGCGACTGGTTCGGCATGGCGGAGAACGGCCCGCTGGCCACCACGGTCGCCGACGCCCGCCTGATGTTCTCGGTGCTGGCCGGGCAGGGCGAGCCGGAACCGCGTCCCGCCCCCGGCGGGCTGCGCGTCGCGGTGTCCACCCGCAGCCCGCTGCCCGGCGTGTCGGTCAGCCGCCCGTACGCCGACGCCGCACGCGCCGCGGCCGCCCTGTTGGCCGAGGCGGGCCACCAGGTCACCCCGGACGATCCGCCGTACCCGGCGTGGCTGGGCGCCGCGGCCCTGGTGCGCTGGACGGCGGGCACCGCCGCCGACGCCGAGGGCCTGGACCGGCGGCTGCTGGCCCGCCGCACCCGCCGCCACGCCGCCGCCGGCCGGCTGGCCGTCCGCGCCCGGCTGGCGCACACCGACCACCGGGCGCTGCTGCGGGCCGCCTTCGCGCCGTTCTTCGAGCGGTACGACGTGCTGCTCACCCCCGCGCTGGCCCGGCCGGCCCCGGCCGCCGCCCCCTGGCACCAGCGCGGCTGGCTGCCGAACCTGCTGACCAACACCCGCTTCTCGCCGTTCACGCCGGCGTGGAACCTGGTGGGCTGGCCCGCGCTCGTGCTGCCCGCGGGCGGCCGTCCGGGCGAGGTGCCGTGGGCCGTCCAGCTGGTCGCGCCGCCCGGCGGGGAGCAGACGCTGCTGGATGTCGCCGCCCAGTTGGAGGCGGGCCGCCCCTGGCCGCGGACCGCGCCGCTGGGAGAGGCTGCGTAAGGACCGCCGCCCCGGGGTACTCGCAGCCGACTGTCGTTGCGACGTCCCTCGCAGGGAGGCGAGATGGAACCCGACCAGCTACGCGAACTCGCCCAGCAGCTGAGGGTGGACGCGGTGCGCGCCGCCGCGGCCGCCGGGTCCGGCCACCCGACCTCGTCGATGTCGGCCGCGGACCTGATGGCCGTGCTCCTGGCCCGCCATCTGCGGTACGACTTCGCCGATCCCGGGCGCCCCGGAGCCGACCACCTGCTGTTCTCCAAGGGCCACGCCTCGCCGCTGCTGTACGCGATGTACAAGGCGGCCGGCGCGATCACCGACGGGGAACTGCTGACCTTCCGCAAACTCGGCAGCCGGCTGGAGGGCCACCCCACGCCCCGGCTGCCGTGGGTGGACGCGGCCAGCGGGTCGCTGGGCCAGGGGCTGCCCATCGGGGTGGGCATCGCGCTGGCCGGGCGGCGCCTGGAGGACGCGCCCGGCCGGGTCTGGGTGCTGTGCGGCGACAGCGAGATGGCCGAGGGCTCGATGTGGGAGGCCTTCGAACACGCGGGATACGAGCGGCTGGACAACCTCACCGCCGTGATCGACGTCAACCGCCTCGGCCAGCGCGGCCCCACCCGCCACGGCTGGGACACCGCCGCCTACGCCCGCCGTATCGCGGCGTTCGGCTGGCACACCGTGGAGATCGACGGCCACGACCCGGCCGCGGTGGACGCCGCCTACGCCGAGGCCGCCGCCACCCGCGACCGGCCCACCGCGGTGATCGCCCGCACCATGAAGGGCCGGGGCGTCGCCGCCGTCCAGGACAAGGAGGGCGCGCACGGCAAGCCGCTGCCCGACGCGGACCAGGCGATCGCCGAGCTCGGCGGCGTCCGCGACCTGCGGGTCACCGTCCGGCCCCCGCACCCCGCACCGGCCCGGCGGCCCCACCGCGGCACCGCGGAACTGCCCCGCTACGAGGTGGGCGGCCAGGTGGCCACCCGCAACGCCTACGGCGAGGCACTGGCCGCGCTCGGCACGGCACGCGAGGACGTGGTGGCCCTCGACGGCGAGGTGGGCGACTCCACCCGCGCCGAGTTCTTCGCCAAGGAGCACCCGGAGCGGTACTTCGAGTGCTACATCGCCGAGCAGCAACTGGTCGCCGCGGCCGTCGGGATGCGGGTGCGCGGCTGGACCCCGTACGCCTCGTCCTTCGCCGCCTTCCTCACCCGCGCCTACGACTTCGTGCGGATGGCGGCGGTCAGCCGGGCACGGATCAACCTGTGCGGGTCGCACGCCGGGGTGTCCATCGGTGAGGACGGCCCGTCGCAGATGGGCCTGGAGGACCTCGCGGCGTTCCGCGCGCTGCACGGCAGCACCGTGCTCTACCCGTGCGACGCCAACCAGACCGCCGCGCTGGTGGCCGGCATGGCCGACCTGCCCGGCATCGGCTATCTGCGCACCACCCGGGGCAAGACCGAGGTGATCTACCCGCCCGGCGAGCGCTTCCCGGTCGGCGGGAGCAAGGTGCTGCGCGCCGGCGAGGACGACCAGGTCACCCTGATCGCCGCCGGGATCACCGTCCACCAGGCGCTGGCCGCCGCCGGCCGGCTCGCCGAGGAGGGCATCCGGGCCCGGGTCATCGACCTGTACTCGGTCAAGCCGGTGGACACCGGGACGCTGCGGGCCGCCGCCGAGCTGACCGGGCGGTTCGTCACCGTCGAGGACCACCGGCCGGAGGGCGGCCTGGGCGACGCGGTGCTCGGCGCCTTCGCCGACGGCGCGCCCGCGCCGCGGCTGGTGCGGCTCGCGGTGTCCGGAATGCCGGGTTCCGCGACGCCCGACGAGCAGCTGCGGGAAGCGGGCATCGACGACCAGGCCATCGTGGCGGCCGCCCGCGACCTGGTGGCCGGGTGACGCGTCCGGTCAGCGCGGCAGCGGCTGCTCGGTCCAGATGACCTTGCCGGTGGCGGTGTACCGGGTGCCCCACCGCTCGGCGAACTGGGCGACCAGGAACAGCCCGCGCCCGCCCTCGTCGGTGGAGGCGGCGTAGCGCAGGTGCGGGGCGGTGCTGCTGCCGTCGGCGACCTCGCAGATCAGCGCGCGGTTGCGCAGCAGCCGCACCCTGATCGGGCCCGTGGCGTGCCGGATGGCGTTGGTGATCAGTTCGCTGAGGATGAGCTCCGTGGTGAAGGCGTCCTCCTCCAGGCCCCACCGCTCCAGCTGCCGGGCCACCGCCGAGCGCACCTCGCCCACCGCCGCCGGGTCGCTCGGCACGTCCCACTGGGCGACCTGGTCGTCCGCCAGGCGGCGGGTCCGGGCGACCAGCAGCGCGATGTCGTCCATCGGCCGGGCGGGCAGCAGCGCCGTGAGGATGTCCCGGCAGGTCTCCTCCGGGGACTCACCCGAGGAGTCCCGGAGGGTGCCCCGCAGCAGCTGCAGCCCGGTGTCGATGTCGCGCCGCCGGTCCTCGACGAGCCCGTCGGTGTACAGCACGAGCCGGCTGCCCTCCGGCAGTACCAGCTCGGCGCTCTCGAAGGGCAGCCCGGACAGCCCGAGCGGCGGCCCGGCGGGCAGTTCGGGGAACTCCACACTCCCGTCGGGCAGGACGACGGCGGGCAGCAGATGGCCGGCCCGGGCGACGGTGCAGCGCCGGTCCACCGGGTCGTAGATGGCGTACAGGCAGGTGGCGCCGCTGACCGGGGTGTCGTCCGCGGTGGCCGTCTCCTCGGAGTCCATCCGCGCCACCAGCTCGTCGAGGTGCCACAGCAGTTCGTCGGGGGCCATGTCCAGCGCCGAGAAGTTGTGCACCGCGGTGCGCAGCCGGCCCATGGTGACGGCCGCGTGCAGGCCGTGGCCGACGACGTCGCCCACCACCAGCGCCACCCGGGTGCCGGGCAGCGCGATGACGTCGAACCAGTCGCCGCCGACCCCGGCCTGCGCGGGCAGGTAGCGGTAGGCCACCTCCAGGGCGTCCTGCTCGGGCAGCCCGCGCGGCAGCAGGCTGTGCTGGAGGGTGACCGCCATGGCGTGCTCGCGGGTGTAGCGGCGGGCGTTGTCGATGCAGACCGCGGCGCGGGTGGCCAGCTCCACCGCGAGCGACAGGTCGTCCTCCTCGAACGGCTGCGGCATCCGGGAGCGCCAGAAGGTGACCACGCCCAGCAGCGCGCCCCGCGCGGCCAGCGGGACGGTGATCAGCGAGTGGACGCCGTAGTCGATGATCGCGCGGACCCGCTCGGGGTCCTGGGCCTGCAGTCCGGGCGCGTCGCGCAGATCGGTGGTGATCATGGCCCGGCCGCTCGAGTAGCCCTGGGCCTGCGGCGTGGAGGGGACGTAGGCGATCAGTTCGCCCAGCGGGTAGAACGGGTGGTCGTCACGGATGCCGCGGACCGCGGTGCGGCGCAGCCGGTTCTCCCGGCCGACGTCGGGCTCCTGGCCGGTCAGCACCGCGTCGGCGAGGTCCACGGTGACGAAGTCGGCGAGCCGGGGGACGGCGACCTGCGCGAGTTCGCCGGCGGTGCGCACCACGTCGAGGGTGGTGCCGATCTCCAGGCTGGCGTCGTACAGCAGCCGCAGCCGCTCCCGGGCGATGTCGGCCTTGCCGGACAGGGCGCGCAGTTCGGTGGTGTCGCGCAGGGTGGCGGCGGTGCCGGGCGGGCCGCCGTCGCGGTCGGTGGGCCGTACGTTGACCGCGAGCAGCCGCTCGCCGGCCAGGAACACCTCGTCGCTGACGGCGCGCCCGGAAGCGAGCAGCTCGGCGGCCTTCGGCTCCAGGCCCAGGTCGGCGACCGGCCGGCCTTCCGCGTCCGGGGGCAGGCCGAGCAGCCGGCGCGCCTCGTCGTTGGCCAGGACCAGCCGGCCGTCGCCGCCGACGATCACCACGCCCTCGCGGACCGCGTGCAGCACCGCGTCGTGGTGCTCGTACATCCGTGTCATCTCGCCCGGGTCCAGTCCGTGGGTCTGGCGCCGCAGGCGTCTGCTGACCAGCGCGGTGCCGCCGGTGGCCAGGACGAGCACCGCCGCCGCGCTGCCCAGCAGGATCGGCAGCTGCCGGTCGAAGGCCGCACTGATCGCGTGAGTCCTGATCCCGGCGGACACCAGGCCGACGACGGACCCGTTCGGGGCGGTGACCGGGACGACGGCCTGCACCAGCGGGCCGATGGTCCCGGTGATCTGCTCGGTGAGGGGGTGGCCGGCGAGTGCGGGCCCGATGGTGCCGACGAACTTCTTGCCGATCCGGTCGCGGTCCGGATGGGTGTACCGGATGCCCTGGGTGTTCATCACGACGATGAAATCCACCCCGGCCTGCATGCGGGCGGCCTCGGCGCGCGGTTCGAGGATCGCGGTCGGGTCGGGGGAGCGCAGCGCCGGAATGAGGCCCGGGGAGTTGGCGAAGCTCTCGGCGACGGCCAGGGAGCGGTTGCGTGCCTCCGCCAGGCTGTCGTGCGAGGCCTGCACCACCAGCGCCACGGTGCCGGCCAGGGCGAGCAGGACGACGAGGACCACCTGCAGGGCGAACACCTGCCCGGCGACGCTGCGCAGGCGCCGCCCCGATCGTGGGCGCTCGTGCCGGCTCTGGGTGCGCCCGGGCCCGGGTCTCACGGGTCCCGAGGCAGCCCTCGTTCGGCCCATCAGTCGGACCATATGCCCATGTCTACACTCATTGGTTCCCGGAGGCGAGTAGGGCCGCGGCGGTCCGTCCCGTGGGCGGTGGGCCGCCGGTGATCACCGCGGGCCGGCGCTTGTAGGGTGAGCCCGAGCGGCGGTCGCCGCGGACCTGCGTGAACGGAGCATCATGGCGTGGACTCGCCGCGCGGCGCTGGCGGTTGCGGCCGGGAGCGTGCTGTCGGGGTGCGCGGCCCGGGGCCCGGGGCCGGCGGCCCCGTCCGCCCCGGCGAGCCCCGCCCCGCCGTCCTCCACCGGACCCGGCGCCTCCGCCCCGGCCCGCCCGCCGGTGGCCCGCGCCGAGGAGGTCGCCCGCTACGGGCGGCTGAAGCCCTCGTACTGGGGGCTCGACGTCCCCGGGGCGATCAGCAGGCTGCCCACGCGCCGCCGGGAGATCGCGCTGACCTTCGACGCCTGCGGCGGCCGGGGCGGCAGCGGATACGACGAGGCGCTGATCTCCTTCCTCCGCGAGCGGCGGGTGCCGGCCACCCTGTTCATCAACTCCCGGTGGATCCGGGCGAACCCGGAGGTCTTCGCGCAGCTCGCGGCCGACCCGCTCTTCGAGATCGCCAACCACGGGACCCGGCACCTGCCGCTGTCGGTGACCGGGCGGTCCGCCTACCGCATCCCCGGCACCCGCGACGTCGGCGAGGTGTACGACGAGGTGGCGGGGAACCAGGCCGTGCTGACCCGGCTGCTCGGCCGCCCGCCGCGCTTCTTCCGCTCCGGCACCGCCTACTGCGACGACGTCGCCGCCCGGGTGGTGGCCGACCTCGGCGAGCGTTTCGTCAGCTTCAGCGTCAACGGCGACGGAGGGGCGACGTTCACGCCCGCCGAGGTCCACCAGGCCGTGCTGACCGCGCACCCCGGCTCGATCGTGATCAGCCATATGAACCATCCCCGGGGCGGCACGGCCCGGGGGATGAGCACCGCGGTCCCGCGCCTGCTGGCGGACGGCTACCGCTTCGTACGCCTGTCGGAGAGGCTGGGCTGAGCCGGGAGCGCGCGCTCCCGTGATTTCTTCTGTAAACACGGCGTGCTTCTTCCCTGCGACCCCCTCCGCCGCGTTG
>JBEHXI010000008.1:0-65166 GCA_048498775.1 Actinomycetota bacterium | reverse complement strand
CTCCCAGGTGCCGGAGACCCCGCGCACCCGCGCCCGGCCGCCCAGGATGCCCTCGGTGCCCACCTCACGGGCGACGCGGGTGACCTCGTCCGCGAACGCCGAGAGCTGGTCGACCATCGTGTTGATGGTCTCCTTCAGCTCCAGGATCTCCCCGCGCGCGTCCACCCGGATCTTCTGCGACAGATCGCCCCTGGCCACGGCCGTGGCGACCTGCGCGATGGAGCGGACCTGAACGGTCAGGTTGCCCGCCATGGCGTTGACGGACTCGGTCAGGTCCTTCCAGGCTCCGGAGGCGCCCTCCACCTGGGCCTGCCCGCCGAGGCTGCCCTCGGTGCCCACCTCCCGGGCCACCCGCGTCACCTCGTCGGCGAACGCCGACAGCTGGTCCACCATCGTGTTGAAGACGGAGGTGATCTCCCCGAGCAGGCCGTCGGCCTCCACCGGGATCCGGGTCCCGAAGTCACCGTCGCGGACCGCGGTGAGCCCGTCCAGCAGCCGCCGCAGTTCCCGCTGGTCCCGGCGGTCGCTTCCCGGATCGTCTCGCTGCCCGGCCGCGTGCCGCGCCGCCGCCCGGTGCGTCTCGGCCATCTGCGCTCCCACGGTGCCGGGGCGCCACCGGCCGCTGACCTGCGGCGCTATGCCGTAGCGCGGGACCGGCGGCTCACCCACTCTGTCCACACTCCCCGTTTCTCCCAGCGTGCCACTTCGGGCGCCCCGGCTCGACGCGAGCGGGCCGGCGGCGGTGGCCGGGGCCGTGGAGCGGCGCGACGGGGCCTGCGGAAGCCTGGGATGATCTTGTAGGGGCCGGCCGCCGTCCCGCGCGACGGCCCGGCGGAAAACCGCGGCACCGCGGCCGCCGGACGGCGTAGCCTCGGCGGCCATGAGACGTTTGTGACTCCTCCACCTCGTAAACGGGGTGGCTTCTCGCTAGGCCGGTTGGGCTTCGCGACGGGCCAGCCCGGCCCGTAGGACGTTGAGCGCACCTACCGTGTCAGCGTGTGCTCGGTGGCCGCACGCCTGACAGTGGAACTTCTCCTGTGTGGGCCGGTTCTCCTTGGCGGTATACCCGCATTCGGGGCACCGCCGTGAGGTGTTGCGGGGGTCCACCGCCATCACCGCTCGTCCGGCACCTTCCGCCTTGGCGTTGAGGATCGCGAGGAACACCCCCCATCCGGCGTCGGCCATCGAGCGGTTCAGCCCGGCTTTCGCCGCGGCCCCGTTGGGCAGGAAGCCACCCGGCTCATTGGGGTCGGGTCTGGGCTCGGGCGCCCGACTCATGGTGCGGATCTTGAGGTCTTCGTGCGCGATGACGTCGTGCTGCCGCACGAGGTCGAGCGCGGTCTTGTGCGCGTGGTCTTGTCGTTGGCGCCGCACCGTGCGGTGGAGCCGGGCAACGGTCTCCACGGCCTTGCGGCGGCGATTGCTGCCGCGCTTGCACCGGCTCAGCGCCTGTTGCGCGCTCTGCAGCTTCTGTGCGGACTTCCAGCCGTGGCGCGGGTTGGCGACAAATCCGCCGTGGGAATCGGCAAGGAAGTTGGCGATGCCCATGTCAATGCCGACCACGTTGCCCGTGGGGGGCAGCGGTTGCGGATCGGCCTGCTCGGCGGTCAGGATCACGTACCAGCGTTTGGCTTCGCGTTTGACGGAGATCGTCTTGGCCGTGCCCGTCACCGGTCGGTGCTGGTGCACCTTGAGGTGTCCCACGCCCTGGAGGCGGACACGGGTAACCGGGTCGTGCGGGGTGGAGTCCCAGCGGCACCCGTCACCGTCCTTAGGGAAGTCCACGGTGTCGAACCGGTTCCCTCCCCGGAAGCGCGGGTACCCAGGCTTCTCGCCGGCCTTGATCCGGCGGAAGAACGCGGCGAACGCCTTGTCGAGGCGGCGAAGCGTGGCCTGCTGGGAGGAAAAGGACCAGCGCCCCTGACGTTCCGGGTCGAAAGCGCGGATCTCCTTGGGCTGCGCGGACTGCTGCCCGTAGCGGACCGTTGTCTTCGAGGCGTGCCGGTAGGCATCGCGCCGCTCCTGCAACGCGCCGTTGTAGAGCGAGCAGTGGTCACGCAGCATCTCGCGAAGGGCCTGGTCCTGACGGACGGTGGGCCTCATGAGGAATTTGTATGCACGGATCATTCAGCCCACCCCCTCCGGTTCGATTCGACCGTGATCATACCCTTTGTTCATGCCGCTGGGCTGGGCACCAAACCCCCATGGACGTCGGGGCCGTCACCGGTGCACTACCCACCAAAAGTCGCCCCCTCCAACCCGGTCAACTCCCTCAAAAGCGTCCCCTCACGCCGCCTGCGGCAGGAGTTCACCGGCCGCGCGAACCAGGCGATCACGCACGGCCGGTTCTGGTCCGGCTGCCACTTCGCCGGCTCATGCGGCGGAGCACCGCTCCACGTGGTCAAGGAGTCCTTTCCAATTTCGCTATGAGCTGGTCAGATGAAGGGTGAGGACGGCCTGGACGAAGCTGGTGATCCAATTGGTCGAGCATCGTTGTTTCCGGACGAGTCGCCAGGACTTGAGGGTGGCGACGGCCTGCTCGACGAGTGCCCGGATCTTCGCGTGGGACCGTTTCACCGCTTTCTGGCATGCGGAGAGGGTCTCCCACCGCCCCCAGCACGGGATGCGGACCGTGCCGCCGGCGCCCCGGTAACCCTTGTCGGCCCAGCACCGGATGCCGGCCTCGGCAAGGGCGATAGGCGTACTCGGGGTGTGAACCCGAGTGGTCGGCTGCGGGAACGGGTCGACCAGCCGGCCTGCCCCACCGGCTCGGACGGCTGCGTCGTCGTCACCGGCACCACGCCGTGTCTGAACTCGCTGAGCCTGGACCGCTCCGGCCAGGACGGCCTGGTCTCCGCCGAGTTCAAGGCCGGCGCGGCCGGCGGCCGGGTCATCCGCTGGCCGTTGGACCACCAGACCGCGCTTCCGTCGACGACCGACCCGTCCGGCATCGGCGTCAGCCACGCCACAGTGGCGTACTCCTCGCCGGTGTGGGCGATGCAGGGCGCGGCGACGGACGGCACCACCTGGTATCTCGCCGGTGACTGCCCCAGCGGGGTGGGCACCGGGTCCGGTGACTCCATCGACTACTCCTGCATCCACCACGCCGTGCCGAACGACGCGCCGCACGTGCTGACCACCTCTCCGGTGCTGACCCAGAACCTCGGCTGGTCCCCGGCCGACAACCGCCTGGTGGGCATCAACGAACGCATCAACAGCACCACCGGTGAGCGCGTGGTCTTCACCCTCGACGCCTGAGCGCGCTCGCCGAGCACGCGGCGCGGCACCCCATGATCCCCGGCCGGCGGTACGTCGCCGACCGGGGATCACTCATGCCCCCGCGTCCGCGCCCTCCGCCCGTGACCCGATCGTGACCCGCGAGAGGGGTTGACGTGCCCACTTCCCCCTGCCATCTTTCACCCAGCTTCTTTACGGACTAAAGAAAGGTGCGGAATGAACCGGCTGGCAGGCGGAGACCTCACCAGTACTGCCGTGCTGGCGCTCCTCGGCAGGGTCGGTCCCATGTCCAGGGCGGCGCTCGCCCGGGAACTGGGCATGAGCTCCGCGACACTCACCCAGGTGACCAAGCGGCTGCTGGCGCTGGGCGTCATCGAGGAACTCGACGGCCACGCGCCGCCGCGCGGCGGCCGGCCCGGCCGGCTGATCGGCCTGGTCGGCAGCGCCGGGCGGGCGGTCGGGGTCAAGGTGGCCGCCGATCACGTCGTGGTCGTCGACATGCGCCTGGACGGTGAGGTGACCGAGACCCGCACGGTTCCCTTCGACGCCCTCGCCCTCGACGCGGTGCCCACCATCGTGGAGCTGCTGCGGCCGTTCACCACTCCCGCCGAGGACCGCCCGCCGCTGCTGGGCATCGGCGTGGGTGTGCCGGGCAACGTCGACCAGCCGGGCAGCGGTGTCGTCGACGCGGCCGTCCTGAACTGGGAGAGCCTTCCGCTGGGCGCACTGCTGAGCGCGGCGCTGCCCGTCCCCGTCCTGGTGGAGAACGACGTCAACGTCCTCGGCAGCGGCGAGCGCCTGTACGGACGCGGCCGCAACCTCAACGACTTCCTGGTGGTCACCATCGGCCGCGGTGTGGGTCTGGCGGTGGTCGCCGACGGGCGCGTGTACCGGGGGGCGCGCGGCGGTGCCGGGGAGTTCGGCCACATCCCCGTCCAGCCCGACGGTCCGCGGTGCGCCTGCGGCCGGCGCGGCTGTCTGGAGGCGCTCATCAGCGATGACGCCCTGCTGCGCACCGCGCGGTCCACCGGTCTGCTCGGTGAGTCGGCGACCCCCGCCGACCTGGCCGCCCTGGCGGACGCGCAGGGCGACCGGGCGCCGGGCGCGCGGGGTGTGCTGCTGGAGGCCGGGCGGATCCTCGGGCAGCAACTGGCGGCCCTGACCTCCCTGCTGGATCCCGAGGAGATCGTCGTCATGGGCGAGGGCACCCGGGCCTGGCGGTGGTGGGAACCGGGTGTCCGGGACGCCTTCGCCCGCTACGCGCCCCGCCGCTCGCACGACCTGCCGATCAGCACCGAGCCGTGGACCGACACCATCTGGGCCCAGGGGGCCGCCGCCATGGTGCTGGCCGCGTCACTCGACGCGGACGGCGCGGACCACCACCGGATCCTCACCCGCATCGCCGGCCCGGCCGGCGGGAGGTCCTGATGAGCGCTCTCCCCTCCCCCACCGGGCAAGGCGTCATATCCCGGTCCGCCGCGGTCCGGCGGCAGAAGTGGCGCAACCGCGGCGCCGTGCTGTTCTTCCTGGCACCCAGCGCCGTGCCCCTGCTGCTGTTCACCTTCGTCCCCATGCTGTCCTCGCTGTGGATCAGCCTCCACACCTGGGACCTCATCTCCCCCATGCGCTGGGCGGGGCTGGGCAACTACGCCCGTCTGCTGGGCGATCCGGCCACCCGCGCCGCCTTCGGGCACACCGTGTACTTCATCGCCGGCTACCTTCCCCTGGTGTACGCCGGCGGCCTGGCGCTGGCGCTGGTCCTCAACCGCCGGATGCGCGGCCGCAGCGTCCTCAGGTCGGTGTACTTCCTGCCGGTCGTCACCAGCTGGGTGATGGTCTCGCTGACCTGGAAGTGGATCCTCAGCCCGGACGGCGGGCTGCTCGACCGGGTCCTCACCGCCGCGGGCCTGCCCGCCCCCGACTGGTGGGCGTCACCAGACTGGGCGATGCCCTCGGTGATCCTGGCCTCGGCCTGGAAGGACGTCGGGTTCGTGATGGTCATCCTGCTGGCGGGGCTGCAGGCCATCCCGCAGGAACTGTACGAGGCGGCCCGCGTCGACGGCGCGAACACCTGGCAGCGCTTCCGGCGCGTCACGCTCCCGCTGCTGTCCCCCTCCACCTACTTCGTCGTCCTGATCTCCCTGATCAACGGATTCCAGGTGTTCGACCAGGTCTTCGTCATGACCGGGGGCGGCCCGGCGGGCTCCTCGCAGAGCACCGTGGAAGAGGTCTACGACCTGTCCTTCCGGTACGGGCAGGTGGGCACCGGCTCCGCCCTGTCGTGGCTGCTGTTCGCGGTGATGATGGCCGTCACGGCCGTCATGACGCGCGTCCAGCACCGGTGGGTGACCCATGCCTGAGACCGCCACCCGCCCCGCCCGCACACGCCGGGACACCACCCCCTCCGCCGTGCCGCGTCCGGCACTCGCCCGCCGCCCTCGCCTCGGGGCCGGCGTCCTGACCGGCCTGGCCGGACTCGGCGCCGTGGGCATGCTCTTCCCGTTCGCGTGGATGCTGGTGACCTCCCTGCAACCGGACGGCACGGGGATCGCCACCCCCTCGCTGCTGCCCCGCACCGTCAGCGGCGACGGCTACCGGAGCCTGTTCCACGCCGTGCCGTTCGCCAGGGTCGCCCTCAACAGCCTCTGGCTGGCCGCCGTCTCGACCGCGATCCAGCTCGTCACCAGCTCGACGGCCGCCTACGCCTTCTCACGACTGCGGTTCCGCGGCCGCGGCGTGGTGTTCGCCTGCTACCTGGCCACCATGATGGTGCCGCTCCAGGTCCTCATCGTCCCGCTGTTCGCCGAGATGCGGGCGTTCCAGCTGGTCGACACCTATGCCGCCGTCCTCGCCCCCACCCTGGCCTCCGGCTTCGGAGTCTTCCTGCTGCGCCAGGCCATGGACGGCGTGCCCCGGCAACTGGACGAGGCCGCCCGGCTGGACGGCGCCGGCCACCCGCGGATCTTCGCCTCCATCATGCTGCCCCTGGTCCGCCCGGCCCTGGCGACGTTCTCCGTCTTCGCCTTCATGGCCGCCTGGAACAGCTTCCTGTGGCCGCTGGTCATCATCCGCTCACCGGAGTTCATGACCCTTCCGCTCGCCCTGGCCGGCCTGCAGGGCCAGTTCGGCACCGAGTGGAACGTGGTCATGGCCGGCTCGGTGCTCAGCACCGTGCCGATCATGCTGCTCTACCTGTTCGCCCAGAAGTACGTCGTGCAAAGCGTCGCCCAGTCGGGCCTGAAGTAGCCGCGCCGCACCCGCTCCACCGTCCGCGCGCACCCACCCCTGCGTCACCACCGGAGACAGCCATGCGCACCACCCGCATCGCCCTTGCCGCCGCATGCACCGCGGCACTGACCCTGACCGCCGCCTGCGCACAGGGTTCGGCCACCAGATCCTCCACCGCCGACGGCGTCACCACCGTCCGCTACCTGACGTTCTCGGCGGCCCCGGACCACACCGGGGACCTCGGCCGCATCGTCGCGGCCTTCGAGAAGCAGCACCCCCGCATCCGGGTGCAGGTGCAGACCGTGCCCTACGCGAGCTACGCCACCAGCCTGCAGACCGCCCTGTCCGGCGGCACCGCACCCGACACCTTCGAACTCGACCAGCAGAGCCTGACCACCTACGCCGCCGCGGGCGCCCTCCTGGACCTGGCCGGCCCCGCCGCCAAGGACCCGGACTACCACCCCGCCGTCTACGCCCCCGGCAACCTCAGGGCCGCGCAGTACCAGGGCCGGCAGTACGCCCTGCCGGAGTCCTTCTCCACCGTCGTCCTGATCTACAACAAGGCCCTCTTCGCCAAGGCCGGCCTCCCCGCCCCGACCGCGAACTGGACCTGGAAGGACGAGCAGGCCGCCGCCCGCAAGCTCACCAACACGGGGCAGGGCGTGTGGGGTGACTACCAGCCCATCACCTTCAACGAGTTCTACAAGGCACTGGAGCAGTCGGGCGGCTCCTTCCTGTCCGCCGACGGCACCAGGGCGACGTTCGACAGCCCCCAGGGCGTCGCCGCCGCCAGGTGGCTGATCTCCAAGAACAACACCACCATGCCGGACGCGGCCAAGAGCGCCAACACCCCCGACTACGACACCAACCTCTTCAAGGCCGGCAAGCTCGCCATGTGGCACAACGGCAACTGGCAGTTCAGCGCCCTGCAGAAGGTCCCCTTCGACTGGGACGTCGTCGTCGAACCCGGTAACACCCGCAAGGCCAGCGCCGTCTTCCAGAACTCCGTCGCCGTCTCGCGGACCACGGCCCACGCCGACGCGGCCTTCTCCTGGCTGTCCTTCCTCACCGCCTCACAGACCGCCGCGAAGACCCGCGTCGACTCCTCCTGGGAGCTGCCGCCGCTGAGCGACACCAGCGGGCTGGCCGGCTACCTCACGGCCGGCAGGCCCGCCGGCCGCCAGGCCGTCTTCGACTCCCTCCGGCAGCAGGCCACCGAGCCGGTCATCGCCAAGCAGCAGCAGATGCAGGACATCGTCAACAACGCCCTGGCCAACGCAGCCGCCGGACGCGCCGACATCGCCACGGCCCTGTCCACCGCGGCCCGGCAGGTCACCGCACTGCTGAAGTGACGTCTCCCGGGTGCCCGCCGCCGGCCTGACACCCGGCGGGCACCCGGGCCCCTCCCCTCCCCTCCGAGGAGCACCACGTGAACTCCCGCAGCACGACACCCTCGTCTGCCCGTTCCGCACTGCTCGACCTCGTCGCCCGCAGCGTCGAACTGGTCCGGGACGCCCAGCACCCCTCCGGCGCGTATCCGGCCTGCCCCACCTACCGCGTCTACCGGTTCTCCTGGCTGCGCGACAACACCTTCATCGCCGAAGGCATGAGCCGCCAGGGCGCCACCGGCTCGGCCACCGCCTTCCACGACTGGGCGGCCCGGGTCATCGCCACCCGCGCCGACCGCATCGAGGGCATCGCGGCCCGCCTCGCCCGCGGTGAGCACCTGGAACCCCGCGAATTCCTCCCGACCCGCTACACCCTGGACGGCGAGGAGGAAAGCGGGCAGGACTGGTGGAACTTCCAGACCGACGGCTACGGCACCTGGCTGTGGGGGCTCACCGCCCACCTGCGGCGGCACGGGATCGACCCCGCCCCCTACACGCCCGCGGTCACGGCCACCGCCCGCTACCTCACCGCCACCTGGCAACTGCCCTGCTACGACTGGTGGGAGGAGTACGTCGAGCACCGGCACGTCGCCACCCTGGCCAGCCTGGAGGCCGGCCTGCGCGCGGCACTGACCCTGGGCGTGCTGGCCGACGAGGACCGCCTGGCCGCCGCCACCACCGCCGACCGCATCCGTGCGACGGTGCGCTCCCACGGCACCGTCGACGGCCATCTCACCAAGTACCTGGGCTCGACAGCGGTCGACGCGAGCGTGCTGGCCGCCGTCGCCCCCTTCGCCACCGTGGACCACGCCACCGCCCGCGCCACCGTCGCCGCCGTCGAACGGGACCTGGTGCGGGAGTGCGGCGTGCACCGCTACCGCGCCGACACCTTCTACGGCGGCGGACGCTGGCCGGTGCTCGCCGCCCTGCTCGGCCAGGCCCACCTGCGGCTGGGCCGCCCGGAAGCCGCCCACGCCCAACTGCGCTGGATCGCCTCCACCGCCACACCCGACGGGCGGCTGCCGGAGCAGACCGGCGACATCCTCCTCGCCCCCGGCCGCCGCCAGGAGTGGATCGACCGCTGGGGCCCCGTCGCCACTCCCCTGCTGTGGTCGCACGGCATGTACCTGACCCTCGCTCACTCCCTGGGAATCCGACTGTGATCCGCCACCGCCCGTTCGGCTCAGAACACCCCTACCTGACCACCGCCGACCAGCGCGTCCCCGCGCGGCCGCCGGCGGGCCATCCCATCGAACTCGGCGTGCTGGCCGCCGACCGTGTCAAGGACATCACCTGTGAGTGGGACGGCCCGGACGGCACCGTCCTGATCCCGCTGTCACGCGACACCGGCACCGGCCGGCCCGCCCGGCAGGCGCAGGGCGACGGCACCACCCACCTCGCCGCCGCCGCGTCCCGCGAGCACACCACCGGGAACCGCTGGCACACCACCGCCCCCGCCCTCCCCCGCCACGGGACCGCCCGCTACCGCTTCCGCGCCACGGACACCGACGGCCGGCAGCGCACCAGCCGCTGGTACCCGGTGGCCGCCACCACCTGGCAGACCACCGGCGGCGTCCTGCGCGGCGCGGGCCGCGACCGCACCATCCCCGGCAGCGTCGAATGGCTCACCGACGCCCACGGCCTCCGCCGGGTCCGCTTCGCGCTGCCCCTGCGGGACGGCGAGCACGTGGTCGGCTTCGGCGAGCGGTACGACCGCCTCGACCAGCGCGACCACACCCTGGACGCCGTGGTGTTCGAGCAGTACAAGGGCCAGGGGCAGGCCGGGCGCACCTACTTCCCCATGCCGTTCGCCCACGTCGCCGGCGGTGACGGCTGGGGCTTCCACGTCCGCACCGCGCGCCGCACCTGGTACGACGTCGGCGCCGGCGACCGCCGTCGGCTCATCGTCGAGGCCGAGCTGGGCGGCACACCGGACGAGACGCTGGAGGTCGCCTTCTACGACGGCACCCCCCGCGAGGTGCTGGACGCCTTCCTCGCCGAGACCGGCCGCCCCCAGGAACTGCCGGCCTGGATCCACCGGCTGTGGGCCAGCGGCAACGAATGGAACACCCAGGCCGCGGTGATGCGCGAGATGGACCGCCACCGGGACGAGGACGTCCCGGTCGGCGCCGTCGTGATCGAGGCATGGAGCGACGAGGCCACCTTCACCGCCTTCCGCGACGCCCGGTACGAGGTCCACGAGGACGGCGCACCGCACCGCCTGGCCGACTTCACCTTCCCCGCCGACGGCGCCTGGCCCGATCCGAAGGCCATGGTCGACGAACTGCACGCCCGTGACATCAAGGTCCTGCTCTGGCAGATCCCCCTGATGAAGATGCGCCCCCATCCCACCGGCCAGGCCCGTGCCGACGCCGACGCGATCGTCCGGGGCGGCCACGGAATCCGCGAGGCCGACGGGCGGCCCTACCGCAACCGCGGCTGGTGGTTCCCCCTCGCCCTGATGCCGGACCTCACCGATGCCCAGGCCCGCGCCTGGTGGCTGGACAAGCGGCGCTACCTCGTCGAGGACCTCGGCATCGACGGGTTCAAGACCGACGGCGGCGAACACGCGTGGGGACACGACCTGCGCTACGCCGACGGCACCCGCGGCGACGTCTCCAACAACCTCTACCCGGTCCACTACGCGGCCGCCTACGGAGAACTGCTGGAGTCGGCCGGCAAACCGCCGGTCACCTTCAGCCGGGCCGGCTTCACCGGCGCGCAGGCCCACGGCGCCCACTGGGCCGGCGACGAGGACTCCACCTGGCAGGCGCTGCGGTCCTCGGTGACCGCCGGCCTCACCGCGGGCGCCTGCGGGATCACGCACTGGGGCTGGGACCTCGGCGGCTTCTCCGGGGAGATCCCCGACGCGGAGCTCTACATCCGGGCAACGCAGTTCGCCGCCTTCTGCCCGATCTTCCAGTACCACTCGGAGTACAACCACCACCGCACGCCCTCGCGCGACCGCACGCCCTGGAACATCGCGGAACGCACCGGCGACCGAAGGGCCCTGACGGTCTTCCGCGACTACACCGGACTGCGCGAGCGCATGGTGCCCTACCTGCACGCGCAGTCCACGGCCGGAGCCCGGCGTGGCGAGCCGCTGATGCGTTCCGCCGCCCTCTTCGGTGACGGCAGCCCCGAGGCCTGGGCGCACCCCGATGTGTACCTGCTCGGAGACGACCTGCTGGTGGCCCCGGTCACCGAACCCGGCGCCCGGTCGCGGACCGCCTACCTGCCGCACGGGACCTGGATCGACGTCTGGACCGGCGAACAGGTGGCGGGCGGCCGCACCACGCGGCGCGACACCCCGCTGGAGACCATCCCCGTGTGGTGCCGCGCGGAAGCCTGGCAGGACATGCGGCACATCTTCAGCCCGGGCGAGGAGCACCACACCTGACGCCGCCTCGGACAGCGACGGCATGCCGTGACCGCGGAGGGAACCCTCCGCGGTCATGGCCGGCACCGCCTACGGCGTGCGCAGCAGCAGATACCCCCTGCGGAACCTCTCGTCCTCGCATGGCTCGCGCAGCATCCGGCCGGCCTCGGTGAACCCGGCGTCACGCGCCAGACCGGCGAGGGCGTCGATCGGCCACCGGTAGGCCTGCGTCACCTTGTGGTCGAACGGCGTCACCGGCTCGCCCTCGGACTCGAAGAAGCCGAGCAGGAGGTGACCGCCGGATGCGAGGACGCGGCGGAACTCGCCGAAGTACGGCGGCAGTTCGGCGGGCGGGGTGTGGATGAGCGAGTACCAGGACACGATGCCGGCCAGCTCGCCGTCGGGCAGGTCCAGGGCGTGCATCGACCCGACCTCGAAGCGCAGGCCGGGGTACGCCTCGCGGGCGAGGCCGATCATCACCGGTGACAGGTCGATACCGAAGACGTCAAGTCCCAGGTCCCGCAGGTGCGCTGTGGTCTGCCCGGGGCCGCAGCCGAGCTCCGCGACGGGCCCGGTGCCGTCCGCCCGCACGGAATCCGCGAAGGCGGCCAGCACCGCGCGGTCCAGCGGGAGGCGGTCGAGGCTGTCGCGGGCGAATTCGGCGTAGCGGACGGCCATGGCGTCATAGGCCGCCGCCGTCGCGCTCAGATACGAGGACGTGGTCACGCCGTCACGCTACTCGTTCCGCGATGCCCGGTCAGGCGCCGGCATAGGCTGCGAGGTGCTCGCCGGTGAGGGTGGAGCGCGCGGCGACGAGGTCGGCGGGGGTGCCTTCGAAGACGATCCGGCCGCCGTCGTGGCCGGCGCCCGGTCCGAGGTCGACGATCCAGTCGGCGTGCGCCATGACCGCCTGGTGGTGCTCGACGACGACGACCGACGTGCCGGAGTCGACGAGCCGGTCGAGCAGTCCGAGCAACTGCTCGACGTCGGCCAGGTGGAGGCCGGCGGTCGGCTCGTCGAGCACGTACACACCGCCCTTCTCTGCCATGCGGGTGGCCAGTTTGAGCCGCTGCCGCTCACCGCCGGACAGCGTGGTCAGCGGCTGCCCGAGCGTGAGGTAGCCGAGCCCGACGTCGGCGAGCCGCGTGAGGATGGTGTGCGCGGCCGGGGTGCGTGCGGCACCGGCGCCGAAGAACTCCCGGGCCTCGCTCACCGGCATCGCGAGGACCTCGCTGATGTCGCGGCCGGCGAGCTGGTACTCCAGCACCGACGCGTCGAACCGCCTGCCCTCGCACTCCTCGCAGGTGGTCGCGGTACCCGCCATCATCGCCAGGTCGGTGTAGACGACCCCGGCGCCGTTGCAGGTGGGGCAGGCGCCCTCGGAGTTGGCGCTGAACAGCGCCGGCTTGACGCCGTTGGCCTTCGCGAACGCCTTGCGGATCGGCTCGAGCAGTCCGGTGTACGTCGCCGGGTTGCTGCGCCTGGAGCCGCGGATCGCCCCCTGGTCGATGGAGACCACCCCCATCCCGGCGGCCTCCGGTTGCTTCGGCAGCGCACCGTGCACCAGCGAGCTCTTGCCGGAGCCGGCGACACCCGTGACGACGACCAGCACCCCGAGCGGGATGTCCACGTCGACGTCGCGCAGGTTGTGCGTCGTCGCGCCGCGGATCCGCAGGGCGCCGGTGGGCTTGCGCACCGTCTCCTTCAGGGCGGCCCGGTAGCCGAGGTGGCGGCCGGTGATGGTGTCACTGCCCCGCAGCCCGTCCGCGGTGCCCTCGAAGCAGACGGTGCCGCCCGCCGTCCCGGCACCGGGCCCGAGGTCGACGACGTGGTCGGCGATCGCGATCACCTCGGGCTTGTGCTCCACGACGAGCACCGTGTTGCCCTTGTCCCGCAGCCGCAGCAGCAGGTCGTTCATCCGCTGGACGTCGTGCGGGTGCAGGCCCGTGGTGGGCTCGTCGAAGACGTAGGTGACGTCGGTGAGCGAGGAGCCGAGCTGACGGACCATCTTGACGCGCTGCGCCTCGCCGCCCGACAGCGTGCCGGACGGCCGGTCGAGCGAGAGGTAGCCCAGCCCGATCTCCACGAACGAGTCGAGGCTCCGCCCCAGCGCGGTCAGCAGCGGGGCCACCGAGGGCTCGTCGAGGCCGCGGACCCACTCGGCGAGGTCGGTGATCTGCATCGCGCACGCGTCGGCGATGCTGATCCCGCCGATCCGCGACGACCGGGCCGCCTCGCTGAGCCGGGTGCCGTCGCACTCGGGACAGGTGGTGAAGGTGACCGCCCGGTCCACGAACGCCCGGATGTGCGGTTGCATGCCCTCCCGGTCCTTGGCGAGCAACGACTTCTGGACCCGTGGGACGAGGCCCTCGTAGGTCATGTTGATGCCCGCGATCTTCATCCTGGTCGGCTCGCGGTACAGGAAGTCGTGCAGCTCGGTCTCGGTGAAGTCGCGGATCGGCTTGTCCGGGTCGAAGAAGCCGGAGGCGCTGTAGAGCCGGTGGTTCCAGCCGCCCGCGGTGTAGCCGGGGATGGTGAGCGCGCCGCCGGCGAGCGACATGGAGTCGTCGAAGAGTTCGGTGAGGTCGATGTCGGAGACGGTGCCCCGCCCCTCGCAGCGCGGGCACATGCCGCCGGTGCGGGAGAAGGTCGCCTTCACCGCCTTCTTGGCGCCGCGCTCGACGGTGATCGCGCCGCTCGCCCGGACCGAGGGGACGTTGAAGGCGTACGCGCCGGGCGGGCCGACGTGCGGTTCGCCGAGCCGGCTGAAGAGGATGCGCAGCATCGCGTTGGCGTCGGTGGCGGTGCCGACCGTGGAGCGGGGGTCCGCCCCCATCCGCTGCTGGTCGACGATGATCGCGGTCGTCAGCCCTTCGAGCACGTCGACCTCGGGGCGTGCCGACGTCGGCATGAAGCCCTGTACGAAGGCGCTGTAGGTCTCGTTGATCAGCCGCTGCGACTCCGCGGCGATCGTGTCGAAGACCAGTGAGCTCTTGCCCGAGCCGGACACGCCGGTGAAGACCGTCAGCCGACGCTTCGGGATCCCGATGCTGACGTCCTTGAGGTTGTTCTCGCGCGCGCCGTGCACGCGGATCAGATCATGGCTGTCGGCGACGTGCGGCGCGGACGACTGCGGGTCCGTCCTGTTGGCCATGCCTATCGTGTCTCCGTCCGTCTGGGCGGGGCCGCCTTCGCGGTCTCCACCGGCGCCGCCTGGCTCGATCCGGCCGCCGGGACCCGGCCGCCGCCGGAGGACGCTCCGGGCGTGTCGTTCACCTCGCGCGGCCACGTTAGCCGCGGCCCGGCGGCCCGCGCTTCTCGAATCCTGATCGTCCGCTCGACGGGGGTGACCGACGGGCAGCGACCCGGCAAGATTACGACACTCTTCCGGAACTTCTGGCGGCCCCGGCCCTCGCATGATTCTCCGAAATATTGCCGATGACCAGCGTCGGAAGATGCCGCGCGCAGCCATCATCAGGTGGTGCGGACACCCTCATCCGCTCCGAAACTTTCGAATTTCTTCCGGAGTCATTGACGCCCCCCACGGCCGTCCCGACACTGTCGTCGACGGCATGGCGACCGACCGTCGCCGAGCACGGAGCCGCCTCGCACGGCACCACACCACGCGCACCACGTTCGCCGTCACCCTGGCTCCACCGACCACTCCGCCGGGTCCCGTCACGCTGCCTGGCCTCCCACCGGACCGCACGAGGAGGAAGCACGCCCATGGACACCACCCCCGCTCGCCCCATCAGCCGCAGAGGGTTCATCGGCCGCGCCGGTGCCATCGCACTGGCCACAGGCGCGTCCACGCTGATGCTGCCCGGAACCGCCGACGCCGCCACGGTCATCACCACCAACCAGACCGGCACCAACAACGGCTACTTCTACTCGTTCTGGACCGACGGTGGCGGGTCGGTCTCCATGACCCTCGGGTCCGGCGGCACCTACGGCACCTCATGGACCAACTGCGGCAACTTCACCGCCGGCAAGGGCTGGAGCACCGGCGGACGCAGGAGCGTGAACTACTCGGGCAGCTTCAACCCGTCCGGCAACGCGTACCTGTCCCTCTACGGCTGGACCACCGGTCCGCTCGTCGAGTACTACGTCATGGACAACTGGGGCACCTACCGGCCCTCGGGAACGTACAAGGGCACCGTCACCACCGACGGCGGCACGTACGACATCTACGAGACGACGCGGACCAACGCCCCTTCCATCATCGGAACGGCGACGTTCAACCAGTACTGGAGCATCCGGCAGTCGAAGAGGACGGGCGGAACCATCACCACCGGCAACCACTTCGACGCGTGGGCCGGGCACGGCATGAACCTCGGCAGCTTCAACTACATGATCCTCTCGACCGAGGGATACCAGAGCAGCGGAAGCTCCACCATCACCGTGAGCTAGCGGTGACCGGCCCCACCTGGCGCGGCGGTCTCCGCGGCCGCCGCGCCACACCACGCGCATTCCTCGCTGCGGACAGTGGGCAGGCGACCGCGCTTTGTGACGGGCGGCCGCCGGTTCGACCGCGTCCGGTGCCCGAGATGCCCGTCCGGGCCTGCGGAGCCAGGATGGAAGAGCGGTCATCGACAGACCGCGCAGCCCGCGTCAGGCGGACGATTCCATCCATGTGCCCACTCCCGTGAGGGGGAGATACCCATGACCGACAAGGCCACGTTCGTCCGTGACTTCTTCGACGCCTGGAACGATCGCGACTACGACTCCATCAAGGGTGCCGTCGCCCCCGACTGCACCGTCGTCGACGAGGGGAGCGGCAGGACCCTTGAGGGCCCGGACGGCTTCCTGAAGCTCGCGAAGACCCTCTTCGACGCACTGCCGGACGGGCGGTTCACCCTCGACCACCTCACGGCCGAGGGTGACACGGTGGTCGTCGAGTACACGGGCCAGGGAACGCAGACCGGAGACCTCGTCCTGCGCGCCGGAACGGTGCCTGCCACCGGCAGGTCGGTCACCGTGCACGCGTGCGATGTCTACGAGGTCCAGAACGACAAGATCAAGACGGCTCGCGCCTACGTCGACACCGGCTCCATCATGACCCAGCTGGGCCTGCTGGAGAAGCTGGGGGCCGCCGGGTAGCATCCGGCCGCCTCGTATCGCTCCTCCGGGGGACACCGCGGGTGAGCGCGGCTGTGCCAGGATGCCGCCGTGGAGTCGATCCTGCGCACCGCCGCCCGTGTGCTCGGTGACGATCTGTCCGACCCGGTCGACCTGGGCGGCAGCAGGCGCAGCACGGTGGTGCGGTGCAGGACGGCCACCGGCGGCAGTGTGGTCGTCAAGGCGTTCACCGCCGGGCCGGAGTCGGTGCGTGCCTTCGTATCGGAGGCCGCCGGGCTGTCACTCGGGCTGGCCGGCCCTCGGTTGCTCGGCGTGGCCGAGGAGTTCCCGCTCCTGGTGATGGAGGATCTCGGGGAGGCGCCGAGCCTGGCCGACGTTCTGCTGGGTGGTGATCCGAAGGCCGCCGGGGAAGGGATGCTGGCCTGGGCCCGAGGGCTCGGGAGGCTGGGCGCCGCGTCCGTGGAGCGGCGCGCCGACCTCGCACGGCTACGGGCACGGTTCGGCACGGACATCGATGACGAGTCGTGGATCGTCCGGAGCGTCAGTCGGCTTCCGGCGTTGCTCGACGAGGCCGGCGTTCCGGCTCCGGCCGGGCTCGACCGGGACCTGAGGCGCGTCACGGCGGTGGACGGCGAGGAGTTCACGGCGTTCACCCCGGGGGACACCTGTCCCGACAACTCCCTGCTCACCGCCCGGGGTCTGCGCCTGATCGACTTCGAAGCCGCCTGCTTCCAGCCGGTGTTCCTGACGGCCGCGTACTGCCGCATGCCGTTCTCCACCTGCTGGTGCGTCTTCACCCTGCCGGCCGGTGTCGCCGACGGCGTGGAGCAGGCGTACCGGGCGGAGGTGAGCGCGGTGTATCCGCCGCTGGCCGACGACGCGGTGTGGCGGGCCGGTCTGAGCCGGGCCATCGCGGCGTGGACGGTGCACGCGACGGTGCATCTGTGGCCGATCGCCGTGGTGGCGGACCGTCCGATGCACCGCACCCGGCGGCCGGTGCCGTCCGCCCGCCAACTGCTCATGCACCGTTGGGCGAACGCCGGGATCCTGGCGGAACTCCCGGCGTTCGCCACGGCCATGGACCTGCTCCGCCGGCGCCTTTCCGAGACGTGGGCGGTCGCGCCCCTGCCTGCGTATCCGGCCTTCCGCGACGGTGGGGGTGCTGCCCCGGCCTGACGTCAGCAGGCCTCGCGGCGCAGCTTCAGTGCGTTGTCCCTGCGCAGGGCCGGCCGGCCGTCGGGGCCGGTCATCTCGCGTTCGTGCTCCTCGCTCAGCAGCACCGTCCACTCGCCGTCCGGCAGTTCGAGGGAGCGCAGGACCTCGTCCGGTGTCGGGAAGTGCACCTCGGGGTGGGGGGCCGGGTGCCCCGGGGGGAAGTCGGCGTGCCCCACGATCAGGAGCACCCCGCCCGGCGCCACGGCAGCGGCGGCGGTGCGCAGGATCCGTTCCCTGGGCATTTCCACCTGGGAGTGCAGGAAGTGCGCCGAGACCAGGTCGTACGCTCCGGCGGGGAAGGACACCGCCAGGTCGTGCCGCTGCCAGTCGATGCGGCCGGCGACGCCGGCGTCCCGCGCGTGCTCGGCGGCGCGGTCCAGCGCCACCCGGGAGATGTCGACGCCGGTGACCTGCCAGCCCTGCCGGGCGAGCCAGACCGCGTCGGCGCCCTCGCCGCACCCCAGGTCGAGCGCCCTGCCGGGGGGCAGTCCGGTGGCCTCTCGGACCAGCACGGCGTTGGGGTTGCCGCTCCAGATGCGGTCGCCGGTGCGGTAGCGGGCGTCCCAGTACTGCTCCGCGGAGATGGTGCTCGCCTCGTCGGTCATGGCTGCGTCCTTGGTGGGAAATGAGCGGGTGGGGTCTCACCGCAGATCGTCGGGCCGGCGGCCGCCCTTTGACAAAGAAGCTTGCCGAATCGGCAAACGGGGACGTGGTGGACGACGTCCGCGTCCGCGGCGCTGCTCCCTGTCCTCACGGGCCGCAGGAGCGAACCGGTGCCGCAAGGGTTGACCCCGTAACCTACCGCCGCTAATTTCCACACTCGCCGCGTACCGATCGGTCGTCGTCAGGCATCGGCGATGCCCCGGGCGCGGTGACGGTCCGCCGCGCCATGCCCCACCGGGCCCCGCCTCGGCGTGCTCGCCGTCGTCATCCCCCGCTCGCCGCCGCGCGCGGCGTGGCATCCGATCCCCCCACGCCCGGAACCCGGCGCCCCGAAGCGCCCGGGTGCCGTTCCCGTACACCGCGCAGCCAGGGCGGAGCCGTCTGCCGCCCCGGCCTTTCGCCCTGGGAGGGTCAGCGTGCGACTCGGTCGTCTCCTCAAACGATTCGTCACAGCGTTCGTCGTCGGCGGTACGGCGCTTGCCACCGTCCTGGCCACCTCGCCCGCGCAGGCCGCGTCGGGCGACAGCAACGCCGCCACACCCGTGCTCTACGTCCACGGATACGACCCGACGGGGCTGGGCACCGACTGCGGCATGTGGTCGAACATGACGTCCTTCCTGACCGGCCACGGCTTCACCGGTCCGCAGGTGACGCTGAAGTACTACTACGACGACAGCCACTGCGGGGTCGACCTCAACGGCTACGGTCAGCAGAGCGCGTACTTCTCCGGCGGGCTGGTGAACGGCGAGGACTCCACCGGCACCGACATCAAGCACATCGCCTACCAGTTCGCCTGGTACGTCTACGACACCTACACCTCCAAGGGCCAGAACGTCGGCGTCGTCGCCCACTCGATGGGGGGACTGGTGGCGCGCTACGCCCTGTACCGGGTGGCGGCCCAGGACGCGGCGTTCCCGCCGGCCCTGGCGATCAGCAACGTGGTGACCTTCGGAACCCCTCACAACGGGGCCGACGCCGCCGCCCTGTGCACCACGGCCACCATCGAGTGCGGCGAGATGACCGCGGGGTCCGCGTTCCTCGCGGACCTCAACGCCAACGGGCAGAACCCGCAGGGGCAGGGCGGAACGGACTGGACGATCATGGGCTCGGACTACGACTCGGTGGTCTCGGACAACTCCGCGACATCGATGACGGCCGATCACAAGGTGCGGTACGCCAGTAGCGACGCCATCGACCACACCAGCTACTACAACAAGACCCAGACCACGCTCGACGCCGCGCTGTCCGCCAGCGACTACGGTTCGGCCTTCACCTCCACGGCGTCCGGCGAGTGGCCGGTGCTGCGGGCCCAGAAGGCGTTGTCCGGCAGCGCGTACTGACCCTCACCGCCCCCGGCCCGCCGTCTGCCGCAACACCACAGGACAACGGGCCGGGGACCGGATCGCGGTGAGGTCGTGGGGTGTGTAGTGGATTCAGCCATTCCGCACCACGGGACGCGGTACGTCATTTGCCGTAGTCCGATGCCGATCAGCCGGTGAACACCGCTTCCGGCCGTTGCTTTTCCGCAGGTCACCGCGCGTCACGAGATGGCCTTACGGCCACCTTGTTACCGGCGGTATGTCAGGTACATGCTAAGCGCCGTTCCATCGTTCCACGGTGCGCGCCGCCGTGCGCACCCGCCCCCCACAGGAATCGAACGGAGCCCCCCATGAGACTTTCAGCCGCCGCACGCCCGCTCGCGTCCCGTTCCTCCCGCCTGCTGCTGACCGTGGCAGCAGGTCTGGCCGCCGCCGGTCTGGCCGCCGGACCGGCCTCGGCCGCCGTGGTCCCCGTCACCATGGACTGCCAGGCCACCCCGCCCGTCGGATCCGCGCAGACCTTCACCCTCAGCGCGGGTGTCGACGGCACCGCGCCGACGTCCGTCGCCTCCGGCAGCGCCTTCACCGTCACCCTCGCCCCCACGTCCATGACGGTGCCCAGCTCCGTCAACGGGTACACGGTGAAGTCGATCAGCAACCTGAAGCTCACCATCCCGGTGCCGGCCAACGCCACCCTGACCGGTGAGTCGCTGTCCGGCGGATCCGGATACGGATCCGGCACGCCCTCGGTCTCGGCCAGCGGCGGCAACCTGGTGGCCACCGTGCCCGGCCCGATCGCCGGCGGCAGCACCTTCACCCTGCCCGCCCTGACCCTCGACCTGACCGCGGGCGGCTCCGGCAGCACCGTGACGACCCAGCTGGCCGGCACCAGCTACTCCAACCCCGGACTGACCTTCTCCGCGAGCGTCCAGGCGAGCATCCTCACCCTCACCGTCCCCACCGCCTGCTACCCCTCGCCCAACCCGACCCTGACCACCACGACCATCAGCTGACCCGACCCACAACCCCGGGGCCCGGCACGGCACACGCCGTGCCGGGCCCCGGCCGTGTCCGCTCCCTCGCGGCGGGCCTCACCGCCGGGATTCAGCGCATGGCACCCGCGAGGACCGTCACCACCATCCTGCGGACGGCCTCCCTCCCGGGTGGCGCGCTCCCCCGGTCCGCGAAGAGCAGGTGCCCGGCCCCGACCAGGGTGGGGGCGAGCGTGTCGATGCCGGCGTCCGCCGCGATCCGCCCCAGGTCCCGTTCGGCGGTGAGGTAGGAGGCGATCGCGGCCGCGGCCTCCGTCAGAACCGGAAGGCCGCCGGCGTGCCGCACCGCGCGCAACCGGGCGCGCAGTTCGTCGCGGAAGGTGACAAGGGCGACGATCGACACCGCGACCGACTCGAACAGGGCCGTCAGCGCGTCGGTGATGTTGTCGGCCACGGTGCGGGTGCCGGCGGACTCGCGCAGTTCCGCTGCCTGGCGCTCGACCAGGGCGACGCGGTCCAGGACGAGTTCGGCCAGGAAGGCGTCGAAGTCCTCGAAGTGGCGGTGCAGGACGCCCTTGGCGCAGCCGGCCTCCGCGGTGACCGCCCGGCTCGTCAGCGCGGTCGGCCCGTCGCGGAGCAGGATGCGCTCGGCCGCGCCGAACAACTGCTCGCGCGGATCGCGCATGGCCACCCCGGTCGGCACCTGGTTCTCTCCTCACCTCGCCGGAACCACTCGCCCTCGCCGGAACCACTCGCCGGACCCGCGCACGAGAGCCCGCCCGTGGACGAGTGGGCGATCGCCCACTACTGTGGGCGCATGCCCACTTTACCGCCCGGGGGAGCGCGTCCCGCTCAGCCCGAACCCCATCAACACCGCGACATCGCCGAGTCGTTCGGTGTGGATCCCGAACGCTACGACCGGACCCGGCCACCCTATCCGGACGCCCTGATCGAGCGGATCGTCGCCGCCGGCCCCGGGCGCGAGGTTCTCGACGTCGGCTGCGGCACCGGCACCGCGGCCCGCCAGTTCCAGGCCGCCGGCTGCCGGGTGCTCGGCGTCGAGCCCGACGCGCGGATGGCGGACTTCGCCCGGCGCGGCGGTGTCGAGGCCGAGGTGGCGACCTTCGAGTCCTGGGACCCCGCCGGCCGCACCTTCGACGCCGTCGTCGCCGGGACCGCCTGGCACTGGGTCGACCCGCTCGCGGGTGCGGCCAAGGCGGCACGCGTTCTGCGGCCGGGCGGCCGGCTGGCCCTCTTCTGGCATGTGTTCCAACTGCCGCCGGGCGTGGCGGACGCGTTCGCCGCGGTCTACCGGCGGGTGGCGCCGGACTCGCCGTTCGCCTCCCGGCCGGAGGCCACCCGGCAGCCGCTGGAGATGTACCAGGCGCTGCTGACCAAGGTCGTCGACGGAATACGCGGGGCGGACGCGTTCGGCGAGCCGGAGCAGTGGCGCTTCGACTGGGAGCGGTCCTACTCCCGGCAGGCCTGGCTGGACCAGATGCCGACGCACGGGTCCCTCACCCGACTCTCCGCGGAGCAGGTGGCGCAGGTGCTGGAGGGCGTCGGAGCCGCCATCGACGCCATGGGAAGCAGCTTCACGATGCCCTACGCGACGGTGGCCGTCACCGCGGCACGGATCCGCTGACCGGGGTCGGCCGGTCCTGACCGCCGCGGGCGGCCGGAGCGCGGGCCGCCACGGGAACCGCAAGCGCGCCCCGGGCCTCAACTTCCCGCCCGATGAGCCATTTTGACGTGCCGACAGAACAGGGGACACTCACCCCTTGCCTTTGTAAAGAAGGACTCGTTACATTCACGAGCGGAGTTGCACCACCCCTCGAACGGCGCCGCGGACCCGCGCGGCGCCGGCAACCCATCTGCCCCGGAAGGATTCCCGCAGTGAGCAGTCTGCCCGGACGCCGCCGCTTCCTCGCAGGGGTGACGACCGCCGCCCTGGCCGCCGTCTACGCCCTCACCGGCGCCTCAGCGACACCGGCCGCCGCCTCCGCCTCCGCCGCCCTCCCCACGCCCGACCATGTGGTCATCGTGATGATGGAGAACGAGAACTACAGCTCCATCATCGGCAACACCGCCCAGGCCCCCTACATCAACTCGCTTGCCCAGCAGGGCGCTTCCTTCAGCGACTCGCACGGTGTGTGGCACCCCAGCCTGCCCAACTACTACGCGCTGCTGTCCGGCTCCACCCAGGGCCTGACCGACAGCACTCCCCCACCGCCCGGCTCCGTCGACGCCGACAACCTGCCCCACGAACTGGCGGCCCACGGCCACAGCTTCGGTGACTACGGCGACGAGACCGTGCCCGCGGCCTGGCTGCGCTTCGCCGACCTGCCCGGCACCGCCACCAGCCCCAACCCGGTCGACAAGTGGCTGACCTGCCCGTCCCCGACCACCGGCCAGAACTGCGGCTTCCCGGCCGACGCGACCGGCTACGCGAACCTGCCGACCGTCACCTTCATGCACGGCAACGACCAGCAGAGCATGCACGACGGCAACATCCCCGCCGGCGACACCTGGGTCCGCAACACCGTCGGCGGCTACGCCTCATGGGCCAGGACGCACAACAGTCTGCTCATCGTCACCTGGGACGAGGACGACTTCACCAGCGCCAACCACATGCCCACCATCTTCTACGGCGCCAATGTCCGCCCCGGCACCTACGGCGAGACCATCAACCACTACAACGTCCTGCGCACCATCGAGGACATGTACGGCCTGCCGTACCTGGGCGACGACGCCTCCGCCGCCCCGATCACCGACACCTGGAACTGATCCGGCCCCGGACCGCGCCGGGGCACGCCCGCACCACGCCGCCCGGGTGGACCGCGATCCCCTTCCCGGTCCACCCGGGCCCGGCACGGCACCCGACACCGGCCGAGGCCACCCACCCGCCCCCCACCAGCAGCATCCGGCACAAGCGTCCGAGGAGGACGGCATGCGCGAAGGCGTCGCCCGCAACCGATGGATTCCCCCTGGCCTGACGGCCGCGGTCCTGGCCGCGACCGTCGCCCTGGCCACCGCGGCCTCGGGTGGCCCGGCCTCCGCCGCGGGCGGTCCCCCGACCGCCACACCGATCACCCACCTTGTGGTGATCTTCCAGGAGAACGTCTCCTTCGACCACTACTTCGGCACCTACCCGAACGCCGCGAACACCCCCGCCGACCCGGTCACCTTCACCCCGCGGCCCGGTACTCCCACCGTCGACGGGCTCACTCCCCGCCTTCTGCGGCACAATCCCAACAAGGCCAACCCGCGGCGCCTCGGCCCGGCCCAGGCCGTCACCTGCGACCAGGACCACGAGTACCGGGACGAGCAACTCGCATTCGACGGCGGCAGGATGGACCGGTTCGTCGAACACACCGGCGTGACGGACTGCACCGCCCCGCAGTACGGCGCCCCGGACCTGGTGATGGACTACTACGACGGCAACACCGTCACGGCGATGTGGAACTACGCCCAGCGGTACGCGATGAGCGACGCCTTCTTCGGCACGACGTTCGGGCCGTCGACCGTCGGCGCGATCAACCTCGTCTCCGGGCAGACCCACGGCGGCTACGCCGTCGACCCGAGCGGCCGGAAGGTCACCGACCCGGCCGTGGTCTCCTCCGCCGACCCGGTCACCGGCATCGGCACGCTGACCGCCGACCCGGATCCCGCCTTCGACGACTGTTCCGGCACCGGCGACCACGCGGCGATGACCGGCCGGAACATCGGCGACCTGCTCAACGGCCGGCACGTCAGCTGGGGATGGTTCCAGGGCGGCTTCCGGCCCACCGCCGCGGCCGCCGGCACCGGCCGCGCCGTCTGCGGCGCCTCCCACACCAACGTCGCCGGCGCGTCCTCGGCCGACTACAACCCGCACCACGAACCCTTCCAGTACTACCGGTCCACGGCCAACCCCCACCACCTGCCGCCGAGTTCGGCCTCGGAGATCGGACACGACGGGCAGGCCAACCACCAGTACGATCTCGCGGACTTCGACACCGCGCTCGGCAACGGCTCACTGCCGGCCGTCAGCTTCCTGAAGGCCGCCGACTACCAGGACGGCCACGCGGGCTACTCCGACCCCATCGACGAGCAGCACTTCCTCGCCGGCACCCTCAACAGGCTCCAGCGGTCCAAGGAGTGGGCCAGTACGGCCGTCGTCATCACCTACGACGACTCGGACGGCTGGTACGACCACCGGTTCGCCGCGCCGGTGAACTCCTCCCACGACCCGTCCCAGGACGCCCTCGACGGCCCGGGCCGGTGCGGCGCCAGCGGCGCGGCCTGGGGCGGCTACGCCGACCGCTGCGGCCACGGCCCGCGCCTGCCCCTGCTGGTGCTCTCGCCCTACGCCAGGCCGGACCATGTCGACCACACCCTCACCGACCAGACCTCCGTCCTGAGGTTCATCGAGGACAACTGGCACACCGGCCGCATCGGCGACTCCTCCTACGACGCCCACGCCGGAACCCTCCAGGGCATGTTCGACTTCGCGCACCCGCACGAGGCTCCCCTGCTGCTCGACCCGGCCACCGGGCTGCCGGTCACCGGTGGCGGCACGGCGCCCGCCGTGGGCTCGGCCCGCGACTCCTCGCCGACCGCGGTCACCGGGCTGCCGCCGCTCGCCGCCGGTGCCGCGGCCGGCCCGCGCCGCACGAGCCGCCGGGCCTGAGGTCCCGCCTGCCTGCGCACCGCCCGGGGTGCCCAGGCAGGCCACCGGCGCGGCACTTCCCTTGACCGTCCGGCCATGCCCCTGCCAAAGTATCGGGCACCCAGTGGATGAGCCACTGGGTCAATGATCCGCAGGGGGAGCCTTCGGTGACCGGACCCATCGCCCGGCTGAGCGTGGTGGACGCGCTCGTGGACCGGCTGCGCACGGACGTGCTGAGCGGCCGCTACCCGCCCGGTTCCTATCTGCCGCCGGAACGCGAACTCGCCGAGACCTACGAGGTCACCCGCACCTCGCTCAAGCACGCGATCGTGCGGCTGGCGCAGGCCGGCCTGCTGGAGACCAAGCACGGGGTCGGCACCCGGGTGCGCGACTACGAGCGATCCGGTGGGCCGGAGTTGCTGCCGATGCTCGTCGCCAGTGTCGGCGCGGAGTGGATGGACGAGATCTTCCAGGTCCGCCGCCAGGTCGGTGCGCTGGTGGCCGCCCAGGCCGCCGCCGGGGCCAGGCCCGAGGAGTGCGAGCGGCTGCGCTCCCTGCTCGAGCAGCTCGCCCGGGCGCCCGGCGCCGAGGCCGCACAGCTGATCGAGTGCGAGATGCACCGGGTCATCGCCGCAGCCACCCGCAACCGCGTCTACCGCCTGCTCGTCAACGCCCTGCTCAACGCGTACCTGGAAGTGCGGGAAGGCTTCCAGGGCGCCTTCGCCGACCCACCTGCCGCGGCCGGACGCGCCACCCCGCTGGTCGACCGGATCTGCGCGGGAGACCGGGACGGGGCGCACGCCGCCGCCGACCGGTACCTGGCGCAGACCGAGCACCTGATGCTGGCCAGGTCCGCCCCCTCACCGGAAGGCCCACGATGAGCACGCGCCACACCACGTTCCACGAGGTCATGGAGGGCACGTTCCGCGCCCCCGGAGGCGGCGCCCGCCCGATCCGCCTCGACCTCGGCGCCGACCTGCCGGGGCTGCTGGGTCCGCGCAGCGACCTGGAGGGCCCGTTGACCGGCCGGGTGCGCATCGCGGACCTGGCCGACGACACCGGCGCCGCCGGAACCCTGCGGGTCGCGCCCCTGGTCGCCCACCGGATCCACTACCGGCTGGCCTTCACCGGCGCCGACGGCCGCCCCCTGCGGCTGGACGGATGGAAGTCCATCGACCTGAGGCACCCGGTGCGCACCATGACCCACCTGCCCGCCACGATCACCGACACCGCCGGGACCGTCGTCGGCGAGGCCCGGCTGCGCTTCGACCTCCGCCGCGACCTGCTGTCCTTCCTGCTGGGGTTCCGTTTCCCGGCCGGCGCCCCCGACGGGCCGCGCGTGGGGGGACGGCGATGAGGCCGGGCGTGATGGGCGCGCTGCTCGGCGTCGACGACGATGCCGAGCTGGACCGGCTGGCCGCCCGCGTCGAGGGCGTCACGGCGGCGCTGCCGCCCCAGGCCAGAATCGGCCTGCGGATCGGCGGCGGCCTGCTGGACGCCTGGTCGCGCACGACGACCGGCCGCTCGCTGGCCCGGCTGGATCCCGGCCGCCGGGACGCGGTCGTCTCCGCCGTCGCCGCACGCCCCCTCGGCGCGGCGCTCACCGACGCCCTCAAGGTCCCGCTGCTGCTCGCCGCCGGAACGCTGCGCCTGGCCCCCACCGGAGGCGGCCACCAGGTGGCCCGCCCCGACGCCGTGCTCGACTGCACGCCCTCCGCGCACTGGCCGGCGTGCGCCACCGCGGACGCCGTCGTCATCGGCTCGGGCGCCGGAGGCGCCATGGCCGCCCGCACCCTGGCACGCGCCGGCCTGAGCGTCGTGGTGCTGGAGGAGGGGCGCCGCCACACGGTGACCGAGTTCCAGGACCGGCCGCCGCTCGACCGGTTCCTCGAGCTGTACCGCGACGGCGGCGCCACACTCGCCCTGGGCCGCCCGCCGGTGCTGCTGCCGACCGGGCGCGGCGTCGGCGGAACGACGCTGGTCAACTGCGGTACCTCCTACCGCACCCCCGACCGGGTGCTGCGCCACTGGGCCCAGGCCGGCGTCGACAGCGAACGGTTCGGTGACCACCTCACCGAGGCCGAGCAGACCATCGGCGTGGCGCGGCAGCCCATCGACGTCCTGGGCCGCAACGGCCTGCTCGTCCTGGAGGGGGCGAAGAGGCTCGGCTGGCGTGCCGCGCCGCTGCGCCGCAACGCGCCAGGCTGCGACGGGTGTTGCCAGTGCGTCGCCGGATGCCCGACCAACGCCAAGAACGGCGTCCATCTCAACGCGCTGCCCCAGGCCTGCGAGGCCGGCGCGCGGATCGTCACCCATGCCCGGGCCGAGCGCATCCTGCACGAACGCGGCCGGGCGTCCGGGGTGCGGGCGCTGCGCCCGGACGGTTCCGCCATCGAGATCCTCGCCCCGGTCGTCGTGGTGGCCTGCGGGGCGCTGCACTCCCCCGCCCTGCTGCGCCGTTCCGGGCTGGGCGGGCATCCCGGCCTGGGGCGCAACCTCGCGGTGCACCCGGCACTCAGCCTGGCGGGCCGGTTCGAGGAACCGGTGCGTTCCTGGCAGGGCGTCCTGCAGAGCGTGGGCGTCGAGGAACTGCACGACCAGGGCATCCTCATCGAGGCCACCGCCAGCCCGCCGGGGATGAGTTCGTTCGTGCTGCCCGGGGTGGGGCGCGCGCTGCGCGAGGAGCTGGCGGACTCCGACCGGCTCGCGGTCGTCGGGGCGATGATCGCCGACCGGCCCTCGGGCCGCGTCCACGGCAGGCGCGGCCCGCTGATCCGGTACGACCTGGCCCGTCAGGACGCCGGGAAGCTGCGGCAGGCGATGGTGGCGACCGGGCGGATCCTGTTCGCCGCGGGTGCGCGGGAGGTGCTGACCGGTCTGTCGCGGCGGCCGGTGGCGCGCAGCGTGGAGGAGCTGACCGACATCGCGGACACCGTGCCGCCGTCCGAGTGGCATCTGGCGGCGTTCCACCCGACCGGCAGCATCCGCATGGGCCGCGACGACGAACTCGACCCGGTCCTGCCGGACGGCCGGCTGCGCGGTGTGCACGGGGTCTTCGTCTCGGACGCCTCGGTGCTGCCGAGTTGCCCGGAGGTCAATCCCCAACTGTCCATCATGGCGATGGCGTTGTCCGTCGCGGAGCAGGTGGCGGCCCGCTGACCGAGGCGTCCGCCGACCCCGCCCGGCGGCGGTTCACCGGTCGTCGCCCGCGTCCGGGGGTTCGGCTGTCGCGTCGGCCGCTGCCGGACCGGTGGCGGCCGGTCGCGGGTCGGTGGTGACGGCCGTGGCGAGCCATCGCCGGTTCGCCGCGAAGTCCGCCGGGTCGAGTCGCGGTGTCCCGTTGATCGTGGCCACCAGCGCGTGGTAGCGGCCGAGCGTGCCGGTGAACCGGGATGTGAACCGCGCCGCGCGGGGGCTTGCCGTGTGCTCGGCGGTGGCCATCCGGTGCCGTAGTTCGGTGGTGTACCGCTGGCCGACGACCTCGGTCATCGCGTCCAACAGGTGCTCGGCGATCTCCCGGGCCCGCGGGGAGTCCGCGGGCAGCCCGGACCGTTGCGCCGCGATGGCCTCCAGCTGTGCCGTCCGGAGCTTCTCGATGCGTTCCAGCATCGGCGGTGTGGTGGTGTGGAACGACCGGGCGCCGCCGAAGGCGTCGTGGAAGAAGGCGCGGACCGAGTGGCGGAACCCGGCGTCCTGCACCAGGTCGGCCAGTTCGATCCACGCCTCCAGCTGTTCGGTGGTGGGTTCCTCCGGCAGCTTCGGCCGGGACTGGTGCAGCAGGTCCGCGAAGGCCGGGTGGACGTTCAGGCCGTCGCAGACCTCGTCCCAGAACCGGTCGATGAGGTGTTCGCGGTCGTCGTCGGACATGGAGACGAGTTTGTGCATGAGGCTGACCTGTTCGGTGGCGCTGTGCTGTTTGACGATGGTCCGCAGGACGGCGCGCTGGGCGTGGAGGCGGCGCATCCGGGCCTCGACGAGTGCGAGATGTTCCGTGGCGAGGTCGTGGAGTGTCGTCTCGTCGGCGAGCAGCCGCCGGATGTCGTCCAGTCCGGCGCCCAGTTCGCGCAGGGTGCGGACGAGTTCGAGTCCGGCGATGGCGTGGACGTCGTAGAGCCGGTAGCCGGTGGCCGTGTGCCCGGTGGGCGGGATGACCCCGGCGTCGGAGTAGAACCTGATGGCGCTGACGCTCAGGCCGGTGCGGCGGGCCACGTCCCCGATGGGGTACAGCTCGTTGTCGTCCACGGCCCCACTATGGGGTCTCAAGCAGGGTGAGACTCAAGGGGAAGGCCACGGGATGCCGGCCTCGGCGGTGGACGGCCGGCGGGCCGGTGGTCAGCCACCGCCGTCACCGGTGGCCTGCTCGGCCCAGATGATCTTTCCTGTCGGGGTGTACCTCGTGCCCCAGCGGGTGACGAACTGGGAGGTCAGGAAGAGGCCGCGGCCTCCCTCGTCGGTGGTCGCCGCCCGGCGCAGGCGGGGCGAGGTACTGCTGCCGTCGGAGACCTCGCAGATCAGCGCGTGATCGCGCACCAGGCGGAGCCGGATGGGCTCCCGCGCGTGCCGGATGGCGTTGGTGAGCAGCTCGCTGATGACCAGTTCGGTGGTGAAGGCCAGGTGCTCAAGGCCCCATCGGGCGAGTTGTTCTCCGGCCGCGGCGCGCATCTCGGCGACCACGGACGGGTCGGCGGGCAGGTCCCACTGGGCGTAGCGGGTGGTGTCCAGGGCGTGGGTGCGGGCGACGAGCAGGGCGACGTCGTCGCCGGGGCGCGGGGGAAGCATGTCACGCAGGACCCGGTCGCAGGTCTCCTCCGGGTCGGGGGCGGCGTGCGTCAGGACGCCGCGGAGCCGTTCGAGTCCTTCGTCGAGATCGCGGGAGCGGTCCTCGATGAGCCCGTCGGTGTACAGGACCAGCCGGCTGCCCTCGGGGATCTCCAACTCCGCGGTCTCGAAGGGTGTTCCGCCCAGGCCGAGCGGCGCGCCGGCGGGCAGGTCGGGAAACTCCACGGAGCCGTCCGGACGCACCAGGGCGGGCAGGGGATGTCCGGCCCGGGCCATGGTGCACTGCCGGGTCACCGGGTCGTAGATGGCGTACAGGCATGTCGCGCCGACGATCCCGTCGCCGGAGCCGGTGTCCGGGATGCAGCGGTCGCGGTCCAGGCGGTCGACCAACTCGTCCAGGCGGGCGAGGAGTTCGTCCGCCGGAAGGTCAAGGGAGGAGAAGTTGTGGATGGCGGTGCGCAGTCGTCCCATGGTGGCCGCGGCGTGGATGCCGTGGCCGACGACGTCGCCGACCACGAGGGCGACCCGCGCGCCGGACAGCGGGATGATGTCGTACCAGTCTCCGCCCACCTGCGCGTGTGCCGGCAGGTAGCGGTGCGCGACCTCGACGGCTCGCTGTTCGGGCAGTCCGCGCGGCAGCAGGCTGTGCTGGAGGGCCAGGGCCATGGCGTGTTCGCGGGTGTAGCGGCGGGCGTTGTCGATGCACACCGCCGCCAGTCCCACGATCTCCTCGGCGAGGGCGAGATCGTCGTCCTCGAAGCCGGCGGAGTTCGCCGAGCGCAGGAAGGTGACCAGGCCCAGGACCACGCCGCGCGCCCGCAGCGGCACGGTGATCAGGGAGTGGAATCCGGCGTCGAGGATCCGGGCGGCTCGTTCCGGGTCCTGGGCGGCCCAGCCGCAGGCCTGGCGCAGCCCGGGTTCGAGGACCGCGCGTTCGCCGGCCAGGCAGCGGCTCTGCGGGGTGGAGGGCCGGTAGTGCACCAGGTCGCCGATCGCGTACAGATCGGCGGCGCCGGAGCCGCGGAGCGCGACTCGGCGCAGTCCCTCGCCCACCTGGACCGGTTCCTCGCCGAGCAGGACGGAGGACGGCAGGTCCACCGCGGCGGCGTCCGCGAACCGTGGAACGGCGACTTCGGCGAGTTCCTCGGCGGTCCTGGCCACATCGAGGGTGGTGCCGATGCGGATGCAGGCCTGGTGGAGCAGTTCGAGGCGGCGCCGCGCCAGGAGGGCGAGCTGTCCGACGCCTGGCTCTCCCACCAGCAGCAGCCAGGGATCGGCCTCGCGGTCCGGGGCGGCCGCCTCGCGTTCGCCGACCGTGCCGGCCGGTGCCGTGCGAACCGGTGTGTCCACCGCCCCCGGGAGGGGTGAGGCGCCGGCCGGTGCGGGGAGGGAAACGGCGCACCGTGGCCGGCCCGGCCCGTGGACCAGCCCGGCCTCGACGGCGACTCCGTTCTCGCCGGCCCGGCCGGTGACGGCCCGGCACGCCAGGGTGACGGTCCGGCCGTCCGCGAGGTGGACCCGGGTGGTCTCCTGGTGCGGGGACGAGATCAGTTCGGCCGCCTTCTCCAGCACGAACGCCTGGTCGCGGCTGCTGAGGGCGTCCCGGAACCAGGAGGGTGCGCCGGTGCTCCGCCGCGGCACCGCCACGGTGCCGTTCCACCGGAACGGGTTCGGGGGGCTGGCGGTGGTGTCGTCGCGTGCCAGGAAGGCCGCGAGGAGGCTGTGCTCCCGCTCGGAGGTCTGGTCCAGCAGTTCCTGCGCTATCTCCTCGGCTGCCTGGTGGGCGAGGGCCACCATCATGGAGTGGGCGTCGGCCCGTCGGCAGGTGAGATCCAGGACTCCCTCGATGCGTCCGCTGAGCCGGTTGCGGATAGGAGCCGCGGCGCAGGCGAACGGCTCCATGCAGTCGGCGAAGTGCTCGCGCCCGAAGACGTAGCACGGGCGCCGTTCAGCCAGCGCGGTGCCGATCCCGTTGGTACCGGCGATCTCTTCGGGGAACGCGAATCCGGGGGCGATCCGGATGGTTTCCAGGGCGGTGTCGAGATCGCGGTCGGTGGTGCACCGGCGCAGCACGGTCGCCTGGGCATCGGTGAGGATCGCGCTGACCCGGTAGGCCTGAAGCGTGGCGGTCAGGCGGTCCAGGACGGGGGCCGCGGCGCGCAGCAGGGGGCTGTCCGGGTCGAGATCCGGCCGGTAGGGGATCGCCGCCGGGTTCGACGCGAGCCCCAGGGACTTGCAGCGCTGCCACGAAGTCAGGATCGGCTTTCTGATCTCGGCCTCGGATGAGCCGCCGCTGAGGAAATCCTCGTAGGCGATCGCCAAGCGTGCGTCGTCAGGCCAGTCATCTGCCATCCGGACCACCTCACCAGCTCGCGGTCGCCGGAATCCGGACCGCCGACCGCGCAGCTTCCGCAGGCCAGTATAGACACCTTGGGAAAATATGACCCATATGCCACCCAAGAGACATTGATTGGCGATTTTGTCCACCATGCCGCAGTCCCCGCTCTGCGGCGGGGGCCGTCATCCGGATCCCTACCCGGAAGCGCGAGGGGCGGCGCTCCCGTGGACGCCCGGCCGCTCTCCCGGCATGGGGACCCATCCCGCCGCCACCGGGCTCCACTGCGGTACCGCCTCGAGGACCAGCACCGCCAGGTCGTCGTCGGGCGGTTCCGGGCTGAACTCGTGGGTCGCCCGGCGCACGCACTCGGCCATGGCCTTGGCGCCCAGCCCGGCACAGTCGCGCAGGATCCGCGCCAGGCCGTCGTGGTCGTCGAGCTGCCGCCGTCCATTGCGGCGCTCGGTCACGCCATCGGTCACACACAGCAGGGCCTCCCCGGGCGCGAGCAAGAAGGAGTCGGTCGAGAACGTGGTGTTCCTGTCGATACCCAGCAGCATCTGGGGAGCCGCCACCGCGGTGACCGAGCCGTCGGTCCGCAGCCGCAGCGGCAACGGGTGACCGGCGCTGCCGACCTCGAAGAACACCCCGCCCGAGGTCGAGGCCGGCTGCAGCTCGCCGTAGAGCAGGCTCAGGAAGCGCGGTGGGGCGTACTCCCCGGCGAACAGTTCCGCCTCCGCGCTCTCCTCCGTCAGAGCCGCGTTCAGCCTGCCGAGAACCCACGCGACGCCATGCCCCTCACGGGCCAGCAGCCGCACCAGGTGCCGGGCCAGGCCGGTGACCGACATCGCTTCCGGGTCGCTGCCGCACACGTCGCCGAGGAGGAAGGACCAGCGGTGATCCGCGATCGGGAACAGATCGTAGAAGTCCCCTCCGACCTCCTGGCCCTCGGCTCGCGGTTCGTAGACCACCGCCGCCTCCATGCCCGGGATGACGGGCAGGGACGGGGGCAGCTGCCTGCGCTGCAGGACACGGCTGATGGTGGTCTGGTGGGCGTACTTGCGGGCCGTGGCCACCGACTGGGCGACCCGGCGCGCCACATCCTGGACCAGTCGTACCGTCTCGTCCGGTATGGACACCGGGCCGGCGCGCCCGATCAGGATCGTGCCGTGCTCCCGGCTTCCCAGGGTGAGCGGGAAGGCCAGGGCGCACCCGGTCGGTCCGGCGCCCTCCGCGCTCGCCGGCCACGGCCAGGGGATGCCGGAGGCCGCCAGGCGCGCCGCCGGCGGCTCGCTCTCCAGAGCGCGACGCAGCGCGTCGATGCGCTGTTCCTGTGCGTGCCAGACACGCGCGAGGCGGAGGCCGCCGCCGTCGGTTGCCAGCCAGACCGCGCACCAGTCGGCGATCCTGGGCACCAGCAGCTGCGCCGCGAGGGCGACGATCATGTCCTCGTCCAGTTGCTCGGCGAGCAGTTCGCTCACCTCGGCGAGGAACGAGGGCGCTCGGCCACCGTCCCAGTCCAGCGCGGGGCGCCGGTCAGCCACCAGGGCGAGGGGGCGGCGGGTCCCGGGTGCGGGCGAGGCCGTCTCGAAGACGACGGTGGACCCAGCCTCGGGCCTTCCGGGCTCCAGGCGGAACCAGATGGTCTTGCCGTGACGGTGGTGGGTCACGCCCCAGGACTGGGCCAGCGAGCGGACCAGTTGCAGGCCGTGCCCGGCCGCGTCCGGTTCGCCGGGCAGGGTCCGGGCCGGGTGCCGGTCGGCCACCTCGATCACGATCCCGGGCGCTTCGGGGCGCCCCGAGGCGTCGTCCGGTGCGGCGGTTCCGTCCTGGGACATCGCGGCGGTGGTGGTTTCGCGAGTTTCCGGCCGTCGGCAGACGACGTCGATCGAGGTGCCCGCGTGGACCACGGCGTTCGAGACCAGCTCGCTGACCAGCAGGAGCGCGTCGTCGAGCAACGGGCCATCGATGCCCGCTCCGCCCGGGCACGCCAGGGAGGACGGGCCGACCGGGCCGGTGAGCACGTCACGGACGAATGCGCGCGCCACGGCAGGCGCGTGCTCGTTCCCGGGGATGCTCGCGCGCGCCACCGATTCGGTCGTCGTCGAGGCGGAGACCCTCACCGGAAGACACCCTTTTCGTCGTTTCACGAGCATCTGCGATCATATTACCCTTATGGGGAACATGTAGCCGATCAACGGAAGCCGACTGCCATGGCGATCGACCCGGCACCGTCCGCTCCGGTATCCATCGCGAACCACCCCGCATCCACACCCGATGCCACCGGCACCCCGGCTTCCGAGACAGGCGTCCACTGGGTGCGGGAGGCCGATCTGCGGCCGTTGCTGGCCGAGATGAACGCCTTGCGTGACGGGGATTTCACCGTCCGTGCCGAGTCCAGAGCCGATGGTGTGGTCGCCGAGATGACGGCGGTGTTCAACCAGCTCGCCGCCCGCAACCAGCATCTGGCCTCCGAGCTGCAGCGGGTACGCAACGAGGTGGTACGCCACGGGAGACTCGACGAACGCATCGGGGCGAGTCCCGGCCAGGGCGCCTGGACCACCGACGTGGAGGCCGCCAACGCGCTCCTCGAGGCGCTGGTCGGCCCTGTCATGAAGGCAACCCGGGTGCTGGACGCGGTGGCGGACGGGGACCTGACCCAGCGCATGGAGCTGCAGGAGGGCAACCGGCAGCTCCAGGGCGATCTTCGCCGCCTGGGCCGCGGGGTGAACAAGATGGTCAACGAGCTGTCGCTGTTCACCAGCGAGCTGACCCGCGTCGCCCGCGAGGTCGGCACCGAGGGCCGCCTGGGCGGGCACGCGAAGGTCCAACGGCTCTCCGGCGACTGGCGCACGGTCACCGAGGCGGTCAACACGATGGCCGCACGCCTGACCGCCCAGGTGCGCGACATCGCGGTGGTGACCACCGCGGTCGCCCGGGGCGACCTCACCCAGCAGGTGACCGTCGAGGCGACGGGAGAACTGCTGGAGCTCAAGCTCACCGTCAACACGATGGTGGACCAGTTGCGCGCCTTCGCCGACGAGGTCACCCGCGTCGCCCGCGAGGTCGGCACCGAGGGACAACTCGGCGGGCGCGCCCAGGTCCGCGGGGTCTCCGGAGTGTGGCGGGACCTGACGGACAGCGTGAACTTCATGGCGACCAACCTCACCAGCCAGGTGCGCAACATCGCCCAGGTGACCACGGCCGTCGCCAACGGGGACCTGAGCCAGAAGATCACGGTGGAGGCCAAGGGCGAGATCCTGGAACTGAAGTCCACCATCAACACCATGGTCGACCAGCTCTCGGCCTTCGCCGACGAGGTCACCCGCGTCGCCCGCGAGGTCGGCACCGACGGCAGCCTGGGCGGCCGCGCCCAGGTCCGCGGCGTGTCCGGGGTATGGAAGGACCTGACGGACAACGTCAACCTCATGGCCGACAACCTCACCTATCAGGTGCGCAACATCGCCCAGGTCGCCACCGCCGTCGCCGAGGGCGACCTGGGCAAGACGATCACGGTGGAGGCCAAGGGCGAGATCCTGGAACTGAAGTCCACCATCAACACCATGGTCGACCGGCTGTCCGCCTTCGCCGACGAGGTCACCCGCGTCGCCCGCGAGGTCGGCACCGAGGGGAACCTGGGCGGCCAGGCCCAGGTCCGCGGCGTGTCCGGGGTGTGGAAGGACCTGACGGACAACGTCAACTTCATGGCGCTGAACCTGACCAGCCAGGTGCGCAACATCGCACAGGTGACCACGGCCGTCGCCAACGGAGACCTGTCGAAGAAGATCACGGTCGACGCGCGCGGCGAGATCCTGGAGCTGAAGGAGACCGTCAACACGATGGTCGACACGCTGTCCTCGTTCTCCTCCGAGGTCACCCGCGTCGCCCGCGAGGTCGGCACCGAGGGACAACTCGGCGGCCGCGCCCAGATCGGCGGCGTGTCCGGGGTGTGGAAGGACCTGCGGGACAACGTCAACTTCATGGCGGACAACCTCACCTCGCAGGTGCGCAACATCGCACAGGTGGCGACCGCGGTCGCCCAGGGCGACCTGTCGAAGAAGATCGACGTCGACGCCCGCGGCGAGATCCTGGAACTGAAGTCCACCATCAACACCATGGTCGACACGCTGTCCGCCTTCGCCGACGAGGTCACCCGCGTCGCCCGCGAGGTCGGCACCGAGGGACAACTCGGCGGCCAGGCCCGGGTCGAGGGCGTCTACGGGACGTGGAAGCGCCTCACCAAGAGCGTCAACAACCTGGCATCCAACCTCACCACCCAGGTCCGCGCGATCGCCGAGGTCGCCAGCGCCGTCGCGCAGGGCGACATGTCCCGGTCGATCACGGTCGAGGCACAAGGAGAGGTCGCCGAGCTGAAGAACAACGTCAACCTCATGGTGGCCAACCTCCGCGAGACCACCCGGGCGAAGGACTGGCTGGAGTCGAACCTCGCCCGCATCGCCGCCCTGATGCAGGGCCATCGCGACCTGGTGGAGGTCGCCGACCTGATACTCGCCGAGCTGACCCCGCTGGTGAACGCCCAGTACGGAGCCTTCTTCCTGTCCGATTCCGGGGCAAGGCCGGGCGAAGGCCTGAAGTTCATCACCGGGTACGGAACGGGCAAGGAAACCGGCCCCTCGACGGTCTCCGGGAGGCCGGCCGGCGGGCTGGTCGCCCAGACCGCCCTCCAGCAGAAGCGGATCCTCATCGACTCCGCCCCACCGGACTACATCACCATCGAGTCGGGACTGGGCTGCGCTCCGCCGACCTGTGTCGTGATCCTTCCGATTCTCTTCGAGGGACAGGTCCTCGGTGTCATCGAGCTGGCGTCCTTCAGCCGGTTCAGCGAGGTCCACCTGGCGTTCCTGGACCAGTTCGTCAACACCATCGGTGTGTCGATCAACACCATCATCGCCAACTCCCGTACCGAATCACTGCTTTCGGAGTCCCAGCGCCTGACTGCCGAGCTGCGCAAGCGCAGCGACCAGCTGCAGCGCTCCAACGCGGCACTGGAGGAGAAGGCGGCGCTGCTGGCCACCTCCTCCCAGTACAAGTCGGAGTTCCTGGCGAACATGTCGCACGAGCTGCGCACCCCGCTCAACTCGCTGCTCATCCTCGCCCGGCTGCTCGCCGACAACCCCGACGGACGGCTCTCCGAGCAGGAGGTGCAGTTCGCGGCGACCATCCACCGTTCCGGCTCGGACCTGCTGCAACTGATCAACGACATCCTGGACCTGTCGAAGATCGAGGCGGGCCGGATGGACGTACGGCCCAAGCGCCTGCCGCTGGACAAGCTGCTCGACTACGTGCACGCCACCTTCCGGCCGCTCACCATCGACCGCGGTCTGGCCTTCGACGTCACGGTCGACGACGATGTGCCACAGGAGCTGTACTCCGACGAGCAGCGGGTGCAGCAGGTCCTGCGCAACCTGCTGTCCAACGCCATCAAGTTCACCTCCTCCGGCAGCGTCGAACTGCGGGTCAACCGGGTCTGCGGTGAGCGGTTCGAGGAGGAGTCCCTGCGCGAGGCCGACGACGTCATCGCGTTCAGCGTCCAGGACACCGGCATCGGCATCGCCCCCGAGAAACTCCCGCTGATCTTCGAGGCCTTCCAGCAGTCCGACGGCACCACCAGCCGCAACTACGGCGGCACCGGCCTCGGCCTGTCCATCAGCAGGGAGATCGCCCAGCTGCTCGGTGGCCGGATCACGGCCGAGAGTGAACTCGGCGTCGGCTCCCGGTTCACCCTCTACATCCCCGCCCGCCTGTCCGAGCGCACCCTGCCGCACGAACCGGACAGCGCGCAGCCCACGCGGCCCGACGGCGCCGAGCAGCCCGCCGGCCCCTCCGCCACGGCCCCGCGGACCGCCTGGCAGGAGCCGGCCGGAGCCGCGAGTGACGGCGGGCCGACCGGCGGCGCGGCGCCGCCCACCGCCGGCGAGGAGGCTGCGGCGAACGTCGGCGCGTCCGGCCAGGGCCTGGACACCACCCGACTCAAGGAGTGGCAGACCGGCCACGCCGGGCGGGTGCTGAACGGCCTCCACCTGCTCATCGTCGACGACGACATCCGCAACGTCTTCGCCCTCACCCATGTGCTGGGCCGGGTGGGCATCACCGTGAAGTACGCCGAGAACGGACGGGAGGGCATCGAGGTACTCAAGCGCAGCCCCGACATCTCCCTGGTGCTGATGGACATCATGATGCCGGAGATGGACGGTTACGAGGCGATCCGGATGCTGCGGCACACCCCGCGCCTGGAGCATCTGCCCGTCGTCGCGCTCACCGCCAAGGCCATGCCAGGGGACCGCGAGAAGGCGTTGGAGAGCGGCGCCAACGAGTACGTGCCCAAGCCCGTGGACATCGACCGCCTGCTGACAACCATCTGCGCGCTGCTGGATGCGCAGGGCGGTCAGGCCGCCGCGACACAGGAGGAGCCACAGCGTGCCGGGAAGCGTGTGGACGGGCGGGGCCGGTAGGAGAGACGCACATGAGCGAAACCGGCAGGTACCGCATCCTCCTCGTCGACGACATGGAGGAGAACCTCGTCGCGCTCGAGGCCGTCCTCAGTCCCCTCGGCCATCACCTGGTCCGCGCCCGCTCCGGTGAGCAAGCCCTCAAGGCGCTGCTGCGCCAGGACTTCGCGCTGGTGCTCCTCGATGTGCTCATGCCGGGCATGGACGGCTTCGAGACCGCGGCCAACATCAAGAAGCTCGACCAGACCAAGAACGTCCCCATCATCTTCCTGACCGGCACCGAAGCCGGCCAGGACTACGCCTACCGCGGCTACGCCCTGGGCGCGGCGGACTTCCTGACGAAGCCGATCGACCCGTGGCTGCTGCGCACCAAGGTGGGGGTGTTCCTCGATCTGCACCTGAAGAACCTGCAGCTCGCCGCGCAGACCAAGCAGCTGCACCAGGAACTGCATCACCGGCAGGCCCCGGCCCGCACCCCGCCGTCCCCGGAGGACACCGGGCAGCCGGTCGCCGAGGACCGCCTGGCCGACGTCGGCGAACGGCTCACCGGCCTCGAAGAACTGCTGCGCGACCGGAAGGAGGCGCCGATGTCCGTCCTGGCCGACCGGATCGCCGAACTGGAGCGTGCCGTCGCCGCACTGCGCCCGTCCGCGCCGTCCCCCGCCGACCACCGGGACTCCGGGGACCGCCTTACTCCGTAGCGGGCCGCTCGGGCGGGTGATGGCGTGGCCGCGGGAGGCCGGGGCGGGCACCTTCGTAGATTGGGCGGGCGGGTACCCAGCCGAACGGCGCGACGGGCAGGGAGCGTGTGACGAGACCACAGATCGACTACGGCAAGCTCTTCCAGGCCACCCCGACCGCGTGTGTCATCCTCGGCCCGGATCTGGTGATCCTCGACGCCAACCAGGCCTATCTGAGGGCCACCGGCCGGACCCGGCAGGAGCTGCTGGGCCGCTACCTCTTCGACGCCTTCCCGCAGAACCCCGCGGACCCCGGCGCGGACGACCTGAAGACGTCACTGCAGCGGGTGCTGGACCGGCGGGAGGAGGACGCCATGGCGCTGCAGAAGTACGACCTGCCGGTCCCGGGCCGGCCAGGGGTCTTCGAGGAGCACTGGTGGACTCTGATCAGCAGCCCGGTCGCCGCGCCGGACGGCTCGGTGGGATGGATCATCCACCGGGTGGAGGACGTGACCGCTTTCGTCGAGGCCCGGCGGTCCGGTCGCGGGCCCGGTCAGGCGGGCAGCCACGAGGAGGAGCTGGAGGCCGAGTTGTTCGCCCGGGCCCGGGAGCTGCAGCGGCTCAACGAGGAGCTGCGGCAGGCCCACGGCCGCGAGCGGCAGGTCGCGCTGGCGCTGCAGCAGAGCATGCTGCACTGCCCGGACCTGGCCCGGCATCCCCGGGTGGCGGTGCGCTACCTGCCCGCCACGGAGCTGAACGTGTGCGGCGACTGGTACGACCTGGTCGACCTGCCCGAGGGCTGCCTCGCCGTGGCCGTCGGTGACGTCGTCGGTCACGGGCTGCAGGCCGCGGCCGTCATGGGGATGCTCCGCAGTTCCCTGGGCACCGCGATGCGCGCCATCCACTCCCCCGCGCAGGCGCTGGAGGCCCTCGACCTGTACGCGTGCAGTGTCGAGGACGCGCTGGGCACCACCGCCGTGAACGTCCTGGTCGATCCGCGCAACGCCCGCCTCACCTACAGCAGCGCCGGTCATCTGCCTCCGGTCCTGCTCCGTCCGGACGGCACCTGCGATCTGCTCGACCAGGCCACCGCACCGCCGCTGGGCGCCCGCACCGAGCGGGTCCCCTTCCCCGAGGCCACCCTCGCCGGCGAGCCCGGGCAGACCCTGGTGCTCTACACCGACGGGCTCGTCGAACGCCGCGGTGAGGACATCGACACCGGGGTGCGCCGGCTGACCGAGGCGCTCTCCCGCCACCGGCATCTGGGGGTCGAGCGCCTCGCCGACGCCCTGCTGGGGGATCTCACGCTCAGCGACGGCCCCTGCGACGACGTGGCCCTGCTCATCGCCCGCCTGTAGCAGACGGCCGGCCGGGTCAGCCGTCGAGGCGGACGGCGAGCAGGGCCACGTCGTCGTGGAAGGTGCCGCCGCGGTGGGCGAGGAGGGCGTCGCACAGCTCCGGCAGCGGGCGGCCGGCATTGGTGGCCGCGAGGCGGGCCGCCTGCCCCATGCCCTCGTCGAGCGACTGGCCGGGATGTTCGACCAGGCCGTCGGTGTGCAGCAGCAGGGTGCTGCCCGCCGGGAGGGCCTCCTCGTGGTCGGGGCGCGGCAGGGCGGGGTCGACGCCCAGGGGCAGCCCGGTGTCGCGGCGGTGCAGGTAGCGGGCCTGGTGGTCGGGCGTGGCCAGTAGGGGCGGCAGGTGCCCGGCGCTCGCCCACCACAGCCGCCTGCCCTCGCCCGCCGGCTCCAGCCGCGCGACGGTGACGGTGGCCAGCGGGCCGCCGTGCAGTTCCTGGAGGACCTCGTCGAGGCGGTGGAGGATCCGGCTGGGCGGCTCCCGCTCGTCGAAGGCGATGACCCGCAGCATGTTGCTGATCTGGCTCATCACGGTCGCCGCGTGGACGTCGTGCCCCATGACGTCGCCGACCATCAGGCACGGCACCCCGTCCGGCAGGTGGATCAGGTCGTACCAGTCCCCGCCGATCCTCGGGGCCTCGGTGGCCGGCTCGTAGCGCGCCTGCAGTTGCAGGCCCGCGAGCTCGGGCATCTCGGGCAGCAGGCGGCGCTGGAAGTCCTCGGTGGCCTGCCGCAGCCGCTGGTACAGGCGGGCGTTCTCGATCGCGATTCCCGCGGCGCTCGCCAGGGCGGCCACCATCTCCTCGTCGGCGTCGGTGAAGACCTCCCCACTGGACTTGTCGGCCAGGTAGAGGTTTCCGTACACGGTGTCGCGGACCATGATCGGCACACCGAGCAGCGTGGTCATCCGCGGGTGGCCGGGGGGAAAGCCGGCCGCCCGCGGGTGGCCGGCGAGGTCGGCCACCCGCAGGGGCCTGGGGTGGCGCACCAGTTCACCGAGCAGGCCGGTGCCGTGCGGCAGTTGCTCGCCGCCGCCGGCCCGGGCGAACTGGTCGGCGCCGAACCCGGAGGTGATCAGCTCGGTGAACTCTCCGGCCTCGCTCAGCACCCCCAGCGCGGCGTACCGCGCGTCGACCAGGTCCCGGGACGTCTCGACGATCCGGTGCAGCACCAACCGCAGATCCAGCTCGCTGCTGATCGCCAGCACGGCGCGCAGCAGTTCCCGCATCCGCTCGTGCGCGTCGGCGACCTGCCGCAGTCCGGCCTGGATGCGGTCCAGGTCGGTCTCCCCCAAGGAGGGCATCCGCAAGCCGGCCGGCCGGTGGCCACTCGCCGCGTCCGACGCCGCGTCACTCATCGGATGCACCTCTTCCCGTCTTCCCGCCGGATGTCCGGGGCGGGTCTCCTGCCGTCTCCGCGCATCCTTCTGCCACCGTACGGCACCGTTGATTGGTTCTTGTCCGCTGCGCTCCTGTTTGTCCACTGCGCCCCGGATCGCGGCGACCGCCTATGCGGCCTCGGCCAGCAGAGCGAGGAAGGCGCCGTGCAGCCGGGGCGACGCGACCAGGACGCTGCCGGCGCCGGGCCGCCAGGGGTGGCCGTCCGCGTCGGTGACGAGTGCGCCGGCCTCGCGGGCCACCAGCGCGCCGGGCAGCACGTTGGCGTCGTCCCGCCCGAACTGCCAGAAGGCGTCCAGCCGCCCGGCCGCCACGTCGGCGATCTGCCAGGAGGTGGGGCCGAGGTTCCGCACCGCCGCGACGGCCGGCAGCACCGCGCTCAGCGACCGCCCCGCCGGGGCCGCCACCGCGGGCTGCCGGTCGAGGAACGGCGGCTGGCTGGTCGCGACCACGGCCAGCGCCGGGTCCGCCTTGCGGGACGGCCTGACCGGCGCTCCGTCGCGGGCGGCGCCGCAGCCCGCGGCCGCCGTGTACGTCTGGCCCAGTCCCGGCGCGTGCAGCACGGCCGCGACCGGCTCGCCGTCGCGGAGCAGGGCGAGGCTGACGCAGTACTGGGGCAGGTCCTGCAGGAACTGGATCGCCCCGTCGATCACGTCCACCACCCACGCCTCGCCGGTCCGGGGCAGCGGGGCGAGGGTGTCGAGCTCGTCGGTCCAGGCCGCCCGCGGGCGCAGTCCGGCCAGTCGGCGGCGCATGATCGCCGAGGCCGGTGCCTCGATGGTGCCGTAGGTCTCCTGTAGTTCCCGGTGGGTGGTGACCGGTGCCGGGCGCGCCGTCGCGGCCAACAGGGCGCCGACCTCCCGGGCGGCGTCGGCCATGGGGGCGAGCAGGTTCTCGTCACGCGTCATCTCAGGTCTCCGGGACGTCCGTCGGGATCGGGTCGCCATCAGCCTGCCGGGGCGCGCCGGGCGCGGACGCCGCCGCCGGGCCCGGGTGAGCGATACTGCGCGCCATGGACGCGGACATGGCGATCGGGGTACTCGACGAGCGGGATCAGCGGCTGATCGCGGCCCTGCAGTGCGACGGCCGGCTCACCGCCGAGCGGGCCGGCGAGGTCCTGGGCATCGGCGCCCGGACGGTGCATCGCCGGTGGCGCGCCCTGCGGGCCGACGGCGTCCTGCGGGTGATCGCGGTGCCGCACCGCGGCGACGCCGTCGGCGGCCTGCTGCTGCGCATCCGGGTGCTGGGCGGCAGGCTCGACGTCATCACCGCGGCCCTGGCCGCCCGGCCGGACGTCCCCTTCATCGACCTGTCCGCCTCGGGCGACGAGATCCTCGCCGTGTCACTGACCAGGCCGGGCTCCCGCGACCCGCTGGTCTTCCGGCAGCTGCCCTCCCACTCCGCCGTCACCTCGGTGACGGCGGAGACCGTGCTGCACGTCTTCCGGGAGGCGGCCGACTGGCGCCATGACGTGCTCACCCCCGCCGAGCGCGCCGCGCTGACCCCCGCGGCCCCGCCGGCCGGTCCCCTCCCCGATCCGGACGAGACCGACCTCGCCGTCCTGGCGGCGCTGCGCGACGACGCCCGTGCCTCCGCGGCCCTGGTCGCGGCCCGCACCGGATATCCGGACTCCACGGTCCGGCGCCGGATCGCCCGTCTGGCGGCGGACGGCCGGCTGACCACCCAGGTCGTCGTCGATCCCCACCGGCTGGGCCTGCGCATCGACGCCAACGTCATGATGCAGGTGCCGCCCGGCCGTCTCGACGCGGCGGGACGGGCCCTGGCAGGCCATCCGGCCGTCCACGGGGCACTGGCCACCACCGGGCCGTTCAACCTGCACGTCGCCACCTGGATGCCCGGCCTGGAGGACCTCTACCGGTTCATCACCCGCGAACTGGAACCGCTGGGCGTCACCAGCACGGACACCGTCATCATCGGACAGGCCGTCAAACGCCCCGGAGTCCTGACACACCGTCAGCCTTGATGGCCTCCCGGGCGGAACGACAGCGCCGCCCGGGGGACACGGCACTTCCGCTCAGCCCGCCGGCACACCGCCGCCGCTAGCGTGGATCCCCCGCCTCCCCACGGAAGGAACGCGCCCATGGCACCCCAGGCCGCCTCCCGTACCCGGCTGATCGTCATCACGCTCGCCGCCTCGCTCCTCGGTGCGGGCGCCCCCATCGCCTACGCGGTCCTCCACGACCGCGGTGCTCTTCCCTCCGCCACGTCGCACGCCCGGGGCCGCCCCTTCATCGCGACCGACCTGCTGTTCGGCGACGCTGCCGCGACGCTGTCCGGCCGGCCCGCCCGCCCCGCCACGGCTCCGCGGCAGGCCGTCACCGCCTCGATCGAGACGGAGTTGCTGTTCGGCACCGCCCGGCCGGACGACGACCAGTCACCGGTCACCGACACCGAGTTCCGCGGCTTCGTCGAGGACACCGTCCTGCCCCGCTTCCCCGGCTCCCTGCTCATCCAGGACGGCTACAGCCCGTTCCGCGCCCCCTCCGGGACCGTCGGCTACCAGCACGTCTACAAGCTCACCCTGATCCGTCCGGCCGCCCGGGCCCGCCGCGACGACCGCGCCGTCGAGGAGATCCGCGCCGCGTACACCGCCCGCTTCCACCAGCCGTCGGTGCCCCGCATCGACACCTCCGCGCAGACCCGCTCCTGATCCGCCGCCCGGGACGGGCGCGGGAACGTCAGGCGCCCTGCAGGAAGTCGCGGAACGCGTCCAGCAGCCGCACGTCACCCTCCCGGTCCGTCCCCGGGGCGCGCAGCGCGGCGGCCTGCCGCAGCCGCGCCTCCTCCTGCGCGGCACGGTACTGGGTGACCACGCTCAGGGCGGCGGCGGCCTGCCGGGCGAAGAGGGACAGCAGATCCAGCTCGCCCAGACTGGACCGCGCCTGCGGAGCGGGGTCGAGGACCTCCAGCACGCCGAGCACACCCTCCTCCCAGGTGAGCGGGGCGGCCATCAGCGACTGAGGGACGTACTCGGTGGATTCGGCCAGGTCCCGGGCGAACGTCCGGCTGGCGGCGAGGTCGTGGACCACCATCGCCTCCCCGGAGGTGACGACCCAGCCGGCGATCCCCCGGTCGGCCGGAAAGCGCCGGCCCACCAGGAACTCCTCCCCCTCTCCGGAGACCGCCTCGAAGACCAGCTCGTGGGGCCGGGCGTCCAGCAGGAAGATGGAGCTGGCGGCGGAGCCGAAGATGGCGCGCGCCACGTCGACGATCGACTGGAGCAGCAGCCGGTCGCTGCCCTGCGGGCGGGCGGCGGTGCGGGACGAGGGGTCGGGCGCCGGAGTCTGCGTCATCGATGCTCTCCATTCCGGACGGAGACGTTGCGTGCGGTCAGGTACAGGGCGGTCTTGAGCTGAAAGGCCGTCAGCCCGGGGTGCTCGGCCAGGGCCAGGGCGCACAGCCCGGCGATCCGGGGCGTGGCGAAGCTGTTGCCGGTGCTGCGGATGCTGCCGCCGCCGGGCCAGGCCACCCGGACGTTCTGCCCGTGGGCGAAGAACTCCACCGGCGGGGCCGGGTTGTACAGGACCAGGCCGCTGTCCTCCACGTCGTGGCTGCCCACCGAGATGACGGAGGAGAACCGCCACGGGAAGCTCACCACCGGGGTGTTGTGCGCCGAGGCGACGATCGCGGTCCCGCGGAAGAACGCCTCGTCGGCCAGTTCGTGCAGGTCCCGGACGAACGTCTCACGGGTGGTGGACAGGCTCATGTTGATCACGTCGAAGCCCTGCCGGACCGCCCAGCGCAGCCCGGCGAGCAGGACGTCGCCGCTGCCGGAGAACTGCTCGCCGAGGACCCGCACGCTGTACAGCTCGCACCGCGGGGCCGTCTCGCGGATGATCCCGGCGCAGGCCGTGCCGTGGCCGCACACGTCTCCGGTGTCGGTCTCCACCACCGCGTGGCCGTCCGCGGAGGGGACCACGACGTAGGAGCCCTGCACCGGGCCGACCAGCGGGTGGTCGCGCTCCACCCCGCTGTCGATCACGCAGACCCGGCATCCCGCCCCGGCCGAGTCGCCGAACAGCCACCGCGCGGCGGGTGCCGCGTGCCAGCTCGCGGCCACCGGGATGTCGGAGACCGCCCGCCCGCGCAGTCCCCAGCTCAGCCGCGGAGGATCCGCCGGCACCGACGCGCCCATCAGCTCGCCCTCCCCGTCACCGTGCCGCCCGCCGCCAGGAAGGCGTCGGCCCAGCCCACTCCGACCCGGTGCCCCTTGCGGGCGAACAGGGAGCGTGCCGCGGCGGCGGACCGGGCCGCCGGCTCCGGCTCGCCCAGCAGCCGGTGCACCTCGGCGCGGTCGAGAGCCGCGATCGCCTGGACGACCGGTGACTCGGTCCGCCCGGCCGCGGCGACGGCACCGTCGGCGAGTGAGACGGCCGCCGCCCGGTGCCCGTCGGCCGCGGCGATCCTGGCCCGTACCCCGTCGAGGTCGGCGGCCTCCGAGGGCGGGGCGCCCGCGGCCTGCCGCTCCTCGGCCAGCAGCCGGGCGCGGTCCCGTTCGCCGGTGTGCAGCAGCACCCTGGCCAGGTCCCGGCAGGCACCCGCCAGCATGGGGATGTCACCGATCTCCCGGCAGGTCGCGACGGCCTGTTCCAGCAGCCGGCTCGCCCGGCCGTGGTGCCCGGCGAGCACCTCCACCTGCGCGGTGAACACCGGCAGGACGACGGCGGTCTCGGCGTAGTCCAGGGCCCGCGCGACGTCCTCGGCCTCCGCCAGGCAGGCGCGGGCCTCGTCGAACCGGCCCCGGAGCGCATGGAGCACCGCCAGCGGGCAGTTCAGCGTCAGCCGCACGATTCCGCGGTCCGTTCCGTGGGTGGTGAGCAGGCCGGCGCAGCGTGCGATGCCGGCCGTGGCGGGGACCGGCCCGAGCCACAGCGAGATGCCCGTGGCGCCGAGGGCCATGGCGCGTTCCGGCTCCGCGTCGGCGCGCCGCGCGTGGTGCACGGAGCGTTCCAGCAGCCGTTCGGCGGCCCGGTGTCTGCCGAGGAACTGCTGCCGCTGGGCGATCCGCAGGTGGGCCCGGGCCAGTCCCAGGTCGTCTCCGGCCGCCTCGAAGACGGCGATCGCGGCACGGGCCTCCCGGGCCGGGGCGGCCATGCCGGCGCCCGGCCGCAGGGCCGCCAGGTGCAACCGGGCGTGTGCCGCGGCGGGGGTGCCGGCGGGCCGGGCGAGGACCGCGCGCAGCAGGTCGCCGCCCTGTGCCGGCTCGCCCAGCAGGAGCAGCGTCTCGCCGAGCCGCCACGCGGCCGCGGTCCACTCCTCCTCGGCCGGATCGGTCAGGTCCAGGGCCCGGCGCAGCAGGTCGCGCGACCAGGGCAGGTCCGCGCGGGACAGCGCGGTGCGCCCGGCCGCCGTCAGATGGCGGGCGGCGCGCAGCCGCAGGTCGTCGGCGTGCCGGTCGCGCAGGCCGAGGTCGGCCCGGTGCCGGTGGGCCCGCTCCAGGTGGCCGCCGACCACCGCGTCGTCCGCTCCCTCGGCCCGCAGTCGCGCCGCGAGCAGTTCGTGCAGCCGGGACCGCTGCCGTTTGGGAACGGCGTGATAGGTGACCTCGTGGACCAGCAGGCTGCGGAATCGGTGCCGTCCGGTGGCCGGGCCGTCGCCGCTCACCGGCTCGACCAGCCTGCGCCGGGCCAGCGCCGCCAGCGCCGCGCGGGTTTCGGGGCGTACCGGTACGGCACCGGTGCCGGTGGTGTCCAGCGCGCCCAGGGTGTGCTCGTCGAAGTCGCGGCCGAGGACGGACGCCCGGTCCAGCGTGGTGCGTTCGGCCGGCGGCAACGCGTCGATCCGGGCCGCCAGCAGCGCCCGCAGGGTGAGGGGCAGCCCGTCCGCGGGTCCGGACTCGCCCAGGACCGCGACGAGTTGCTCCAGGACGAACGGGTTGCCCTCGGCCCGTTCCACGGCCTGGGCGACGGTGGCGTGGGCCGAGACGTCGGCCAGGTGGGCGGCGAGCACCCGGCACTGCTCGCCGGTCAGCGCGGGCACCGTCAGCCGGAACAGGTCCGGTCGGGCCCGCGGCGCCCACTGGGGCCGCAGTTCCGCCGCGTCAGGGCGCGCGACGCAGACGATCAGCACCGCGGAGTGCGGCAGGCCGGCCACCAGCCGGTCCGCCACGTCCAGCAGCGCGGGGTCCGCCCACTGGCAGTCGTCGAGCACCAGCACCACCGGGCGTTCCGCCGCGAGTTCCCGCAGGACCTCGGTGATGGCCGCGCAGGTGTCGCCGAGCGTCGGCAGGGCGGCGCCGTCCGGCAGGAAGCCGCGCCGCAGTCGCCCGAGCGCGCGGGCCGCCGGTTCGCCGCGCAGGGCCGCACCGGCGGCGGGATCGCTCAGCAGGTGCCGCAGGGCCGCGGCGAGCGGTGCGAGGGTCGCCTGGTCGTGGTGGGCGCGGCAGCGGCCCGCACCCCAGCGGACGCCCGGTCCGTCCGGCCCGTCCAGCCACTGCCTGACCAGGCGCGTCTTGCCGATCCCGGCGTCGCCGGACACGACGGCCAGCCTGGCGGACGGCTCCCCGGCCGGGCCGGCGGTGAGGGCCCGCAGCCGGGCGAGTTCGTCCTCCCGGCCGGTGAACGGGACGTCGAAGCGCCGCACCACCTCCGGGTCGTCGGGGCGCACCGCGAGCAGCCGCCAGGCGCGCACCGGACCGCTCACGCCCTTGAGTTCCAGCGGGCCGGCCGGTTCGACGAGCAGAGCGGCCCCGGCGGCCTGCCGGGTGTCCGGGCCGATGAGGATCTGTCCCGCGGCCGCGTGCTGTTGCAGGCGCGCGGCGACGTTGACGACCTCGCCGGAGACGAGTGCCTGGCGCACGGCGGCGTCCGTGGTGGCGACCACCTCACCGGTGTTCACCCCGATGCGTACGTCGAGGCGCACGCCCACCGTGCCGAGGAGGTCGTCGTTGAGCTCGGTGAGGGCCTGGCACATCTCCAGGGCCGCGGCGGCCGCGCGGCGGGCGTCGTCCTCGTGGGTGACCGGCACTCCGAAGACCGCCATGACCGCGTCGCCGATGAACTTCTCCACCGTCCCGCCGTGCGCCTCGATCTGACGTCGCATCAGCTCGAAGTACCGCAGGACCACCGACCGCAGGATCTCCGGATCGAGCCGTCCGGACAGGGCGGTGGAGCCCACCAGGTCACAGAAGACCACGGTGACCGTCTTGCGGGTCTCGGTGGGGGCCGGGCCCGGTGGCGCGCACGGGGAACCGCAGGCCGGGCAGAAGCGGGCGCCGTCCGGCGGCGTCGCATCGCAGGTGGCGCACTTCATGGGCCACACCTTCTTCGTCGGCTTCATCGGCCTTTGTCAGCCTTGTCAGCCTTTGTCGGCCTCGTAAGCGGCACGGGGCTCCGCGACGCCGTCGCACGGGGGCAGAGCGGACAGCGGTCAGAAGAGGGCCGCTCCGGCGATGACGTTGTGCGCCTGCACCTCCGGTTCCACCGCGTCCAGCCGCCGCTTGAGTTCGGTCAGCAGGGCCACCTCCGCGCCGGACAGCCCGGCGAGGACGGCGGACTGCTCCGGGCTGAAGGCGGCGACGGGGAAGCCCGCGGCCTCCAGCGCGGCCAGCGCCTCGCAGGTGCCCGGCGTGTCCGGGGTGTCGGGGGTGTCGGGGGTGTCGGGGGCGCCGCCGGTGTCGGACGGGGATGCGGTCATCGGGGGGCTCCCAGGGTCTCGAAGAGGTCGATCAGGGCGGTCACCGTGGTCAGCGCGCTGACGGTGACCGCCCTGGCCTGGGTGGTCGTCAGCGGCAGCCGGTCCAGCAGGGTGAAGACCGCGTCGCTGTGGCCGCCGTCCACCACCGCGTGGTGGCGGACGGTGCGGAAGGCGGCGTCGGGCAGACCGGTCGCGGCCGAGAGCCGGTCGGCGAGGTGCGGGGACGGCGCGTTGGCCTCCAGGGCGGCGATGTAGCCCAGCAGGCACAGCGGACTGTGGTGGGCGATCCAGTAGTACTGGGCGCCCACCAGCCGGGCCACCTGCGGTCCCGGCTGCCGTCCCAGCAGCGTCGGCGGGTCCGGTTCGCCGGCGGCGGCCAGGTCGTCCAGCAGCCACTCGTCGTGGTGGCGCTCCTCGCGGATGTGGTCGGCGAGGTAGGCGCGCAGCCCTCCGGCGGCGCGGTCGCCGGGCGGGTACGTCCGGCAGCGCAGCGCGGCGGCCTCCATCAGGGGCACCGACGCCCGCACGACCTCGTGCATGGCGTACAGGTAGGCGATGTAACGGGCCGTCATACCCGTTGGGCGCCACAGACGTTCCGTGACGGCGGCGAGCGCGGGGGCCGCGAGGCGCAGCGTCGTCCGCAGCCCGCTTCCCGCCCCGGGCGGGCCGTCCGGCGCGGCGGTCATCGGACACGCTCCGCGGCGGGTCGGGCGTCGGTGTCCACCAGCGGGGCGTAGGGGGCGCAGCCGTAGCGGCGCACCAGCGCCACCGGGCCGGCCTCGGCCTGGCGGCGGGCGACCGTCCAGTCCAGCAGTTCACCGACCGGGCCCGAGCCGACGGCCGTGGCCTGCCGCATCGCCGCGGGCCTGGTCCCGAGGCGCCGGCAGGCGGTGCAGTACGGCTCCGCGTCCCGCGGGTCGTCCCAGCCGGCCGGGCCGAGGGTCCGGATGGTCCGCAGCACGGGACAGGCGGCCGTCCGCGTCGCGATGTCCGCCCAGGTGTCGGCGCCGATGTGCCCAAGGCGCAGATGGTCCGGGCGGTCCGGGCCGTCGACCACGTCCTGGTTGCAGCACGCGGCGATGGCCCCGTCGCAGGTCACCACCGGCCAGGCGGCCATGGCGCACGGCACCGCCGCGCCGGCTCCGGTGGCGCTCGACGCCCAGGCGGCGGCCCGCCCGGCCGGCCGCACCTGACCGACCAGCATCGGCACCGTGCCGCCGAACACCCGCGTGACCTCGCCGGTGAGCCCGGCCAGATAGGGGTCGTCGGGTCCGGTGCCGGTGAGGTGCAGGCTGACCGCGGTGCCCTGGTCGAGCAGCCGGCGCAGCAGCCGGAAGACGTCGGCGCGCGGCACCTCCCGCTCGTGGAAGGCGTCGACGCTGACCGAGACGTGGTCGACCGCGCGGACGGCCTGGCGGAGCCGGTCCGGCAGGCCTGCCGCGTTCCGGGCGAAGAAGGCACCGGTCAGGACGGCGGTGCGGGATCCGGCGGCCCGTGCGGCCGCGGCCAGTTCGGTGACCAGGGCCGGGCGCAGCAGCGGTTCGCCGCCGGTCAGCATGACCACCTCGGGCCGCCGGCCGGGCCGGAAGGTCGCGAAGAAGCGGCGCAGCGCGTCGGCGTCGGTGTGGGCCGCGGTCATGGTGGACGCGGTCGAGCAGTGCGCGCAGTGCAGCGGGCACCTGCGGGTGAGCATGACCAGCAGCCCGGCGGCGACGACCGGACGCAGCGCGATGATCTCGGCCAGGCGCATGTTCCCCCTTCACGGTTCCCGGGGCCCAGGGCGCGGTGCGGCGGCCGGATTCCCCGAGGGTCGCAGCCGGTGGTTGCCGCCCGGTGCGGGACCGGTATGGGACGGGTATGCCGGCGCGCGGGTGCCCGGCCGGGGCGGCGGGCCGGCGGCCCGGTTCACCGCTGCCGGCCGGCTTCGGACGCGGGCGGGGCGCCGTCCAGGCCGAGCCGGTCGGCGAAGAAGGCCAGCAGGTCGGCGAGGAGCGCCACGCGGCTGGAGGTGGACCTCGCGCCGTGCCCCACACCGCGTTCGAGCCGGTACAGCACCGGCTGTCCGCTGCCGGTGGCGGCCTCCAGCGCGGCGCACATCTTGCGGGCGTGCAGCGGGTCGACGCGGCTGTCGCCGTCGAAGACGGTGAACAGCACCGCCGGATAGCGCGCTCCGGGCTCGACGTGGTGGTACGGGGAGTACGACAGCAGCCAGCGCAGCTGTTCGGGGTCGGCGGCCGTGCCGTACTCTCCGGCCCAGGTCGGGCCGAGGCCGGACAGTTCGTAGCGGGCCATGTCCAGCAGGGGCGCCACGCAGGCCGCGGCGGCGTACGTGCCGGGGTGCTGGGTGAGGGCCGCGCCGGCCAGTAGGCCCCCGTTGGAGGCTCCCCAGACGCCCAGTTGCCCGCGGGTGGTCCAGCCCTCGGCGAGCAAGTGGCCGGCGGCGGCGTCGAGGTCGTCGAAGGTGTTCTGCTTGTGCTCGCGCATGCCGGCCCGGTGCCACTGGTCGCCTTCCTCTCCGCCGCCGCGGACGCAGGCGATCGCGTAGACGCCGCCGGCCTCGGCCCACGCGACGGCCTCCGGCGAGTGGCAGGGGGTCAGTGACTGGCCGAAGCCGCCGTAGCCGGTGAGGATGGCCGGCCGGGGCCGGCGCGGGCCGTCGTCGTCCGGTGCGATCACGAACATCCGCACGGCGGTGCCGTCGTAGGAGCGGAAGACCAGCTGCCGGGTGCGGACGGCGGCCGGGCGCGGCCCGGGATCGGGCGCCTGCCAGGGCGTCACCTCGCCGGTGCGGGCGTCGAAGTGGTGGACGCGGGCCGGGGCGGTGAAGCCGCCCAGGGTGAACCAGGCCTCGGCGGGCCGGCTCACGCCGGTCCTGAGGGGGCCGACCGACGAGCAGGGCGGCAGGCTCAGCGCGCGCAGCAGCCGGCCGTCCGCCGGGTCGTGCACGGTCAGTTCGCCCACGGCGTGGCGTGTCCAGGACGCCAGCAGGACCGGCCCGGCGCCCGTCCCGGCGTCGAGCAGCGCGAAGTCCTCCAGCACCGCCTCCGGGTCGGCGGGCAGCACGTCCCGCCAGGTGGCGGGGGCAGGGTCGGCGGGGGTGGTGCGGGCCAGCCGGCCGCGGCCCGCGCCCAGTTCGGTGAAGACCAGGCAGCTGCCCTCGGGCGCGGCACCGGGCCCGACGTGCGCCGAGGTGCGGGCGTCCACGCCTTCCTGCACGGTCCGGAAGCGCGGCCGGGCCGGACCGGACGCGGCCAGGTCGGCCAGCCACACGTCCCGGGCCGGTGAGGTTCCCGCGGCCGCGCTGAGCACCAGCCACCGGCCGTCGGGCGAGGTCCGCACCGTGTAGTGCTGCGTCCTCTCCCGGCCGGCGCCGAAGATCAGGACGTCCTCGGTGCCGGGCCGTCCCACGGTGTGCAGGTAGACCCGGCGGTGGTACTGCTCCTCGCCGGGGTGGCGGGACGGGTGCAGACGCCGCACGTAGTAGAAGCCGGTGCCGCCCGGCAGCCACGCCACGGACGTCCGGCGCACCCGGTCGATGGGGCCGTCGACGAGCGCGCCGCTGCGGGTGTCGAGGACGTACAGCTCGCAGTGCTCCGTGCCGCCGGCCGCGATCTGGTAGGCGAGCAGGGTGCCGTCCCAGGACGGTTCCCAGGCCTCCAGGGTCGTGTGGCCGGCGGGGTCGAGCACCGCCGGGTCGACCAGGGTCCGTTCGGTGCCGTCCGGGTCGGTCACCACCAGCCGGGGATGCTCCGCGTGCGGCGCCAGGCGGGTGTGGAACAGCAGGTCGCCGAAGGGCCGGGGGGCGGAGACCGCGCCGGGCTGAGCGGTCAGCGCGGTGAGCCGCCCGGCCAGCGCCCGGCGCAGCCGCCAGCCGTCGGCGGCCTGCCGGAACGCCGTCTCGTGCGCCTCCTCCCACGCGCGGGTGCGCGGGCCGGCCGGGTCCTCCAGCCACCGGTAGGGGTCGGCGGGGACGGCCGGGAGCGGGGCGGCGGTGGGGAGGGTCATCGCGCGTCTCCTTGATCCGGTTCGTCCGGCTGCTCGCGGTGGGCGACGACGTCGGGGCGGGCCGGGGCGGACGGCGGCGCGGTCGCGGCCTGCGGCGGCCCGGCCGGCTCAGCGGGTGCCAGGTACCGGGAGGCCTGCAGCGGAAGCCAGCCGGCCGCGGTCACCGCCGCCGTCACCCCGGCCATGACCAGCCAGCCGCCCGCGGCGCCGAACGCCTCGACCAGGGCGCCGGCGGCGATCGGGCCCAGCGCGGACAGCCCGGTGAGCAGCACGCTGGTCCCCGCGCTGACCCGGCCGATCAGCGGGCGCGGCGTGCGGCTGTACAGGGCGTTCCCGACGGCCACCCCGGCGGCCGGGGAGAGCGTCATCAGCACGGTGAGCAGTGCGGCGGTCAGGAACGGGGAGTAGACCAGCGCGAAGACGGCGAGCACCGCCGCCCATCCGGTGCCGATCCCCAGCAGGATCGTGGGCACCGCCAGGGTGCGCACGATCCGGGGGGCCAGCAGCGAGCCGATCACCGCGCCGACGCCGGCGCAGGAGACGATCAGCCCGATCAGCGGGCCGGACTCGCCGTGGGAGCGCAGCACGACGACGACCATCACGTCGATGGCCGCCGCGACCATGTTGATCACGCTCGCGTAGAGCATGACGGTGAACAGCACCCGCTCGCGGAACAGCCACCTGAGGCCGGCGGTCACGCCGCCCGCCGCCGCGGTCGCGGCGCGGCCCGCGGCCGGGGCGGGACGCACCGCGATCCGCCACACCAGCAGCACGGACCCGGCGTAGGACACCGCGTCCGCGGTGAACGGCAGGATCCGGTCCACCGCGAACAGGGCACCGCCCAGGGCCGGGCCCACCAGCGTGGTCACCGCCTGGACGGCCTGCCCCAGGCCGAGTGCCTCGGGCAGTTGCGGGCCGGTGGCGACATCCCGCGTCAGCGTGGTCACCGCCGGCCCGAACAGCGCGGTGGCGCTGCCCTCGACCACCGCCACCGCCAGCAGGTGCGGGTAGGCCGGTCCTCCGAGGAGGGCGGCGGCCGGAATGCTGCCGAGCGCCGCGCAGCGGACCGCGTCGGTGCCGAGCATGACGGTGCGCCAGCTGCACCGGTCCACCAGGTAGCCGGCCGGCAGCCGCAGCGCCAGCCGGGTGGCGACCGACACGGTGGCCACCAGGCCGGCCTGCAGGGCGTTGCCGTGCAGGCTCAGCACCAGGAGCGGGAAGGCGATGGTCGAGGCGTTGCTGCCCAGGGAGGAGGTGAGGTCGGCGAGGAAGGCGAGGCGGAAGTCGCGGTTGGCGCGCAGGACACCGGGCAGCGTCAGCATCGCCGGCCCCGCTTCGCCGGACTGTCGTCCATCGCGCCGCCCTACAGCCGGCCGGTTTCGTACAGGTAGTCCAGGATCCGGCCGTCGACCCGGTCCTGGAACTCGGCCGCCACCGCGTCTTCGGCCTGCTCGTACTCGTAGCCGCAGGTCACCCAGCGTTCGGGGACCTCGGTGACGTCGCGGTAGCCGTCGTCGACGGTGCCGACGTCCCAGCCGTTCTTCCCGGCCGACTGCCAGCTGCTGTACAGCCGGCCGTCGGCGTTGACGACGGCGCCGTGCCTGCCGCCGGGCACCGAGCAGATCTGGCAGGTGGTGCGCATGCTGGGCCGGACGACGCGGTAGCCCGCCTCCAGCGCGGCGATGTTCCAGGCGACGAAGCCGTCGCACACCGCGTCGGCGTGGCGCAGTTCGTTGCCGTAGCCGAAGCCGGCGTCGCCGACCCAGGCGAAGGTCACCGTGCAGCGGGCCGGATCGACCCTGCCGTCCAGCTGGGAGAACAGGTCGCCGATGCGGTCGAAGTTGTGGTGCGAGACGTTGACCCGGAAGTTCCAGCGCAGATCGGTGGCCTCGGTGGCCCGGCCCACGTTGCGCACGATGGTCTCGAAGGTCGCGCCGCCGGAGTGTTTGACCCGGATGCGGTCGTGGTCCTCGCGGCTGCCGTCGAAGGTCACCTGTACTCCGCGCAGCCCGGCCGCGCGCAGATCGACGGCGAGCTTCGGGGTCAGCAGGACGCCGTTGGTGGTCATGGTGGCCAGGTACAGGCCGATGTCGTGGGACCGCCGCAGCAGTTCCAGGCAGCCCCGGGGGTTGAGCAGCGGCTCGCCGCCGAACAGCAGCAGGTACAGCTTGTCCAGTCCGGCCTGCTCCATCCGCCCCGCGGTGAACCGGACGATGCGGTCGATGGTGTCGCGATCCAGGCGCTCGCGGCCGATCCGCAGCGGGCGGTTGCCGCCGCTCGGGTCGAGCGCGGTGTTCTGGAAGCAGTAGCCGCAGCCGAGGTTGCAGGCGGTGCTGGTGAGCACGGTCAGCGAGAACGACTTGGGGGTGCGCGGCCGGTACGCGCCGTTCTCGCGCAGGAAGGCGTCGATGTCCTCGCGCAGGGTGCCGTCCCGCCGGACGTGTTCGGGCCGCAGCAGCGTCCAGGTCTGGTTGCCGATGAACCACCAGCCGCGGGCGCTCTTGATCCTGCGGGGCTCGTCGCGTTCGTCCAGCCGGGTACCGATCATCGTCTCTCCTGAGCTCCTCGGGCACGACTGGCCTGGAACGGCGGGGCGATGCCACGCCCTTCCAGGCCGGTTGCTGTGGAACGCGTCGCCGCGCGGCCGGATCCGGGGCCGGCGGTCACGGACGGTCAGGCAGAGCCGACCTGGATGCCGCAGGGCGCGTCGTCCTCGCCGTCACCCGCGCTGTGGGCGATCACGTCGTCGTCCTCCTCGCTGATGCCGAGCTGGACACCGCACGCCACACCGGGCGACTCCGGCTCGGCCCGGTGGGCGACAACGTCACCGGGAACGGCGGCGGAACCGACCTGGATGCCGCAGGGCGCGTCGTCCTCGCCGTCACCGGCACTGTGGGCGATCACGTCGTCGTCCTCCTCGCTGATGCCGAGCTGGACACCGCACGCCACACCGGGCGACTCCGGCTCGGCCCGGTGGGCGACAACGTCACCGGGAACGGCGGCGGAACCGACCTGGATGCCGCAGGGCGCGTCGTCGTCACCGTCACCGGCACTGTGGGCAACGACATCGGGGTTGGCCATGGCTGTCTCCCATCCGTGAGCCGCCGGAGCGCTTCCGGCGACTGGCACGACGTTAGGAACCCCCGGTTTACGAGCGGTATGCGCTCAGTTGGCCGTCGCGTCGGCACCTCCCGGCGCGCTCCCCGGCGGCTCCGGGAGGGGCTTGCCGACGCCTGGGTCGCTGCTCACAATTGGGGGCACCGTCCATCGAACCGGTATGCGGCGGTGACTTCGGCTGCCGGGTGCACCTGCCCTGACCGCTTCGGCGCCACTTCGGCACCACCTGTTCGGAACCATCTGTCCGGAACCACCGGTACCGGCCTCGGCCCGCGTGTCCGGTGGCCCGCCGGCAATGCCCCAACGCACCAAGCACCTTCCGGCACCTGTGCATCGACCAACGGGGTGGGGTATGCGGGACACATCCGGTGCGGTGGACCCGGTCAGATTCGAGGTCCTCGGCAGACTCGCCGTCACCGCCGCGGGACGGCCGCTGCAGGCCGGACCGCCCAAGCAGCGGCTCCTGCTCGCGGTCCTGCTCTGCCGGGCCAATCACGTGGTGTCCACCGACCGGCTGACCGAGGCCCTGTGGCACCAGGCACCGCCACGCACCGCCCGCAAGAACCTCCAGGTCTACGTCACCGCGCTGCGCAAGGCGGTCGGCGACCGGATCGACTATCTGCCGCCGGGCTACCTCATCCGCGTCGAGCCCGAGGAGCTCGACCTGGCCCGGTTCGAGAACTTCGCCGAAGCGGGCAGACGGCTGTTACGCCAGGGCGACCCGCACGGCGCGATCCAGCTGCTGGAGGCGGCCGTCCGCTGCTGGACCGGCCCGCCGCTGGCCGAGTTCGCCGACGCCCCGCTGGCCCAGGAGGAGTCGGAGCGCCTGTTCGCCAAGTACCTCGCGGTCTACGAGGACTGGGCGGAGGTGCGGTGCGATCTCGGCCAGCACGCGCAGATCCTGGAGAGCGTCGACGAGGTCCTGGCCCAGCATCCGTTCCGCGAGCGGCTGGGGGTGGCCAAGATGACCGCGCTGGCCGGCTGCGGGCGCACCGTGGAGGCCCTGGCCTACTTCGACGACGTGCGCCAGCACATGGCGCGCGAACTGGGCATCGATCCGAGTCCGGTGCTGACCGGGCTCTACCGGCGCCTCCTGCGGGGCACGGCCGCCCCCGCGGCCGCCCGGCGCCCGGCCGCCGCCGCGGGCGCCGGGGCCTGCGCCAACCAACTCCCCCGGGACGTACCGGACTTCGTCGGCCGCGCGGAGCAACTGGAGACTCTCCTGAACGTCCTGGGCGATCCACGCTCCGCCGTCGACGTGGCCGTTCTCACCGGGCCGCTGTGCACCGGCAAGACCGCGCTCGCGGTCCGGGCGGGCCACCTGCTCAAGGACCACTTCGCCGACGGGCTGATGCTCGGGGCGCTGTGCGACGACGCGGGCCTGCCCCGCAAGCCCCACGAGGTCGCCGCCCAGTTGCTGCGCGACGCGGGCGTCCCGGAGTCGGCCATCCCCGCCGGGGCGCAGGCCGGCGCCCTGTGGCGGTCGTGGCTGGCCGGGCGGACCGTCCTGCTGGTGCTGGACGGCGCGGTGGACGAGGGCACGGTGCGGGCCCTGCTGCCCGGATCGGGCGGCAGCCGGGTCATCGTCACCAGCCGGCGCAAGCTCAGCGGCCTGGAGGCGGTCCTGCGGGTGGAACTCGGCAGCCTCACCGACGAGGAGGCGCTCGACCTGCTGGCCCGGCTGATCGGACCGGACCGGACGCTGGACGACCCGGGGTCGGCGCGGCGACTGGTCGCCCACTGCGGTGCCGTTCCGCTGGCGCTGCGGGTGCTGGGCACCAAGCTGGCGATGATGCGGCACGTACCGCTGGACTGGTACGCGAAGCGGCTCACTGACGACCGGGTGCTCTTCGAGGAACTGGCCGTGGGTGACGTGTCGGTGCGGGCCCGGCTGGAGGAGTTCCTGCGGGGCCTGCCGTCCGACTGCGGCAGCGCCCTGGTCGCCCTGGCGCGCACCGCGGGACCCGTCTTCGGCCGGGAGGCCCTGCTGACCGCCCTGTACGGAGGCGAGGCACCGGCCGAGCGGATGTTCGCCGAACTCGTCGAGGACAATCTGCTGTCCGTCCCCGAGGCGGAGGTCACCGCGCACGGCGAGGCGTACGCGCTGCCCGCGCTGGTGTACCGCTATCTTCGGGCGCTCGCCGCGGCCGCGCGGACCACCGCGCGGGCCCGCCCGGCCGGCGCGGCGACCGGTCCGGCCCCGGGGTGACGGCTCACCGGCCGGCCAGCGCCTCCGACAGGGCTCCGGGCCGGTGGACGGGCTGGTCCGCCTCGGCCCGCAGCCGCGCGAGGGGCGCGTCGTCCCAGCGCAGCGCCGCCAGGTGCTTGGCGAACAGGTTCAGCCGGTCCTGGAACAGCTGCCGGGTGTCGGCGGTGGCGAACCGCGGAGGCAGCGACTCGCGCAGTTCCTCCGACTCCTCGGCCGCCGCCGCGAGCAGGACTCCCAGCACCGAGCCCCAGGTGGCCGCGCGCAGGCTGACCGACAGGTGGACGGACGGCTCCCCGGCGGTCTCGCCGACGTGGACGAAGCCGCGCGGTATGTACAGGCACTGCCCTTCCCGCAGCACCACGTCGAGCACCGGTTCCCCTGCCGCGGCGACGGCCGCCGCGTCGAAGCCGGTGCGGCGGCCCGGCCAGCGGACCGCCGGTGCGCTGATCCGCCACCGCTTGGCGCCGTGCACCTGCCGCAGGAAGACGCTGACCGGGTCGTAGTGCGGATCGACGCCGCGGGAGTGCGGCGGGGTCAGGAAGGCGGTGCAGTCGGCCTCGTAGCCGGTCTCCCGGAACAGCGCGGCGGCGAACGCCGCGATCCGCGGGGAGTGGGACTGCAGGTCCTCCAGGGTCAGCGTCGCGCCGTCACCGACGTGCCGGATGACCTTCGCGCCGTCCACCTGACGGTCCCGCACGCGGGCGCCGGATCCGCCGGAACGCGCGATCAGCCCGGAGGGCAGCGGCCGCCCGTCCCGGAAGAGCCGCGCCGACGCCAGCGGCAGGCCGGCGAAGAGCAGCCGCTCGGCCGCGGCCACCGTGAAGACGGCGTCGAAGCCGCCCCGCGGGGTGCTGACGAAGGGCCTGCGCTCCCACGCCGACTCCAGCACCGCGATGTCGTCGACCAGCCTCAGCAAGTTCTCCACGCGGACCTCACAGCTCGACGGTGGCCGACGCGCTCCCCGGGGGCGGTGGTGCGCCGGGGGGCCGGGGCGGGGGGTGCGCGCCAGGCTAGGAGACGGCGGTTTGCCGCCGGTATGCGAGCAGTTGGCGCGGCACGTAGGAACCCCGGCGCGGACGCCGGCGGGGCAGGCGTGGCCGAAGGCGCTCAGCGGGCCGCGCTCGGTCACCCATGGCCCGGCGAGCCCGCCACCCGGCGTTCGCCCGCCACCTCCGCCGGGCGGCCCGCAGGCGCGCTCGGCGCGTCCGCTACCGTTCCTCGCCGAGCGTGCGGATGACGCTGTTCGGGCAGAGCCGCTCGGCCAGGCGGGCGCGCTCGTGCAGCTCCGGGCCGGGCCGGTCCTGGAGGAGGACGACCAGGCCGTCGTCCTCCGACTGGTCGAACAGCTCCGGGGCGTGCAGGGCGCACAGGCCCGCCCCGCGGCAGCGGTCGCGGTCGATCTCGATGCGCACCGCGCTCACCCCTCCCAGGTCACCGGGAGCCGGTGGACCCCGTAGATGAACATGTCCTCCCGCATCGGAACCTGCTCGGGCGGCACCGCCAGGCGCAGCGTGGGGAAGCGGCGCAGCAGCGCCGGATAGCCCGCGGTCATCTCCAGCCGGGCCAGGTGCTGGCCCAGGCACTGGTGGATGCCGTGGCCGAAGGCGAGATGGTGTGCGGCGCCGCGGGCGATGTCCAGCCGGTCCGGGTCGGGGAACTGCTCCGGGTCCCGGTTGGCCGCGGCGAGCGACCCGACCACGGTCTGGCCGGCGCGCACCCGCACCCCCGCGATGTCGGCGTCCTCACGGGCGACCCGCACCACGCCGAGATGGACGATGGTCAGGTAGCGCAGCAGTTCCTCGACCGCCGGAAGGGACAGCTCCGGCCGCTCGCGCACGAGGCGGGCCTGGTGCGGATGGGTCAGCAGCGCGAAGGTGCCCAGCGCCAGCATGTTGGCCGTCGTCTCGTGTCCGGCGATCAGCAGCAGCAGTCCGACGCCCGTCAGCTCCTCGTCGTCCAGCCGTTCCGGCGTCTCCCGGTCGTGGACGAGCCGGGACAGCAGGGCGTCGTCCGGCTGCCGCCGCTTGGCGGCGACCAGGGCCCGCATGTAGTCCCAGACGGCGTCCCGCGCGGCGAGAGCCTCCTGCGCGGTGCGATCCAGCCGCAGCATGGTGTCGGCCCACCGCTGGAAGGCGCCGCGATCACCGTACGGCACGCCCAGCAGCTCGCAGATCACCAGCGAGGGGATCGGCCGGGCGAAGGCCTCCACCAGGTCGGCGGGCGGGCCGGCGCGCTCCATCGCGTCCAGGTGGTCGGCGATGATGCGGTCGATGCGCGGTGCCAGCTCACGCATCCGCCGCAGCGTGAACCACCGGGCCAGCAGATGCCGGTACCGGGTGTGCTCCGGCGGGTCCATGCCGATGAACGCCCCGCGCATGCGTGGATCGCGGTCGCGGATCGGGAAGGGCCGCACCGGTGGCGAGATGCGCCGGGGATCGGAGCTGAACCGGCCGTCGGCGAGCAGGTCGTGGACGTCGCCGTACCGGGTGAGCAGCCAGCCGACCGTCCCGTCCGGCAGCGCCAGCTCGGCGGCCCGCTCCCCCTCGCGCAGCGCCGCGTACTCACCCGGCGGATCGAACGGGCACTGCCGGTGCACGGGCAGCGGGGCCGGGGCACGTGAGGTGACAGACACGTCGGATCGCTCCCTTCGCCGCGATCCGGCCGGCACCCCCGCACAGCCGCGTGGTCCGCGGCCGCCCCGCTGCGCTCCCTGCGGCGCGGCCCGGCCGGGTCCGTCACCTTTCGAGCGTAGTACGGCCGCCGGCCCGCGGCCGCCGGGCGCGTCCGTCACGTTCTCGCGCTCCCGTCCGTCAAGGCGGCGGACAGACACAGACCAACGACCAACGCGGCCCGACAGGATCCGCGACGGCCGACACGGCAGGGAGCGGTGATGCACCTGATGGACGTCTACGAAGCGGTGGCGAGCCGGCGGGCGGTACGCGGCTTCACCGGTGAGCCGGTGCCGAGGGAGGTCCTCGAACGGGTCCTCGCGGCCGCCGCCCGGAGCCCGTCCGGCGGGAACCTCCAGCCCTGGAACGTCCACGTGCTGACGGGCGCGTCCCTCGCCGAGCTGAAGAAACGCACCGCCGAGCGCCTGGCCGCGGGAGATCCGGGGGACGAGCCCCGGTTCGCGATGTATCCGGCCCGGCTGGGGGCTCCGTACCGGGAGCGCCGGCGCGGGGCGGCCGGGCAGCGCTTCGCCGCGCTCGGCATCCGGCGCGACGACGCGCGGGCCCGGCAGCGGTCGGTCGAGGCGAACTGGGACTGCTTCGGCGCGCCGGCCGCCCTGTTCTGCTACATCGACCGCACCATGGGGCCGCCCCAGTGGGCCGACCTCGGCATGTACCTGCAGACCGTGATGCTGCTGCTCCGCTGCGAGGGGCTGCACAGCTGCCCGCAGATGGCGTGGTCGGTGTACCACCGGAGCGTGGCCGAGGTCGTGAATCCGCCGGGCGAACTCGTCCTGTTCTGCGGGATGTCCATCGGTTTCGAGGATCCCGCGGTACCCCACGCCCGCACCGGCCGGGCCCCCCTCGCCGAGACCGTGACCTTCCTCGACTGACGCCGGCGCGAGCCCGCGCCCGACCGTGCGTGCCGGCTGGTTTGCGGGTGTCTTCCGGCGGACCTAGCGTGGGGAGGTGTCCGGCCCCGCCGGACCCACCAACCGATCGAGCGGGCCGACGACTCACACCGGGGGCCGGTCGTCGCGGCCGTCGGCCCTTCACCGCCGCGCCCACCCGGGAGGCGCCGTGTCCGACACCCGGTGCAACCACCTCGCCGCGCTCGTGCCCGCCGTGCTGGCCGCCGTCCTGGCACCGACCGCCGCGGCCGCGGCGCCCGCGACCGCACCGCACCAGAGCACCGCCACGGCACCGGCCGAACGGTGCGGTGGCTCACGCTTCACCGTGAAGACCGGGAGCGACCCCGACGCCGGACGGGTCGACCTGCGGTCCGTCACGCCCACCACGATCGCGGCGCTCACAGCCCGGCCCGCACCGCGCACCCTGCCCGGGAACAACCGGATCCCGCCCGTCGAGACCACGGTGTACCGCGTGACCGCCACCCTGGACAGGTACGCGCTCGTCCCGGCCGACTCGGACTACCACCTGATCCTCCGCGACAACGCCGGGCACACGATGATCACCGAGATCCCGGACCCGTCGTGCGTGGGCACCGCGAGCCCGTTCAAGGCCCTCGTCGGCCGGGCACGCGCCAAGTTCGACGCGCGGTACACGCCCTCCGCCACCCTGGCCGGCGCCAACGTGCCGGTGACCGTGACCGGGGTCGGCTTCTTCGACTCCCTGCACGGCCAGGCGGGCGTCGCGCCCAACGGCGTCGAACTGCACCCCGTGCTCGACGTGCGGTTCGGCACGGCGGCCGGTGCCGCCGCGCCCCCGGCCACCCGCTGAACGGCGCACCCGGCCCCACGGCACCGGGCGCCGCACGGGTCAGGCGGCGGGCCGGGCCGGTGCGGCGGTCTCCTGGAACAGACAGGTGACCAGGTGGTGCAGTTCCAGTTCCCGCATGACCCGGGCGGGCCGGCGCGGCACCTGGTGAAGACGCAGTCGCGCGCCGGCCGCCCGGCAGCGGCGGTGGAGGCGCAGGAAGAGGTTGACGCCGGAGACGTCGCAGAAGGAGATGCCGGACAGGTCCAGGACCAGGAGCCGTGTTCCGGGGGTGAGGAGCCGGTTCAGTCCCTCCTCCACCGCGGGGACGCTGTCCAGGTCGAGTTCACCGGCCAGACGGGCGGTGGGCGAGCGGCTGCCGTCCTCGCCGGTGAGGACGGTCAGGGTGCATGCGGTCAGCGACGAAAGAGCGGTTGCCATAGCTGCCTTCCGGTTCGGTAGGGGCAAGCACCTGCGCTTCGCGCTCCGCGGAGCGCCGTCGGTGCCAACACGGCCACACCGACGAGCCAACCAGCACCACCGGCCCGCACGGCAGAGCCGAAGGTCCCGGCCGGAGGCCGAACAGTCCCGGAACCGGCCCGGTGTGCGGGGCGCCGGCTGACGCCCCGTCAGCGGATGGCGGCCCCGCACGCGGCGGGAACGGGCCCGCGCCCGGCGGCCGTCGCGTGCGGCGCTGGGGCCAAGGTGGGTCCGGCGGGCACGCCGGGGTCACCGCGCGACCACGGTGTGGGAGCCTGCCGGACTCCGCACGGGGCGGGTACACGCGGTCACAGACACCGCCCAAGGGGACCGCCCCGTTCGTCTGTTGGGCGCCGCGGGCTCCTGTAAGGCTGGTCCCGCCCGGAACCTCTCACGAACGGGGAAGCTCGTGAAGCATCCACCGCGCACGGCACTGACAGGTGCGGCGGCGTTGTCGGCGGCGCTGTGCGCCGGCCTGCTGCCGGCCACCGCCGACGCCTCGGCACCCGCCCCGCGTCCCGCCGCGCAGCGACACTCCGCGGCGAACCTGCGGGCGGCACTGGCCGGGCAGTCCCGCTCGGCGGGCGAGAAGGCCAGGCCCGCGCAGATCTACAAGGTGACGAGGGGAGCCCGGCCGCAGAAGGTGAGCGCGCTCGCCGCGGGATCCGGTTGCCCCGGCTCCGCCACCTTCCACTGGGACTGGAACACCAGCCTCTTCTCCGTCGACTTCACCGAGGCGCACAGCGTCATCACCATCACCCCGTGCTGGACTCCCGGGACCCAGGACCTGTCCGGCACGCTGTACGCGTCGATCTCCACCACCAACACCGACACCGGGAACGCCTTCAGCAGCGACCAGATCATCGACGGCGGCTACCAGATCGTGCGGTCCGACACGACCGAGATCGAACTGCGGGCGGTGGAGAAGGTCGCGCAGCCCTGCGGTCTTCCGGGGGCGGACAAGCAGTGCGTCAAGGAGCAGGTGACCTCGACGGCGCAGATCTTCTCCGACGGATACGTCAACGTGAACTCCGACCCGCCGCCGTTCGCCATGGCGGACAACGACCCGGCGTTCGTGGCGCACGACACCTCGGGTGTGATCGACGACTACACGCAGTACGTCGCGCCGCCCGCACCCTGACGCCGG